>DATMWH010000362.1:0-3245 GCA_035562615.1 Pseudomonas sp. | reverse complement strand
AGCTTCTAAAGCCAACGAAACACCGTTCGCGCCCTTAACCGAACCCAGCAGCCGACAAGCTGCAGAATCTTGCTTATGCTGTCGGCTGATTATCCACCTGCGAATTACCATGTCGCCTGACCTGATCGAAATCACCCAGCTCGGCTTTGCCTGGCCTGGCCAGCCTGAACTGCTGGACATCCCCTCGTTCACCTTGTCGCACGGTGTCAGCCTGTTTCTCAAAGGCCCCAGCGGCAGCGGCAAAACCACCTTGCTCGGGCTGCTGGGCGGGGTGCAAAAGCCTGACCGTGGCAGCGTGAGACTGCTGGGCACTGATCTGGGCCAATTGTCTTCCAGCGCCCGAGACCGCTTCCGCGTCGACCACACCGGCTACATCTTTCAGCAATTCAACCTGCTGCCGTTTTTGCCGGTACTGGAAAACGTGCTGCTGCCCTGTCGCTTTTCTGTGCCCCGCGCAGCGCGGGCCCGCAAGCGCCACGGCAGCATCGAGCAAGCCGCAACACGTCTGCTGGCACAGCTGGGTATTGGCAACGAGCTGCTGCAACGCCGGGCTGATTCGCTGTCCATCGGCCAGCAACAGCGCGTGGCCGCCGCACGCGCGCTGATTGGCCAGCCCGAACTGGTGATCGCCGACGAGCCTACATCGGCGCTGGACACCGATAGCCGTGAAGCCTTTATCCAGCTGCTGTTTACCGAATGCCGCGAGGCAGGTTCCAGCCTGCTGTTCGTCAGCCATGACCAGAGCCTGGCACCGCTGTTCGATCACAGCCTGTCGCTGAGCGACCTCAACCGCGCCAGTCGCGCACTGGAGGCGTGAGATGCACCTACTGCGCCTGGCCTTGGCGAGCCTGAACAATCGCCGCTTTACTGCCCTGCTGACCGTTCTGGCCATCGCCCTTTCCGTTTGCCTGCTGCTGGCCGTGGAGCGCGTCCGAACCGAAGCGCGCAGCAGTTTTGCCAGCACCATCAGCGGCACCGACCTGATCGTCGGCGCCCGTTCCGGATCGGTCAATCTGTTGCTCTACTCGGTATTTCGCATTGGCAACGCCACCAACAACATCCGCTGGAGCAGCTTTGAATGGCTGGCCAGCCACCCCAAAGTGAAATGGGCGATCCCGATCTCGCTCGGCGACTCCCATCGCGGTTATCGCGTCATGGGCACGGACATGAGCTACTTCCAGCACTACCGCTTTGGCCGCGGACAGTCACTGCAGCTAGCACAGGGCAAGCCCTTTGCCGACATGTTCGACGTCGTATTGGGCGCCGAAGTAGCCGCCGCGCTGCATTACACAATCGGGCAGGAACTGGTGCTGGCGCATGGGGTCAGTGAAGTCAGCCTGACCAGGCATGACGACAAGCCCTTCAAGGTCAGCGGCATTCTGGCGCGCACTGGCACCCCAGTGGATCGCACCCTGCATATTTCGCTGCCCGGCATGCAAGCCCTGCATGTCGATTGGCAAAACGGCATCCCCGCCCGCGGCGCGGGCCGTGTCAGCGCCGAATCCGCGCGCAGCATGGATCTGCAACCCACTGCCATCACAGCCGTGCTGCTGGGCCTGAACAGCAAAATCGCCACCTTCACCTTGCAACGCCAGATCAACGAATACAGCGGTGAGCCCTTGCAGGCGATTCTGCCCGGCGTGGCCCTGCAAGAACTCTGGAGTCTGATGGGTACGGCGGAAAAGGCGCTGTTCGTGGTGTCACTGTTTGTCGTCCTGACCGGCCTGATCGGCATGCTGACCGCAATCCTCACCAGCCTCAACGAGCGCCGCCGTGAAATGGCCATCCTGCGCTCGGTTGGCGCGCGGCCCCGGCACATCGCCAGCCTGCTGGTACTCGAAGCTTTTGCCCTGTCGCTGGCCGGTGTAGCTGCCGGTCTGATCTTGCTGTATCTGGGCATCGCCGCCAGCCAAGGTTACGTGCAGGCCAACTATGGGCTGTATCTGCCATTGAACCTGCCAAGCCGCTATGAGTGGTCACTGCTTGGCGGTATTCTTGCCGCCGCCCTGCTGATGGGCAGCCTGCCGGCATGGCGCGCTTACCGTCAGTCGCTGTCCGACGGACTGTCCATTCGCCTATGAGGTTCTCCATGCGCCGCCAACTGCTTGCCTTGCTGCTCGTCTGTGCCAGCCCGTCATGGGCAGCTGACGTCAGGGAGCTGACCTGGAGTGAAATGATTCCGCCCGATGCACCGGCACAGGAGGTGGCTGGTCAACCCATCCATGACCTGTCCAAACTGGCTGATACATTGTCCGCAGAAATGGCCCCTGCCGCCGCCCAGCAATCGCCAGCGGCGCCCGTGGTATCAACGCTGGCCGGTGAAATGGTGAAGCTGCCGGGGTACATCGTACCGCTGGATGTCACCGATGAAGGCAAGGTCACCGAATTCTTGCTGGTACCCTATTTTGGTGCCTGCATCCACGTGCCGCCACCGCCGTCCAACCAGATCGTGCTGGTCAAATACCCCAAGGGGGTCATGCTGGACGCCCTGTATGAACCGTTCTGGATTCAGGGCCCGCTGAAAGTCGAAAGCACCAGCAGCGAACTGGCCGAAGCCGGCTATCAGATGACTGCCGACGCCGTGTACACCTATCAGTCCACGGCGGAATAGGCCAAAGCCCGCTAACCAACGGCGAAATGCAAATTCCTTTGAGCTGTGTCAAAACCTGAGTGGCAGAAACATCTAGCATTACCTCTGCCAACATTATTAGACCCCTCGGGAGTTCACCATGCGCAAGTCCATTTTTGCTGTATCGCTGCTTGCTGCAGCGCTGGTTTCACCACTGGCTCACGCCTACAAGGAAGGGGATGTGATTGTTCGTGCGGGCGCAGCAGTCGTTGATCCGAACAGCGATAGCAGCAGTCTGACCAATAGCGCGCTAGGCAGCTTGCCTGGTGATGTCAATGTTGGCAGCGATACCCAGTTGGGCCTGACGTTTGCCTATATGCTGCAAGACCATCTCGGCCTGGAACTGCTGGCTGCCACCCCGTTCACACATGAAGTGAAGATGAAAGGCAGTGCTGCTGCGTTGAATGGCAAAATTGGCGATGTGTCTCATCTGCCACCAACCCTGTCGTTGCAGTACTACCCAATGGATCCGGCTTCCAAGTTCCAGCCTTACGCCGGCATTGGCCTTAACTACACGGTTTTCTTCGACGAAGACCTGAGTTCGCAGTATGAGGCACTTGGCGCCACTGATCTGAGCCTAGACAGCTCATGGGGCGTGGCGGGACAACTGGGAGCA
>DATMWH010000361.1:0-2924 GCA_035562615.1 Pseudomonas sp. | reverse complement strand
GAGTCGAGGCCGATGGGTATCGCTTCGCTCAACCCATCCTACGAGCTGGAAGCGCAACAGCAGTGAGAGTGAATTCATGAACGGTCCTGAACGCATCACCCTGGCCATGACCGGCGCCTCCGGCGCCCAGTACGGCTTGCGCCTGCTCGACTGTCTGGTGCAGGAAGACCGCGAGGTGCACTTCCTGATTTCCAAGGCGGCGCAACTGGTGATGGCCACCGAGACTGACGTGATCCTGCCGGGCAAACCGCAGGCCATGCAGGCCTTTCTCAGCGAGTACACCGGGGCGGCCGCCGGGCAGATCCGTGTGTTTGGCAAGGAAGACTGGATGGCGCCGGCTGCCTCCGGTTCCGGCGCGCCGACTGCCATGGTGGTGGTGCCCTGTTCCACCGGCACGCTGTCGGCGATCGCCACCGGCGCCTGCAATAACTTGATCGAGCGCGCGGCCGATGTGGCGTTGAAGGAACGCCGCCAGCTGATTCTGGTACCGCGCGAGTCGCCGTTTTCCAGCATTCATCTGGAGAATATGCTCAAACTGTCCAACCTCGGCGTGACCATCCTGCCGGCCGCGCCGGGCTTCTATCACCAGCCGCAGACCATTGATGATCTGGTCGACTTTGTTGTCGCGCGCATCCTCAATTGCCTGAACATTCCGCAGGACATGCTGCCACGCTGGGGCGAGCATCATCTGGGCGGGGATGAGTAACAGTAGACGGGCATTGTGTCTGCTGCTGGCGCTGACCTGCAGCGGTTGTGGCACCTTCAATATGCTCAATTCGGACAAAGCCGATCCGCCCTATGTCTACGCCGGTACACGCCTGAACCTGTATGCGATGAATGACGGCTGTTGCGCGCAGGAGCGCTTCGGTGCGCAGCCGCCGGCCTATCCCGGGGCTGATCTGCCTATGAGTTTTTTGCTGGATACCCTGTTGCTGCCTTTTGCATTGGCGGCCGCACTGGGGGTTACGCTGGTGGTCAGTGGTGGCAACTGAGCGTGGTTGCATCAATCCACTGGATATTGTGTAACCAGCTACATATAAGTTCTGATTTGGCTATAGTGGTCGTGTTTATGGCTTGCGCGAATTGCGGTGCGTGATGATCAACTCGAAAAGACCTGTCAGCAGCTTTTACCGATTCCTGCTGATGCTGTTGATCAGTGTCCCGAACCTGCACCTGTCTGCCGAAGAACTCCAGTTGTACACCGAAGAATGGCCGCCGCTGAACTTCACCCGTGACAACCAGCTCACCGGTTACTCGGTAGAACTGGTGCAGGCCTTGAGTCAGCTGACCGGTGACCCGGTCAGAATCGAGTCGGTACCCTGGACGCGGGGTTACGGGTTGGCGCAGCAGCAAGCCAACACCGGGCTGTTTTCGGTCGGCCGGATTGCCGAGCGGGAGCCTCTGTTCCAGTGGGTGGGGCCGTTTGTCAGCAGTCAGAACCGTTTTTATACCCTCAAAGGCTCGCCCTTGAAGATCAACAGCCTGGCGGATGCACGTCAGCACAAGCTGGTCATGCCACGCCTCTGGTACAGCGTGCAGTACCTGCAAAGCCAGGGCTTCGACGACATCTATACGGTGACGTCGCCGGAAATCATGATGAACATGTTTCGCAATGGCCGCAGTGATTTGCTCGCCGCCAGCGATGTCACCCTGCCGAATGTGCTGGCCCTGGCCGACCTGACACCGGCTGACGTGGTTCCGCAGTTCAGTTTCATGGAACACTCGTCATATCTGGTTTTTTCACCCGCCACCAACCCGCAAGTGGCGCTGCGCTGGCAAAAGGCCTTGGAACAACTACGCCGCGACGGTACGGTGGCGCGCCTGCAGTCGCGCTGGCTGGGGCACATCAAACAGGAGCCGCGGCCAAACTAGCCGTAGCGTTTTTTCGCTTCGATGGCCAGCCCGCTGCCAATACTGCCAAACAGGTTGCCTTCCACCAGTCGCGCTTGCGGCAGCATCGCCGCAATGCTCTGGCGCAAGGCGGGAACGCCACTGGAGCCGCCGGTGAAATACAGGGTGTCGACCTGATCTGCGTCCATGCCGGCCGTTCCCAGCATCTGGCTGATGCTCTCGCGTATGCGCTGCAGCAGCGCTTCGATGGCGCTGTCGAATAGCCCGCGGCTGAGTTCCGCGTGCAGGCCGGGCTCGATGCGTGCGAGGTCGATGCGGTGCTGATGGTTCTGGGTGAGGGCGATCTTGCCGGCTTCCATCTGGATCGCCAGCCAATGCCCGGCGCGCTGCTCGATCAGGCGCAACAAGCGGTTGATCCCGGCCTCGTCGACTATGTCGTAACGCATGTTCTGCAAAGCCAGCTGGCTGCTGCGGGCGTATACCGCGTTGATCGTGTGCCAGGTCGCCAGATTCAGGTGATAGCTGGTCGGCATCAGCGCGCCACTCTTCATCCGGCTGCCCCAGCCAAACAGTGGCATCACGCCATGCAGACTGAGTTGCTTGTCGAAGTCGGTACCACCGATATGCACGCCGCCGGTGGCCAGAATGTCGGCTTGCCGGTCTGCCACTTCGCGGCGCTCGGGAGCCAGGCGCACCAGCGAGAAATCCGACGTACCACCGCCGATGTCGATAATCAGCACCCGCTCTTCGCGTGTGATCGTGCGTTCGTAATCGAAGGCGGCGGCGATCGGTTCGTACTGAAACGACACCTCCTTGAACCCCAGCGTGCGTGCGACTTCGCTGAGCATGTCCTGTGCGGCCTGGTCTGCGGCAGGATCGTCATCGACAAAAAATACCGGCCGCCCGATCACCACTTGCTCGAAGTTTTGTCCGGCACTGGTTTCGGCACGCTGCTTGAGTTGGCCAATGAACAGGCGCAGTAATTCCTTGAACGGCATCGAACTGCCGAGCACGGTGGTTTCGCTTTTCAGCAGGCTGGAGCCGAGCAGACTTTTCAGCGAACGCATCAGCCG
>DATMWH010000360.1:0-1682 GCA_035562615.1 Pseudomonas sp. | reverse complement strand
GTGGATTTCATAGAAGTCGAAATCCTGCAGTTTCAGACCGGCACGTTCGAGCATGCGCGGCACGGCATAGGCCGGCGCCATCAGCAGGCCTTCCTTCTCGTTGAAGAAGTCGATAGCGGCAACTTCGCTGAAGGTGATGTACGCCAGTACCGGAATATTGCGTGCCTTGGCCCACTCTTCACTGGCCAGCAGCACGGCTGATGCACCATCGGTCAGCGGCGTGGAGTTGCCGGCGGTCAGCGTGCCTTGGCCGGGTGCGACTTTCTTGTCGAACACTGGCTTGAGGGTTCGCAGTTTTTCGATAGTCAGATCGGCACGCAGGTTGTTGTCCTTGCTCACGCCGTTGAACGGCGTCAGCAGATCGGTGAAGAAGCCATCGTTGTAGGCGCGCGCCAGATTCTGGTGGCTTTTCAGCGCCAGCTCATCCTGCGCTTCACGGCTGACTTTCCATTCCTGCGCCATCTGCTCGGCGTGTTCGCCCATGGACAGTCCGGTGCGCGGTTCGCCATTGCGCGGCAGCGAGGGGCTGACCAGCATCGACGGGCGGAAGGCGGAAAAGGCGGCCAGCCGCTGGGTGGTGGTCTTGGCGCGGGAGGCTTCCAGCAGGATCTTGCGCATCTTCTCGTTGAGCGCGATCGGCGCATCCGAGGTGGTATCCACGCCGCCTGCGATGCCGCTGTCGATATGCCCCAGCGCAATTTTATTCGCCACCAGCATCACCGCTTCCAGACCCGTTCCGCAGGCTTGCTGCAGATCGAACGCCGGCGTCTGTGGCGACAGGGTGGTCGAGAGCACGCACTCGCGCACCAGATTGAAATCCCGCGAATGCTTCATCACCGCACCGGCGGCCACATCGCCCAGACGCTCGCCATGCAGGTTGAAGCGGTCGATCAGCCCCTGCAGGGTGGCGGTCAGCATCTCCTGATTGGAGGCCTTGGCATACACGGTGTTGGAGCGGGCGAAGGGAATGCGGTTGCCGCCCAGGATGGCGACGCGACGGACAGTACTCATAGGGTTTACCTCACGTAATCAGTGACAGGGTTATCAGTAATCAAGCTGGCCGCGCAGGTGGGGCTTCTGCCCTTTGCTGTCGCGGACCTCAAATTGCGCCGACCCGTTCGTCCACAGGGTCGGCTGAGAAGGCAGGAACAGCGGCGTCTTGAACTCCACGGCGACCATTGCCTGCTCCAGTGGCCGCTGCGGCAACACACAGGCCAAGGCCCGCGCTTTGCTCCACATGCCATGGGCAATGGCCCGGCGAAAGCCCAACAATCTGGCCGACAGCGCACTCAGATGAATCGGATTGCGGTCACCGGAGACTGCCGCGTAGCGCCGTCCAATATTGGCGGCGGCATTGAACTGGGCCTGACAGGACAGCGGCGCGAACTCGCCGAGCTGAGCGGCATACGCGTCACCTCCCGGTTGCTTCACGCCGAGGCGCAGCAGGCTCTGGGTGGCACGCCAGACCAGTTCATCAGCACGCAGGATGCGCAACTCAAGGGTGTAGCCCTGACCTTTGTCATGGGCGAACAACTCACCGGTCGCCATCTCCACCCGCACCCGGTCGCCTGCGTGAAGGCTGCGCGTCTGCTCGATGGCGTTGGCCAGATGGACGGTGCCCAGTGCCGGCCAGGGGCAATCCGGTGAATTCATGTACTGCATCACCAGCGCAAAGGTCAGCA
>DATMWH010000359.1:0-6119 GCA_035562615.1 Pseudomonas sp. | reverse complement strand
CTGCCGGAGGCTTCGCGCAGCCTTGGCGTGAGTGGCAATCAGTTGCTGCGCCGGGTGTATCTGCCACTGCTGTTGCCCGGCACGCTGGCGGCGGCACTGCTGGTGTTCGTCGATGTGCTCAAGGAAATGCCGGCCACCCTGTTGTTGCGGCCGTTTGGCTGGGACACGCTGGCCGTGCGGGTGTTCGAGCTGACCAGCGAGGGCGAATGGGCGCGCGCGTCATTGCCGGCGCTGACGCTGGTGCTGGTGGGTCTGCTGCCGGTCATTATCCTGATCCGCCGTTCGGCCCGGCGCTAGCCAGCCCATCTCTCAGTGCAGAGGTGAGGGCTACTATTCCTCATGCGCATCAAAAATAGCGCCTTGTCCTGAGCGCCTTCGCCCCATAGGAAAACTTCATTTTTCCTAGCATCCTGACAGCGCGATGTTTGCTTCTTCTCCTTTATGGCCCTTGCTGGCTGTCGCATATCAGCAGATATGAAATAGATCGACCTTCTCCTTTTGTGCCTCGCAACTTTGCGGATTTTCGATATTTCCCGGTGCTCATCCAGCGGAAGCTGCGCCCCATGCGAATACCCAATTAGCCACTGAAAGGAGCCCTCCTGATGAAAATGAATGCCTACATTGCCGGCGTCGGCATGACCAAGTTCGGCAAGCACCTGGACAAGACCCTCAAAGGTCTGGCCGGTGAAGCCATTCAAGCGGCGCTGGCTGATGCCGGTCTCGATAAGTCGGCGATCCAGGCGGCGTGGATGGGCAATGCCGCCGCCGGCGTGGTCACCGGTCAGGAAATGATTCGCGGCGAAGTGGTGCTGCGCAACATGGGCATCGGCAAGATTCCGGTGGTCAATGTCGAGAACGCCTGCGCCTCTTCCTCTACCGCTTTCCAGCAGGCTTGCGCCATGGTCACTGCCGGCTTCTACGACATCGTGCTGGCCTGCGGCAGCGAGAAGCTCTACCACGAGGACAAGAGCAAGAGTCTGGGCGCCTTCTCCAGTGCGGTGGATATCGAGGATCCGGATGGCGCGGTGAACGTGGTCAAGCGCATCGCCCTAGAAATCGGCGAGCCCTTCGATGCCTCTAGCGTGGGCGTTAACCGCTCGATCTTCATGGACATCTATTCGGTGATGGCCAAGAAGCACATGAAGAAATACGGCAGTACCCAAGAGCATTTCGCCATGGTCGCGGCGAAGAACTCCTTCCACGGCAGCATGAACCCGCGCGCTCAGTACCAGGAACTGATGACCGTCGAGCAGGTACTGGCCGCGCGCCCGATCATCGATCCGCTGACCCTGCCGATGTGCTCGCCGATTGGCGACGGTGCCGCTGCGGTGATCATCGTCAGTGAACGCAAGGCCCGCGAGCTGGGCCTGAGCCAGCGGATCAAGGTGGCCGCTTCGGCGCTGGTGTCGGGTTGGGACTTCACTGAGCCGGGCGAGTCGGTCGGCGCGCTGGCTGCCCAGCAGGTTTACGAGGCTGCTGGCATCGGCCCGCAGGAGCTGTCCTGCGTCGAGTTGCACGACGCTTCGGCGCCGTCGGAAATAGCTGCTTACGAATACCTCGGACTCTGCGCGGCAGGGGAGGGAGCACAACTGATCGAAAGCAAAGCCACTTACCTGGGTGGGCGCATCCCGGTCAATGTCTCCGGCGGCCTGCTGCGCAAGGGCCATCCGGTCGGTGCCACCGGCTGTGCACAGATTGTCGAACTGACCGAACAACTGCGCGGCCAGTCCGGCAAGCGTCAGGTGCAAGGCGCACGCATCGCTTTGGCCCACAACGGCGGCGGTGCCATCGGCACCGATGCCGCAGCCACGGTGGTCAGCTTGCTGACCCGGGAAAACTGAGATGCGCCGGCACGACCCGCTGACTCTGGCTGGAGTGATCCAGCACCAGGCCGAGACCCGTCCGGACTTTACCGTGCTGACGGTCGAGGGTGCCGGTGTGCGCGCCGACGAAACGCGCACCTTTGCCCAGTTGTGGGAGCAGGGCCAGTGTTTGGCCAGCGGCTTGCACCGGCTTGGCCTGCGCCCGGGCGACAAGCTCGGCACACTGCTGGCCAACCATGCCGAGTTCGTCGAGCTGATGGTCGCCGGCTCGCTGCTGGATCTGACGCTGGTACCGATCGATCCGCGTACCAAGGGCGACAAACTGGTCTACATGCTCGCCTCGGTCGGCTGCAAGGCGGTGGTCGCCGGGGACTACGCGCTGGCCGAAGTCAGCGCCGTGCGCGCGCAGATCGCCAGCCTGCAGTGGCTCATCGGCCTGCCCACCGACGAGGGCAAGGCCACTGCCGAGCAACTGCGCGCTATCGATGCCATGCCCTATGCCGAACTGGCGGCTGGCCCGGTGCAGCCCGAACTGTTGCCCGGCGCAAGCCCCGACAGCGCGCTGGAGCTGATCTACACCTCCGGCACCACCGGTGACCCGAAAGGCATCGTCATGACCCACCGGCGCTATGTCGAGACCGCCCGCTCGCTGCCGGCGTTCTTCGGCTTTCAGACCGACGACCGCTTGTACTCGGGGCTCTCACTGACCCACGCCAACGCCCAGCTGATCACCCTCGGCACGGCGCTGGTCAACGCTATTCCCTGCGTGCTGTCGCGGCGCTTCAGCAAGTCACGCTTGTGGGACATCACCCGCCAGTACGGCTGCACCAACTTCACCCTGCTCGGCGGCATGACCACGGCGATCTACGCCGAGCCACCAAAAGCTGACGATACCTACAACCCGGTGCGCAGCATCATCTCGGCCGGCATGCCGGCGGCGATCTGGGAAGACTTCGCGTGGCGCTTCGACGTGCGCCTGTATGAATTCTACGGCGCCGCCGAGGGCGGCCTGACCGGCAACCCGCCCGGCCTTGGTCCGGTGGGCAGCATCGGCAAGCCGGTGGCCAGTCTGGATTACCGGCTGGTCGACGAGGCCGGTGCGGATGTGCCGAAGGATGCCCATGGCGAGCGCGTCGGCGAACTGCTGTTTCGTCCCAAGGACGGCACGCCGTTCCGGGTCGAGTACCACGGAAATCCCGAAGCCAGCGCCAAGAAGTGCGCCGGTGGCTGGTTGCACATGGGCGACGAGGTCCGCGAGGACCGCGATGGCTGGCTGTACTTCCTGTGCCGCAAGGGCAGCGGTATCCGCCGCAACGGTGACTTCATCAACAGCGCCTTCATCGAGAAGGTGATTGCCGAGCAGCCGGAAATCGACGACGTCTACGTCTACGGCATTCCTTCTGCCAATGGCGTGCAGGGCGAGAAGGATGTGGTGGCGGCGGTCGTTCCCCGGCAAACCGTACCGCTTGATGTGCAGGCGCTGTACCGCATCTGCCGGGCACGGCTGGAAGCCAACTTCGTGCCCAGCCATATTCAGGTGCTGCAGCAGATCCCCAAGACTGCTTCGGAAAAACCGCTGGAACGCTTCCTTGTCGAGGCGCTGGCCAGTAACCCCGAGGGCGTGCACCGGGAAATGCGCTGATGCACGCCGCAAAAGCTTGCGGAATTTCGATAGTTAGCGGCGGACACCGCGCCATAGACTCAACATTGAACCATCGCTCGTCAGCACGCTTGGCTTAAGTGAAAGCGTGTTACGACCAACCACCGGAGAATGACCATGCGCCTGATCGACCTGACTCAGACCCTCGACCCCGCCAATCGCGCCAAACTGCCGCCGGCACTAGCCAGTGCGGCGCCGGTCATCGCCCCAGCCATTGAGTACTATCACCCCGCCGAAAAGGGCGCGGACGAGTTCTGCCGTTATCTCGGCTGCAATCACGCTGACCTGCCGGAGGGCGAGGGCTGGGGTGCAGAGTTGATGACCGATATGTCCACCCATTGCGGCACCCACGTCGATGCGCCGCTGCACAGCGGCTCGAAGATTGCCGGTGCTCCGGCGCGCACCATCACCGATATCGCGCTGGATGAACTCTATCGTCCCGGGCTGGTGCTGGACGTGCGCCCGTGGGTCAAACCCTGCGAGGAAATCACCATCGAGATGCTCGATGCCGCGCTGGCCGCTACCGGCCAGAAGATCCAGCAGGGTCAGGCCGTGCTGATCCGCACCGGTCAGGAACGTTACACCATGACCGACCCGCAGTATTACCAGCAGCCGGGCATGAGCCGGGCCAGCACCCTGCACCTGACCGCTCAGGGCGCCACTATCCTCGGCACCGACGCCGTGGGCTGGGACCTGCCGTTTGGCGTGATGGCGCAAAAGTTCCAGCAGAGCAAGGACCAGCAAGTGCTGTGGGACGGACACAAGGCCATCGTCCAGCGCGAAGCCTTTATCGTGCAGCAGATGACCAACCTTGGCGCCTTGCCGCTGAGCGGCTTCATGGTCGGTTTCTTCCCGATCAAGCTGGCCAATTGCAGCGCCGCTCCGGCGCGCGTAGTCGCCTTCGTCGACTGATCAGCCGCAGAGCCATTGTGTATGGGTGCGCGTAGGGCGGGCTGAAGCCCACCCTACGGCCCATCCCAAAAAATAAGGAAGACTCCGCCATGAAGCTCATTCGTTTTTCCGTAGACGCCAGCGCTCCCGCTTTCGGCCTGGTGATCGGCGTGCACGCTGTGTCCTTCGCCAGCCTGCAGACTGGCAGCGGCCAGCAGCATCCGGCTCTGGCCAACAGCCAGAGCTACCTCGCCGGCCTGCCGGCCAGCGAACAAGCTGCACGCAGCCTGCTGGTCTGGGGCGAAGCGCATCTGGCCGAACTGAGCGACGCGCAAAAGCCGCTGCTGGAGTCGGTGCGCCTGCATAGCCCGATCGAGGTCAGCGCACTGTTTGACCTTGGCCTGACCCCGCGCCATCTGGCCAATTCGGCTGACACCCTGTTGCGCTACGAAAAGGACAACCCGCAGACCGCGCCGCTGCTCGAGGCCTTCCGCAAGATGCTGCTGGCGCCGCGCGCGGCGGCCACTCCCGGGGTACCGGAGCGGCTGTCCTATTACAAATGCAATCTCAATTCGATCGTCGGCGATGACGTCGAGGTGCCTTGGCCGGTTTACACCTCGCGCTTGGACATCGAGCCGGAACTGGCGGTGGTCTTCGGCAACCCGCAGCAACCGGTGGCCGGTTACTGCATCTTCAACGACGTCTCCGCCCGCGACGTGCAGGCGGCCGAGATTATCGGCGGTTTCTGTCTGACCAAGGACATGGCCAGCGGCAACCAACTCGGCCCCTGGCTGGTGACGGCCGACGAAGTCGGCAATCCGTTCACTCTGGCGGTCAGCGTGACGGTGGATGGGGCGCAGCGCTTTCAGGGCTCGACCACGGAGATCAGCCACACAGTGGAAGCGGTGTTCGGCTGGCTGGGACTGATTTGCCCGCTGACCCCGGGCACGGTGATGGGCATGGGCACCATTCCGGATTGCACCGGGTTTGATCACGATGACTTTCTTGACCCGGGCGCGCAGATCGCCATCAGCATCGAGCGCCTAGGAATCTTGCGTTGCCGCTTCGCCGAACCACTGCGCCTGCTGCCTAGCCGCTGGCCGCTGCGCCCGGCCCTGCAGAAGTACCACGGCTGAGGCGTGTGCCCCGCAGGCAGCCAAACGACTGTTCAGCGGGGCCGGCGCAGGGTATCCGATGGCAGTTCGCCGAAGCATTTTTTGTAGAGGCGTGAGAATTCGCCGAAATGCCAGAAGCCCCATTCCAGTGCTTCATGGGTCACAGTGGTGGAGCCCGGATCGGCGGCCAGCAGCGCCTGATGCACGCGGTGCAGGCGCAGTCGCGTCAGGTAGGCGGTCGGGCTCAGGCCCATCACGGAGCGGAAGGCATATTCGAGGGTACGTTCGCTGACGGCGGCGGCCCGGCACAGGTCAGTGACATACAACGGCTCATCGGTATGCGCCAGGGCGTAGCACTCGGCAGTGCGCACGATTTTGCTCTGCGTCTGGCGGGTGCGCTCCTGACGCTGCGGCTGGTGATCGCGGGTGATCGCCAGACTTTCCAGCAACACCTCCAGCAGTTCGGCATGAGCCGCAGCGCGCTGCTCTGGGCTGTGGTTGAAGAGTTCCGGCTGCTGCTCGGCCAGTTCCACCAGACGCTTGCCCCAGTCAAACAGGCTGCCGCTGCGCGCGGCATCCACCTTCAATGCGGTGACTCCTGGCGGCAGGCGAAAATCCTCGGCGCGGCCG
>DATMWH010000358.1:0-5445 GCA_035562615.1 Pseudomonas sp. | reverse complement strand
AAACTGGCCCGTATCACTGTGTGGGCTACCTGCAGCCTGCTGATCATCGCCGTGATCTGGGCCTATCTGGCAGAGCTTGAAGAAGTGACCCGCGGCGAAGGTAAAGCGATTCCGGCAGGCAAGGTGCAGGTCATCCAGAATCTGGAAGGCGGTATCGTTTCCGAGATATTCATCCGTGAGGGACAAATCGTCCAGAAAGGTGATGTGCTCCTGCGTCTGGATGACACCCGTTTCATGTCCAACAAGGGCGAAACCGAAGCCGACCGCATGGCCCTGGCCGCCCGCGTCGAGCGTCTGACCGCAGAAGCTGAAGGCAAACCGCTGCAAATCTCCGAAGCGATTTCCAGCGTACAGCCGCGCCTTGCCGAAGATGAAATGGCGCTGCACGAAGCGCGGCTAAGGCGGCTGAAAAGTGAACAAAGTGTGCTCGGCGAGCAATTGCGTCAGAAGCAGCAGGAACTGGCCGAGTTCAAATCCAAACAGGCGCAGTACAGCTCCAGCCTGTCGCTGATCCAGCAGGAGTTGAACATGTCCAAGCCGCTGGTTGAAAGCGGGGCCATTTCCCCGGTGGAAATCCTGCGCCTGCAGCGCAGCGCGGTGGAAATGCGCGGATCGATGGACGCTACCCGGCTGGCTATTCCGCGCGCGCAGTCGGCCATCAGCGAAATCGAACGCCGGATCGAAGAGTCGGAGCTGGCCTTCCGCTCGGACGCCTTCAAGGAACTCAATGATGCGCGTACTGAATTACAAAAAATCACTGCCACCAGCGTGGCCATTCAGGATCGTGTAAGCCGCACCACGGTCGTTTCACCAGTGAACGGCATCATCAAGCAGATGAAGGTCAATACCATCGGCGGCGTGGTTCAGCCCGGCAGTGACCTGCTGGAAATCGTGCCGCTGGAAGACAACCTGCTGATCGAAGCCCGAATTCGACCACAGGACGTAGCCTTTCTGCACCCGGGCCAAAGTGCCATGGTCAAGTTCAGCGCTTACGACTACACCATCTACGGCGGCCTGAAAGCCAAACTGGAACTGATTGGCGCCGATACCATTACCGACGAGAAAGGCAACAGCTTCTACCTGATCCAGGTACGCACCGACAAAAGCCACCTCGGCAGCGCGGAGCATCCGTTGCTGATCATCCCGGGCATGGTGGCCACGGTCGACATCATCACCGGCAAGAAGAGCGTTCTCGATTACCTGCTCAAACCCGTGCTCAAGGCTCGCTCGGAAGCCATGCGCGAGCGCTAGCAGGTCGTTGAAAACTACCTGCGTGGGCAATCCTACGTTAAAAACGGCCTCAAAATGCTCATTTACAACACGTAAACTCCGCTTTTTCGGCCGCTTTTGCCTTGTCTTGCCTGCCTCGCCTACGTTTTCAACGGCCTGCTAGTCCAAAGGATGATTACGCTGATAGGTCGCTTCCCCCATGGCCGCTATCTGCCCCTCGATCAACGCCTCGAAGGGCCGCAGTAACGGCTGAAAAAGCCCATGCCCCTCCACTTCTTCCAGTGCCTGCACAATGGCCTCGATCGTCGACAGCGCACCCGGCATGGCAGCCTTGCGCACCCGGTAGCGGGAGGCTGATACGCTGGCCAGCGTCACCCGCGGCAGCGCTGCCAAGGCTGGATTGAGATGCAACAACTTGCGCACTTTGCGCCAGGTGCCATCGGGGACTACCAGCTGCAAGGGTTTGGCCGCTGATTCAGTGGCGAACCGACCTACCGCGACAGACTGCTCGCCCGGAAACAGCAAACAGCTGTGCCAGCGCGAATCACTGAGCAACTGCGGCAGCTCCTCGACGTATTCGGCGCAACGCAGCTCACAATTGAGCAGACCCAATGCCGCCAGACGTGCCGTGTTCAACGCATGCCCAACCTCCTGCGGATGTTGCAGGATCAGCACCCTGGTGCGACTGGGCAATTGCGGAATCAGCGCACACAGGCAATGGGATAACGGCCTGGCACACTGCGGGCAGCGCGCTCTCATGGTCGGCTCTGCGCCACAGCCTTGCAGGCCTGCACAGATTGGTTGTTGATCATGGTTCCCATGGCTTATTGTCGCCATCTAGTGCATCGCTGACTATCCTGGCCGGCGAGTTTTAACTCCTCAAGGAACTCCCAATGACCTGGACTATCGAGCAAGTCGGCCAGCAGGATGGCCGCACCGCGATCATCACCGGCGCCAACATCGGGCTGGGCCTGAATACTGCACTGCAACTGGCGGCCAAAGGCTGCACCGTGGTACTGGCCTGCCGCAACCTCGACAAGGCCGCAACCGCCCGACAGGAGATCCTCCAACAATTTCCGCAGGCCAGGGTGGAGTGCCGGCAACTTGACCTGAGCAGCCTGCAATCGGTGCGCGAATTTGCGGCAGACTTCACTGCCAAACACCAGCGTCTGGACCTGCTGATCAATAATGCCGGCATCATGATGCCGCCCTACTCGCTCAGCGAAGACGGCTTTGAGAGTCAGCTGGCAGCCAATTATCTCGGGCACTTTGCCCTGACCGGTCTGCTGCTGCCACTGCTGGAAAAAACCCCAGGATCACGGGTGGTCAGTCTGAGTTCGCTGGCGCACAACTGGAGTGGCATGCACTTTGATGATCTGCAGTTCAGCCGCGGCTACAACAAGCGCAAAGCTTATGGACAGAGCAAGTTCGCCTGTCTGGTGTTTGCCTACGAGCTCGATCGCCGGTTGCAGAAAAGCGGCAGCAAAGTGCTCTCGGTAGCCGCTCACCCAGGTGTTTCAGCCACCAATCTGGCCCAGCATTTCCCGAAGATACTCAGCATGTTCATGCCGCTGGTAGGCCAGTCAGCCGCTGACGGCGCACTCCCGACGCTTTACGCGGCGTTGGGTAGCGACATTCAGGGCGGGGACTACTGCGGCCCGGGTTCGTTTCAGCAGATGCGCGGCGCACCGGTCAAGGTGGGATCCAATCGCGCCTCGCGCAACACCGAAACGGCCGCGCGACTCTGGGCCGTTTCAGAGGACCTGACAGGCGTCAGCTACCTGAGCTGATCAGTCATTTCATTCCCACTGAAAAGCTAAGTTGCAGACAGAGCGCAGGATGCGGTTGAGCACAGCGATACCCATCACACAGCGCTCATAAAAAAGCCCCGATAAAACGGGGCTTTTTACTTTCTCAGGGCCACTCAGCGCCGCCGCTGCACCGGCTGCTCGGTACGCACAGGTACCGGCTGCAGCCCGGGCGACTCGATCAGGCCGAAAGCCATGAGAAGGTCACGCATTGCGATTTTCAGCTTGATGATCATAGGACGAGCTCCTGAGGATTCATGCACTTGACCAGTTGAGCATAGGCCACAACCGGAGTTGAACAAACCCTTATTGCAAGGTTTCGGACAACTCCTTGCGCCGGTAAGGGAAAACATCAATCACCTTGCCGGAGCGAATCGCATCCTGCAGGCTTTGCCAGTACTTGGCCGTGAACAGCTCTCCGTGCAACTTGTTGAACAGGCGCCGCTGACCGATATCGGCAAACAGGAAGGCCGGAAACTCTTCCGGGAACACATCATTGGGGCCCACGGAATACCAGGGCTCACTGGACATTTCATCTTCGGGGTAACGCGCCTCGGGGATATTGCGGAAATTCACTTCGGTCAGGTAGCTGATTTCATCGTAATCGTAAAACACCACGCGGCCATGGCGGGTCACACCAAAGTTCTTCAGCAGCATGTCACCCGGAAAGATATTCGCCGCTGCCAGTTGCTTGATCGCCATGCCGTAATCATCCAGCGCGGAATGCACCTGCGCCGGGCTGGCGTTTTCCAGATAGATATTCAGAGGTGTCATGCGCCGCTCGGTCCAGCAGTGGCGCACCACCACCATATCGCCCTCGACCACCACCGTGGATGGCGCCACCTCCAGCAGTTCAGCCAGACATTCGGGCTCAAACTTGGACTTGGGAAAGCGGAAATCGGCAAACTCCTGGGTATCGGCCATGCGCCCTACCCGGTCCACGTGCTTGACCAGTCGGTACTTCTCCAGAACCGTGGCGCGGTCCACGTTCTTGGACGGCGAAAAACGGTCCTTGATGATCTTGAACACGGTATTGAAGCCCGGCAGCGTAAACACGCTCATGACCATGCCGCGCACACCCGGCGCCATGATGAACTTGTCGTCGACATTGGCCAGATGGTTGATCAATGAGCGGTAAAACTCCGACTTGCCATGCTTGTAGAAGCCGATCGAGGTGTATAGCTCGGCAATGTGCTTGCCCGGCAGAATACGCTTGAGAAAGCTGATGAACTCAGCGGGATAACCCACCCGCACCATGAAGTAAGAGCGTGTGAAGGAAAAGATGATCGACACCTCCGCCTCGTCGGTAATCAGCGCATCGGCCTGAATGCCCAGCCCCTCGCGGTGCAGCAAGGCAATCGCCAGCGGCCATTGCTCGTCAGGGGTGAAGATTCTGCCCACCAGATAGGCGCCCTTGTTGCGGTACAGCCGCGAGGCAAACAGCTCGATGCACAGCTCGGGGTCCTTGCACACCCAGTCAGGCAGGCTGTCACGCAACTGCTTCTCCAGATGAACCAGATCACGCTCGATATTCTCGTATCCGACTTCAAAACGGTTGTCTTCGAAAATGTCCGTCAGTGCTTTGCGCAGATCGCCGTGCGGGTGATAAATCCGGGTTTGCGGCGCCGGAGAGGACGTACGCATGGTTGGCCGCGTGGTGTGCACGAACATGTTGCCGTCGTTGATCTGGTCATGCCGAAACAGGCTGCAGAAGATCGAGTTGTACCAGGTCTCCGACAACTCATCGTCAAAGCGCGGATCAATCAGGCTGATATAGGCGCTTTTGACCACCGGCCACAGATCCACATCCAGCAGCAGTTCGGCAGGAAAATGCTTGGCCAGCCGCTGATTGACCTCGGTGACCTTGAGTTCATACAGGTTGATCCGTTCGGCAGCCGCCTGTTGAATCTCCTGCCACTGCGCTTTTTCAAAACGCACACGGGCACCATTGGTGATCTGACGGAAATGCTCACGGTAATCATCAAAGCCATCGAGAATTGCTGCGGCGATCTCGGAAGCAGGCTTTTGGTTGGGCATGAAGAATCCTCGACGCAGGAGCAAAAACCCGAGCTTAGCCAGTGCTGCGCCCAAGTAAAAGACACTGAAGCAGTTTAGTCGGCATTCCAGGCCGCAGGCACCGCCACACCGTCCCCGCGGTCCTGCAAAAAGTCGCTGAGAAACTCGATGAACGCATGCACTTTGCGGGTTGCACGGCGGTGGCTGGGATACACCGCGAGAATCTGATCGCCAAAGGCATCGGGGTCCAGCTGGTATTCAGGCATCACGCGCACCAACTGACCAGCATCCAGATAGGGTTGGACACTCCATAACGGTGCAATCAGCAGCCCGACGCCCGCCAGGGCATTGGCCAGCAGGAAATCGTAATTGTCACTGAGTATCCGTGGAA
>DATMWH010000357.1:0-5385 GCA_035562615.1 Pseudomonas sp. | reverse complement strand
TAGCGCTCGAGAAACAGGGCGTGGGTGTCATCGGGTACCTGCTCGGCATCACCCAGTGCCAGCAGAATGCTGCGCAGGTGCTGCAATTGGGAGAGGTGGTGGGCTAGATAGGGGCTGATCACAGCAGGCTCCTTGGTAAGAATGGTGGCGGAGTATATCGCCAACCAGCCTTGGTTGGCGTTCCGCGCGGCCAGCTTGGCCGGATTGCCATGCCTGTCTGCTCGCTGAGTGGTTAGACTGCAGGCCTCTGTCTGCGAGAGTCATCATGCGCGAATACCTTCAAGCAACCCGCTTTATCGATAGTGATCATCCGCTGGTGATGCGCTTTGCCGATTTGCATCGTGGCGCAGACAGTGATCCCCGTCAGCAGGCTATTGCCCTGTACAACGCCGTGCGTGACGAGATTCGCTACAACCCGTATACGTTCAGCAATGACCCGCGAACGCTGAAAGCGAGCTATGCCCTGGAGAAGGGTGAGTCATATTGCGTGCCCAAGGCTCTTCTGCTGGCCGCCTGCGCCCGGCATTGCGGCATACCGTCGCGCCTTGGTCTGGCGGATGTGCGCAATCATCTCTCGACTCCCAGGCTCATCGAGTTGCTGCGCACGGAAGTGTTTGCCATGCACGGCTACACCGAGTTGTACCTGGATGGGCGCTGGGTCAAGGCCACCCCTGCGTTCAATCTGGCGCTCTGCCGCCTGTTCAAGGTCGAGCCCCTGGAGTTTGATGGCATCCACGACAGTATTTTTCATCCGCACAATCAGCAAGGTGAGCGTTACATGGAGTACCTGGTCGATCACGGGCAGTTTGCCGATCTGCCGGAAACCTTGTTTTTTGAGCATTTGCGCAGCACTTACCCGCATCTGTTCACCTCTGAGGCGGCATTTTTGCGCGGTGATCTGAGCAGTGAGCTTGAACAGGAATCATTCTGATCTGTTGCGGCTTGTATTTCTTCGCTTTCGCCCCTATTTAGTGGGTTCCACTTTTTGCGGTATCTCCAACCATGCGCTCTGCTCTGACCATAAGGCAGCTGACCAAAACCTACGGTAATGGTTTTCAGGCCCTCAAAGGCATTGATCTGGATGTCGCCGAAGGCGATTTTTTTGCCCTGCTTGGCCCCAATGGTGCCGGCAAGTCGACCACCATCGGCATTCTTTCCACGCTGGTGAACAAGACGTCAGGGCTGGTCGATGTATTTGGGCATGATCTCGACCGTGATCCGAGTGCACTCAAGCGCTGTATTGGTCTGGTTCCGCAGGAATTCAATTTCAATCAGTTCGAAAAGCCCTTCGACATTGTGGCGACCCAGGCGGGCTATTACGGCATTCCGCGCAAGCTCGCCCGTGAACGGGCCGAACAATACCTGACCCAGCTGGGGCTCTGGGACAAGCACGACGTAGCTTCGCGCATGCTTTCCGGCGGTATGAAGCGCCGGTTGATGATCGCCCGCGCGCTGGTGCATCAGCCGCGCTTGCTGATTCTCGATGAGCCAACAGCCGGTGTGGATATCGAGCTGCGGCGTTCCATGTGGAGTTTTCTCACCGAGCTGAACGAGCAGGGCGTGACCATCATCCTGACCACGCACTACCTCGAGGAAGCGGAGCAGCTGTGCCGCAATATCGCCATCATTGATCAGGGCCGTATCGTCGAAAACACCAGCATGCGTGACCTGCTGCTCAAGTTGCAGTCGGAAACCTTTCTGCTTGATCTCAAGTCTCCGCAGTTACTGGCACCGTCACTGAGCGGTTACCGGACCGAGTTGCTCGATCCGCAAACGCTGGAAGTTCAGGTGGACAAGGCGCAGGGCGTCAATGAGCTGTTTCGTCAGCTGGCGGCTCAGCAGATCGAAGTGCTCAGTTTGCGTAACAAGACCAACCGTCTGGAGGAGCTGTTTGTCTCTCTGGTAGAGAAGAATCTGTCAAAGGTACAGCCATCATGAGTGAGTTGCGTGACAACCTGGTAGCGCTGCAAACCATTGTCTACCGCGAAGTGCGACGCTTCATGCGGATCTGGCCGCAAACCCTGCTGCCGCCGGCGATCACCATGGCCCTGTATTTCGTCATTTTCGGCAACCTGATCGGACGGCAGATCGGCGGCGTAGGGCCGTTCACCTATATGGAGTTCATCGTGCCGGGCCTGATCATGATGTCGGTGATCACCAACTCCTACGGTAATGTGGTGTCGAGCTTCTATGGCAGCAAGTTTCAACGCAACATCGAAGAGTTGATGGTGTCGCCCGTGTCACCGCACACCATTCTGATCGGTTTTGTTACCGGTGGCGTGCTGCGCGGGCTGGCGGTGGGTTTGATCGTCACCGTGCTCTCGCTGTTTTTCACCACCTTGCAGGTGCATCACATTGGCGTCACCGCACTGGTGGTGCTGATGACCGCTGCCATATTCTCCATGGGTGGTTTTATCAATGCGGTGTTCGCCAAGAGCTTTGATGACATTTCGATCATCCCGACTTTTGTGCTGACCCCACTTACCTATCTGGGCGGCGTTTTCTATTCGATCACTTTGCTGCCGGAGTTCTGGCAAAAGGTGTCGATGGCCAACCCCATCCTGCACATGGTCAATGCCTTTCGTTACGGCATTCTCGGTGTGTCCGATATCAATATCGGCGTGGCCATTGGTTTGATGTCACTGGCGGCGATCCTGTTGTACCTGTTCTGCATCCGCCTGATGATCTCCGGCCGGGGAATGCGCCAGTAGTTTGCCGCGGGCCTGACGCAGGGTGCTTGAGGCTATAATGGCCGCCTTTCCGAACCTTCAGGCCCGATTCCATGCAGCATCCTGCCGAACACTCGCCACTGGGAAAATCCAGCCAGTACATCAGCCAGTACGCGCCTGATCTGCTGTTTCCGATTGCGCGCGCAGCCAAATGGGCTGAACTGGGTTTGCACGCCGGCAACTTGCCGTATCAGGGTGTGGATCTGTGGAATTGTTATGAGTTGTCCTGGCTGTTGCCGTCTGGCAAGCCGGTGGTGGCTATCGGTGAATTCGCGATCCCCGCGGACTCCCCGCATATCATCGAGTCAAAATCCTTCAAGCTCTACCTCAACTCGTTGAACCAGAGCCCGTTTGCCTCCGCTGCCGAGTTGCAGCAGGTCATGCAGCGCGATCTCTCGGCCTGCGCCGGAGCGCCGGTAGCGGTGCGTATACGCAGCCTGGATGAAGTAGCCGCCGACGGGGTGGCGAGCTTGCCCGGTCGCTGCATTGATGATCTGGATATCAGCATCAGCCGCTACGAGCACCCGCAACCGGAGTTGCTGCGCGCTGATCAGCAGCAAGTCGTCAGTGAAAGCCTGCACAGCCATTTACTCAAATCCAACTGCCCGGTGACCGGACAGCCTGATTGGGGCAGCGTGGCCGTCGAGTACCACGGGCCGGCGCTTGATCACGCGAGTTTCCTCGCCTATCTGGTGAGTTTCCGCCAGCATGCAGACTTCCATGAGCAATGCGTCGAGCGGATTTTTCTGGATCTGCAGCAACTGTTGAAGCCTGAGCGTCTGAGCGTTTTCGCACGGTATGTGCGCCGCGGGGGGCTGGATATAAACCCTTACCGCAGCACCCATACAGTCCGTTGGCAAAATCAGCGGTTGGTGCGGCAGTAGTTCTGGTCCGCCTCAGATGCCCATATTGGCCAGACTTTGCAGGATATTGCGCAAAGTGGCCGTCAGGGTCGGGTGGCTGAGTTCAAAGCGGTCAATCGCCAGATTGACGCCGTCGACCAGTGACTCGTTGTGCTCCTGTTCGGAGGGCTTGCTCAAATTGCCTTCAATTTCACGTACCAATGCCATCAGCGAGGCGCGCTCCTGATCGTTCAGCGGCGGATTGTTGGCCAGTTGGTCGCGCAACTGCTGCAATTGCTGGTGGAGGGCTTGCGGCATGGTTTGTTCCTCATGAACGGTTGGCGGACTAGAGCTGTCGTTGTTAATGGTAATTCAGCTTGTCGGTGTCTGCCTGATCCAAATCATGCGGGCTGCTTGCAAATGGCTTTTTAACCGCCAGAGCAGCACAGTGCTGCGATTTTCGCCGGCATGCTTCTATAATCCCAACCCTTGCAAAGACTGCGTGACCCATATTCAGGCGCTTGCCGTCGACCGTCTCAGGAGTGTTGAAATGCGTTTTCCCTTTGGCAAAACCCTTGAACAGGGCATTCGTCTGTTGCTGTTGAGTGCGCTGGTAAGCGCCTCTGGCGCTACTCTGGCCAGCGAGGAGGATGACCCTTGGGAGTCGTTCAACCGGCCGATCTTCACCTTCAATGACACCATCGATACCTATGCGCTCCGACCGTTGGCGCAGGGCTACCAGACGGTTACCCCGGATCCCGTCGAAGACGGAATCAGCAACATGTTCAACAACGTTGGCGAGGTGAAGAACCTGACCAACAGCCTGTTACAGGGCCGGTTCCATGAAGCCGGCGTCAGCACTGCACGCTTCATGTTCAACAGTACTTTTGGTCTGCTCGGCTTCTTTGACGTGGCTACCAAAATGGATCTGCAGCAAAGTCAGACCGATTTTGGCATCACGCTTGGGGTCTGGGGCGTTGATAGCGGGCCTTACCTGATGCTGCCTTTGCTGGGGCCGAGCACGGTACGCGACGGTTTGGCCAAGTTTCCCGATGCCAGGGTTGAGCCCTATGCCTACATAGATGATGTAAGGCTGCGCAATTCGATCCGTGCGCTGGATGTCGTCCAGACACGCGCCGGCCTGCTTTCTTCAGAGAAGTTGATAATCGGTGACCGCTACGTGTTCATCCGCAACGCTTTCCTGCAGAGCCGCGAATTCAAGATCCTCGGTGGGCGCGTCGAAGACGACTTCTGATTCTGGCGGCTGACGAACCGCTGATCCATTGGGCTCTGGCGAGCCGGGTGGAGTGTGGCGGTGTTATCAATTATCAGGCGCCCCCGGCGCTTTTAATGACATCAATGGAGCAGCGCCGGTGAATACCCTGTTACTGCATTGCCGTCCGGGTTTCGAGAGTGAAGTCTGCTCTGAAATCAGTGAAGTGGCGACGCGTCATGAAATTGCCGGTTATGCCAAGGCCAAGCCCAATTCAGCATTTGCCGAGTTCATCTGCACCGAGCCCGAAGGTGCGCAGAGGCTTATGCGAGCCCAGCGTTTCGCCAAACTGATCTTTCCCCGGCAGTGGGCGCGTGGTGCGTTTATCGAGTTGCCGGAGAAAGACCGTATCAGTGTTTTGCTCGCGTGCATGGCCGATTTCCCGGCATGCGGCAGCCTATGGCTGGAAGTGCTGGACACCAATGACGGCAAAGAGCTCTCGAAGTTCTGCAAGATGTTCGAGGCGCCCCTGCGCAAGGCCTTGCTCAAAGCCGGCAAGCTGGTCGATGACCCGCTCAAGCCGCGTTTGCTGCTGACCTTC
>DATMWH010000356.1:0-2769 GCA_035562615.1 Pseudomonas sp. | reverse complement strand
TGGTTGCTCGTCATCCTTCACCACCACATCGCCTTTGCGGCCGGCCACGGTGACCGGAACGATCTCGCTGTCCAGCGAACCATCGGCAATCGCCGCCTGAGCACGCTTGAGCGATTCGATGGCGTAGGCGTCCATTTCTTCGCGGGTGATGCCGTACTGGTCGGCGGTATCCTGAGCAAAGGAGCCCATCAGGCGGCCAGTGCGCGCGTCTTCCAGACCATCGAGGAACATGTGGTCCTTGACCTCGCCATGACCCATACGCAGACCGGTACGGACTTTCGGCAGCACGTAAGGTGCGTTCGACATGCTTTCCATGCCGCCGGCGACCATGATTTCGTTGCTGCCGGCCTTGAGCGCGTCATGCGCCTGCATCACCGCTTTCATGCCCGAACCGCAGAGCTTGTTGATGGTGGTGCAACCGGCGGCTGATGGCACGCCGGCGTTCAGTGAGGCCTGCCGGGCCGGGCCTTGCTTGAGGCCGGCGGGCAGCACGCAACCCATGATCACTTCCTGCACATCGGCGGGCTGGATGCCGGCGCGGGCAATGGCTTCGCGAATGGCGATGGCGCCCAGATCAACTGCGGCAATGCTCGACAGGCTGCCCTGAAAGCCGCCCATGGGCGTACGGACGCTGCTGACAATAACGATATCGGACATCGGGAAATACCTCTGCAAGGGAAATTATGGGAACCGGATTTGTGGTTGAATCCTAACATGTGACCAGAAGCTAAAAAATGGTCACGCTGATAAACGGCTTACCACTGCTTCGGGAAGTGATATAGCATCGCGTTTCTGTAACCAATTCCAATCACAAGAACCACAGGTAACTGCTCATGCTCCAGACGCGCGTTATTCCTCCGGCCGAGAATGCCTACCAGTACCCCTTGCTGATCAAGAGTCTGCTGCTCTCGGGCGTTCGCTATGAGCGCGACCGTGAAATTGTCTATCGCGACAAGCTGCGTTACACCTATCCGACCCTGATCGAGCGCGTTGCGCGCCTGGCCAATGTGCTCAGTGAGGCCGGGGTCAAGGCGGGCGATACGGTGGGGGTGATGGATTGGGACAGTCATCGCTATCTGGAGTGCATGTTCGCCATTCCGATGCTCGGCGCGGTGCTGCAAACCATCAATATCCGCCTGTCGCCGGAGCAGATTGCTTACACCATGAACCATGCCGGGGCCAAGTTTGTCCTGTGCAACAGCGAATTCGTGCCGGTGTTCAATGGCATTGCGGCGCACCTGCACAGCGTGCAGAAAACCATTCTGCTGACCGATGGCGAAGAAAAGACTGCGGATCTGTTCAACCTGGTCGGCGAGTATGAAGACCTGCTCGCGGCTGCCTGTCCGTGCTACGACTTCGAGGATTTCGACGAGAACTCGGTGGCCACCACCTTCTATACCAGTGGCACCACCGGCAACCCGAAAGGTGTGTACTTCACCCACCGGCAACTGGTTCTGCACACTCTGGCGGTCGCCACTACCCTCGGTTCGCTGGACGGCAACCGGATCATGGGCAACAGCGATGTGTACATGCCGATCACGCCAATGTTCCATGTGCACGCCTGGGGCATGCCGTTCGCGGCGACCATGCTCGGCCTCAAGCAGGTGTATCCGGGGCGCTACGATCCGGAGCTGCTGGTTGGCTTGTGGCAGAAGGAACAGGTCACCTTCTCCCACTGCGTACCGACCATCCTGCAGATGGTGCTCAACGCCAAGGCTGCGCAGGGCGTCGACTTCAAGGGCTGGAAACTGATCATCGGCGGCTCGGCGCTGAACCGCTCGCTGTTCCTCAATGCCAAAGAACGCGGTATGCACCTCTCCACCGCCTACGGCATGTCGGAAACCGGCCCGATCATCTCCGGGGCCTACCTCAATGACGGCGATCTGGCCGGCAGCGAAGATCAACGCACCGCCAGCCTGCTCAAGGCCGGGGTGCCGGTGCCGCTGGTGCAGGCACGGATCATCGATGCCGAGGGCAAGTCCCTGCCACACGACGGCCACGCTCAGGGCGAACTGGTGCTGCGCGCGCCCTGGCTGACCATGGCCTATTTCAACGAGCCGCAGAAGAGCGCCGAACTGTGGGAAGGCGGCTGGCTGCACACCGGCGATGTGGCGGCCATCGGCATCGGCGGCGCCATCGAGATCCGCGACCGCATCAAGGACGTGATCAAGACCGGCGGTGAGTGGATTTCCTCGCTGGAACTGGAAGATCTGATCAGCCGTCACCCGGCGGTGCGCGAAGTGGCCGTGGTCGGCATAGCGGATGAGCGCTGGGGTGAGGCGCCGTTTGCGCTGATTGTCCTGCGTGACGGGCAGACGCTGGATGCGGCCGGCCTGCAGGCACACATGATGCCGTTTGTTGAACAGGGCCGGATCAACAAGTGGGGTATCCCGCGTTCGATCGCACTGGTGAATGAAGTGCCCAAGACCAGCGTCGGCAAACTCGACAAGAAAGTGATTCGCCTGCAGATCGCGCAGTGGAAAGCCGAAGGCAGTTCGGTGATTTCTTCGTTGTAAGCGTCTTCGCGGTAGACTGGGCCGGCCGTCTCATCGGGAGGCGGCCGGTTATCTGTCTGGTCGTGATGAATCCATCTTTTTCTCCCCCTCTCCTTGCTCTGCTGCTATTGGTTGCCTGTCAGCCGGTCCTGGCGGGCGTGCCGTTCAATATCGGTGCTGTTGAAGCACAGCTGGATACGGAGCTGGACTATTCGCTGCTCTGGTCAACCCAGAGTCCGGATGCTGATCTGATCGGCGCCAACAATGGTGGTCG
>DATMWH010000355.1:0-2297 GCA_035562615.1 Pseudomonas sp. | reverse complement strand
TGAGGAAAGACTGCTGGCTGCTGACAGGTTCGTACAGATCAGATGACTCAGTCATGGTGAATGGCTCTGGCTGGGTGGAATAGCGTCGTTGGGTACGGCTGAAAACGAAGTATGCAATTGGTGTTCTGCTGGCCAAGCAACCAACAAATACTGCTCAGCCAGGCATGTTAGGCGCGCTTGCCGAGTAAAGTAATGCGCGAATCAACGAGAAATTGTCAGTTTCGGCAAACTGCCCTACACGCCTCAGGTTCACGTAGGGTGGGAAACTGCAAAGCATTTCCCACCGTTACGAGTATGAGATTACTTGCTGCAACCACCTGATCTGTCAGAGCCGCGAGAACCGGCTGGCAATCGGATCGCCACTGAGCTTAACGCTGGCATCCTCAGCACTGCCCAGCAAGCGAATTGCCACCCAGTGCGCCGGTTCACCACCGTCGAACCAGTGCCGGGTGCCGGCCGGAATCACCAGTGCGTCGCCCTTCTCGCAAATCAGTTCATAGACCATACCCGCCGCATGCAAACCAATCAGCGCCTGCCCGGCCACAAACAGATGAACTTCAGCCCCGGAATGACTGTGCTCATCCAGACACTGGGTGTGTACCGACTCACGTACCAGTTGCAGTTGCTGATAACCGCTGAGCTCACGCAGTGGCTGCACGGACGCCTGATAGGCTGCCACCACTTCAGCTTCCGCAGGCGCAGCGCCCAGCGCCTGCTCAGGCAGACAGTGGGCATAGTGCACACCGACCCGCGCCAACTCGGCGCTGATGTGCTCGGGCAGACCGAGGACCTTGTACGGCTGCTGCGGGTGATCTTCTGCATAAACGCTCAAACAAGGCATAAACAGCGATTCCTCTCAGGACTGCCGGTCAGGCAGGTACCGATAAACGATGTAACTGCCCAGCAGCGCCACCAGGCTGGCAATCGCAAAGGTCAGGGTCGGCCCCAGACCGCTCCAGCTGTAACCGGCATACAGCGCGCCGAGCCCGCCGCCCACGCCGGATACCGCTGCATACAGCGCTTGCCCCTGTCCTTGCTGACGCGCATTGAAACTCTCGCGCACCAGCAGAATGGATACCGCATGGAAGCTGCCGAACGTGGCGGCGTGGAGCAACTGGGCCAGCAGCAGCCAGAAACCGTTTTCCGCCAACGTGCCCAGCAGTATCCAGCGCAACACCGCCAGCAGCAGACTGGTGATCAGCACCTGACGCAGACTGACGTGGCGCAGCAACCGCGCCATCAGCAGGAACACCAGAATCTCCGCCACCACCCCGACCGCCCAGAGCCAGCCGATCACGCCGCGGCTATAGCCCAGCGACTCCAGATACAGCGTGATAAAGGTGTAGTAAGGGCCGTGGCTCAACTGCATCAAGCCAACCACGACGAAGAACGCCAGCACCCCGGGCTGGCGCAACTGGCGCAGAAAACCGCCGGATAACGGGTTATCCCGCGCCGCACTGAGCTGGGCATTGGGGATCCACCAGCTGCTGATAAAGATGCAGCTGATGATGCCGATCAGCACCCAGGGAAAGACCTCCAGACTGACCCGCTCGAACAACTCGCCCAGACCCACCACGGCGACAATGAAGCCGACACTGCCCCACAGACGCACTTCGCTGTAACGCGCGGTCTGCTCGCCCAGATGCGCCAGCGTCAGCACCTCGAACTGCGGCAGCACCGCATGCCAGAAGAACGCATACAGCGCCATGATCAGCGCCAGCCACGCATAGCTCTTGCCAAACAGGATCAGCACAAAGCTGAGCAGCGTACAGAAAGCGCCGAAACGCACGATCGCCAGTCGCTTGCCACTGCGGTCGCCGAGCCAGCCCCACAGGTTGGGTGACAGACAGCGCATCAGCATGGGAATCGCCAGCAACTCGCCGATGCGCGCGCTGGAGAAGCCCAGATAATCGAGGTACAGCGCCAGAAAGGGCGCGGTGGCGCCCAGCAAGGCGAAATAGAACAGGTAGAAGCCGGACAGCCGCCAGTAAGGCAAGGCTGTCTGCTTCACAGCTGCGGCAATACCGGGGTGATCACCTGCACGGCGGCATTCTGCGCGCGGTGACGCAGCAGGTGATCAAGCAGCACGATGGCCATCATGGCTTCGGCAATCGGCGTGGCACGGATGCCGACACAGGGGTCGTGACGCCCCTTGGTGATGACTTCCACCGGATTGCCGTGGATATCAATCGAACGCCCCGGCGTGGTGATGCTGGAGGTCGGCTTGAGCGCCAGATGGGCAACAATCGGCTGGCCGGAGGAAATCCCGCCGAGGATGCCGCCGGCATTGTTCGACA
>DATMWH010000354.1:0-3125 GCA_035562615.1 Pseudomonas sp. | reverse complement strand
GGTCGGCTCATCCAGCAGCAGCATGTCCGGCGCCGAGAGCAGCAGGCGACAGAGCGCCACGCGGCGTTTTTCACCACCGGACAGGTGCGCCACTTTGGAATCCCAGGCCGGCAGACGCAGGGCATCGGCAGCCACTTCCAGCTGACGCTCAAGGTTGTGACCATCGCTAGCCTGCAGAATGGCTTCCAGCTTGGCCTGCTCGGCGGCCAGCTTGTCGAAGTCGGCGTCCGGTTCGGCATAGGCGGCGTAGACCTGATCCAGACGCGCCTGCGCATCCTTGATCACGCTGACCGCTTCTTCCACCACTTCGCGCACGGTCTTTTCCGGATCGAGCTGGGGTTCCTGCGGCAGATAGCCGACATTCAGGCCCGGCATCGGCCGCGCTTCGCCATCGAACTCGGTATCGACACCGGCCATGATGCGCAGCAGGGTGGATTTACCCGAACCGTTGAGGCCGAGCACGCCGATCTTGGCGCCGGGAAAGAACGACAGGGAAATGTTCTTGAGGATTTCACGCTTGGGCGGTACCACTTTGCACAGCCGGTGCATGGTGTAGACGTATTGAGCCATGGGAATAGTGTTTGCCTGTAACCAAGAAAAGGGATCGCGACAGCCGGAAAACAGGCTGCAGCGCTAGCTGCAAAGCTACCGGAATGCACCGCTCAGGGCAAACCGCAGGCTTGAGCTAGACTGACCCCTGAAGGATTTTCAGGCATGCTAAGCGCCCTTTTCCGGCAGTCAGATTTGTCAGCCGGAACAATCAGTTAGCTATAGGCAACCGGCCAGGATCAGCCCATCGTGCAGAAACCAGACTTCTCCCGCATTTTGCTCAACCGTTTCAGCCCGCTGAAAAGCCTGCTGCTGGTTCTGGTTCTGCTGCTGCTGGGGTTGATGGTAGGGCAACTGCAGCAGGAGTTTTCCCAGCAGAAGTCCTTTCAGGAGCAACGCAGCTATGACCTCGCCGCGCAGATCGCCGGACAGGTTTCCCTGGATCTGGAGCTGCAGGTGCAAGGCATTGCCGAGCTGCTGCGCGCCACCGCCCTGCGCCCGGAACCCAACGATATCAACTCGCGTACCTTGCACAATCTGCAGCAAGGCATACCCAACCTGCAAAGCCTGGTGTGGCTGAACAAGCAGGGCGGATTGATTGCCGACACCGGCTCCGATGGTTCGGACCGCCCTTATCTGGCAGCACTGGCAGCGAAAAGCGCCGGGCGCCCCTACCTGGCCGGCCTGAACGCCAACCCCGACAGCCCGCTGTACATTCTGCTGCGCCAGCCCGAAGGCGTTCGTCCCGGTGGCTTCTGGGTCGCACGTCTGGATATCCGCGCACTGGAACAACTGCTGGACCCCTATCGGCGGGACGACGTCTACTGGCAGCTGCACGACCCGCTCAGCCAGCGGGTGATAGCCCAGCATCCGCAACCCATGCCCGACGCCAGCAACCTGCAAAGCATCCGCCTGGTTGAACTGCAGCGCGGCGACTGGCAGTTGCGCACCCTGCTCGATACCCAGGCCCTGCGCAGTCAACTGCTGCCGGAACTGATGGGCAAGCTGCTGCTGTTTGCCCTGTGCGGAATGCTCACGCTGATCAGCCTGTTCACCCTGTTGCGCGAACAACGCCGACTGCGCGAAGCCCACAAGAGTTCACGACGCGAACTGCAGCGCGCCGACACCGCCCTGCGCGCGATTGAGGAGCGCGTGATCCTCAGCGACACCAATGGTCTGATCAGCTACATCAACCCCAAGGCAGCCCAGCTGCTGGGTGTCAGCAGTCAGCAGGCCAGCGGCCGGTCGCTGTTGGAAATGCTGCCCGGTTTTGTCGCCAGTGACTTGCTGCACGCCCCGCAACAGGAACATCTGGTGGAACTGGTCGAACATGGCCAGCGGCGGATTTTCAGCACGTCCTGCAGCCCGCTGGTGGATGATGCCGAACAGAGCGGCAATGTCTGGGTACTGCGTGATGTCACGGCTGAGCAACGCGCCCGCAAGGGCCTTGAACAAACCCGCCAGCGCTATCAGGAGATTTTTGAAAGCACCGGCAGCGGCCTCTGCGTGATGGATCTCTCCGACCTGCGCAAATACCTGCTGCAACAAGGTCTGCACAACAGCAAACAGCTGGATCAGTGGCTGCAGGATCAACCGGATCTGCAGGATCAGCTGTTACAGCGCATGCGCATCACCGAAGTAAACCTGACGACCCAGCGCCTGCTGGATGTCGAAAGTGCCGAACAGGCCTGGGCACTGCTGATCAACACCAGTGCCTTGCGCCCCGGCGGGATCCGCTACCGGATCATCCGTGGCCTGATGGAAGCCCCCCAGAGCCTGGAACTGGAAGCCAGAGTCCTCAACTCAGCCGGGCAGGAGCGCTTTCTCTGGCTGATGCTGCGCATTCCCGAAGCCACTCAGGACCTGCGCTCACTGACCCTCAGCCTCAACGACATCACCAGCCGCAAGCAGATGGAGCTGGCCCTGATCGAGCGCGAGCGCTTCTGGTCGGATCTGGCACAGGCAGTACCAGACACTTTGTATGTGCACGACATCCCGGGCAAGCGCCTGATGTTCAGCAATAACCATCTGGGGCCGGATCTGGGCTACAGCAAGGCTGAACTGATCGAGATGGGTAACCGCATGTGGGAAATGATCCTGCATCCGGACGACGTCGAGCTGTACCAGAAAGTCCGCAACATGCAACAGGTGCTCGGCGAAGGCGAAGTGATCCAGCTGCAACTGCGCTGGCGCCACCGCAACGGCAGCTGGCACTGGTTTGAGATCCGCGAACATGCCATGGCCCGCGACAGCCACGGGCGTGTCAGCCGGCTGATCGGGGTGGCCAAGGATGTCACCGAGCAACTGGCCGCCAGCCATGCCCTGCGCGAAAGTGAAAGCCGCTACCGGCTGCTGGCCGAAAGCACCACCGACATCATTTTCTCCACCGATGCCCGGCTAAAACTGAACTATGTCAGCCCGGCTTCACAGAACACGCTCGGCTACAGCCCGGACTGGATCATGCGCAACGGCTTCTTTGAGCTGGCGGCCAACCCCGAGCAGATGACCGGCATCCTCAAGTTGCTGGAGAAAATCCGCCATTCGCTAGGTGATCCCAAGGCCATGGCACAACTCAA
>DATMWH010000353.1:0-3270 GCA_035562615.1 Pseudomonas sp. | reverse complement strand
GATCCCGGCCAGGCCTGTGAGGCGATGGTTGCGGCAGCGTACTGACAGCACGCGCTTTTGTAGGGTGGGTTAGCTGCGAAGCGGCGTAACCCACCATCGATGCCAAAGGTATCGCATTTGCCGGCCTATCGGCCGGTTGGTGGGTTACGGCCATTGGCCTAACCCACCCTACGAAAATCAGGGTGCTAACGGGTCTGCTAGAGCCGCTTCTTGAAAAACCGCACCACCAGACTATTCAACCAGCCCCAGAGACGCTGCTGCAGACGTTCCGCCAGTGGTAATGCACGCCACTGCTGCAGGGTGGTCTCGCGACTCAAGGCAAAGTCGGCGCCGAAACTGGCGGCAACCGCCTGACTCAGTGGTGTGTCCACCGCCTCCAGATTGGCATCAAGGTTGAAGCGCAGGTTCCAGTAATCGAAGTTGCAGGAACCGACACTGACCCAGTCGTCGACCAGCACCATTTTCAAATGGGTAAAGCGCGGCTGGTATTCGAAGATGCGCACACCTGCACGCAGCAGCGCCGGGTAATAGCCCTGCCCGGCATAACGTACCGGCTGGTTGTCGGTGTGCTGCCCAGTCAGCAACAGGCGCACGTCCACACCACGCGATGCGGCCTTGCGCAAGGCCCGGCGGACTTTCCAGGTCGGCAGGAAATAGGGGGTGGCCAGCCAGACACGCTGCCGGCCAGCCATTATCGAGCGCAGCAGCGACTGCAGAATGTCGCGATGCTCACGGGCACTGGCGTACGCCACCCGCCCCCAGCCTGATCCTGAACGCGGAATGGCCGGGAGCTGTTGCAGGCTCGGGGCGGCCAGGGTGGTCCAGGCCCTGGGCGCCGCGCTGGCCAGCCATTGCAGATCGAACAACATTTGCCAGTCCTGCACCAGCGGCCCGCGCTGTTCGACCATCACTTCATGCCATGCACAGGTGTTGGTAGCGGGATCCCAGAAGTCATCGGTCACGCCGGCCCCGCCCACATAGGCCAGACAGCCATCCACCAGCAGTAATTTGCGATGGTCGCGATACAGATTGCGCACGCCGCTGCGCCAGCTCACCGGGTTGTACCAGCGAAGGCTGACACCCGCCTGCAGCAGGCGCTGCCGGTCGGCCGACAGCAGGCCTTGGGCACCAAAACCATCGCACAGGCAACAGACCTGCACACCACGCTGAGCCGCCGCGCTCAGGTGCTCTATCAAAGCGTTGGCACAATGCCCACTGCTGACCAGATAAAGTTCCAGATCAACACGACTGACGGCTGCGTCGATGGCCTGCAGCATACGGGCAAAAAACTCCGGGCCGTCGATCAGCAATTCGAAGTGATTGCCTTCTCGCCAGGGGTAGATTTCGCTCATCAGTGCTCGGTCAATATCAGAACGGCGCTGACCGGCACGGCGAGACTGACCGTCTGCAGACCGACACTCTGACGCAGGCTTTCAATCGCGGCAGTCAGGCCGAAGTCGGCCGCATCCAGCACCACCGGTGTGAGCGTGACGATCTGGAAACGATGCTCATCCAGACGGGTGATCAACAGGTCGGTTTCAAAGCCTTTCTCCATGCCACGCAGGGTCAGCGTGGCCGGCAGGCTCAGCTCCATCTGCGCACCGGGGGCCAGGTTGGTGATCGGCACCAGATCCAGCCGGGCGCGCACCTGCGCAAAGGCAAATGCCGGGCTATCGAACAGCTCCTTGTGCAGCCGCTGGTCCTGCAGCAAGGTGCCGGTGCGCAGGGAGTCCATCTCGACCTTGAGTTGCACATTGCCCTCGGCATCCACGCCCCCGGCAAGCCCGTAGAAGCGCCCGACATCGATGTGCCGGACATCCTTGGTGGCTATGAATGAAACCCGCGACGACTGGGCGTCAATCCGCCAGTCGGCCAGAGCAGGCTGGCCGGCCAGCAAGGCAATCAGCAATAAAAGAAACCTGTGCATAGGTAACCCTTGTATCGCGCTATCCGGACAGTGAGTCAGCGCGAGTTCAACCGCGCGCATTTCTGATCTTAGCGCCCACCAGCGGCAGGCGCCGACGAGATTACTGCGGCAGCGCATCGGCCTGTTCAAGCAGGCGGCAGCCTTCACGCGGCCCGATCCAGACGGCGGTGTTGCTGCGCCCCAGACCACTGGCCGTAACCCGCTTGCGCTGTGCGTCATCGAAAAAACCGCTCAGCGGGACATACAGCTTGGCGTAACTGACGCAGTAATCCGCCGGGTTATCCATGACGTAGCGGCAGGAGCAGTATTCCTTGGCCGTGTAGGCACTGATGATGTCCGGGAAGGCCACCAGGTGCGTGCGGTTCTGCCAGGCCAGGCCCAGCAGCACCAACAGGCCAATGATCAGAAGGCTGAGAAACGGATGGCGCTTGATCATGGCTGTGGCTCACCGGCAAAGGCGGCTAGCGCCAGTTTGAGAAATTCGTTGTGTTGGTAGGTGCCATCACGGTCATCGGCATAACGCACGATCACCAGATTCTGCTCCGGCAGCACATACAGCGACTGACCCCAGTGACCAAGGGCGGCAAAAGCCGTCGGGGGCACGTCCGGCCAGGGCTTGGGAGCCCCTTCGAACGCGACGTTCAACCACCACTGCCCACCGGGGACTTCTTCGTTAGGCGTGAGCGCTTTGAAATCGGCAAACGGCGTCAGGCTGAAATCAACCCAGGCCTTGGGCAGCAACTGCTTGTCCTGCCAGCGGCCGCCGCGCTGCATCAAAAGACCAACACGCGCCAGATCACGGGCGGTCATGTAGGCGTAGGAAGAGCCCACGTATGTGCCCTGCGCATCGCTTTCCCATACCGCAGAGGTGATACCCAGCGGCTCAAACAGTGCCGTCCAGGGATAACTCGGGTAGGCCTGCGCGCCGACCATGCTTTTCAGGGTGGCGGCGATCACCGTGCTGTCACCGCTGGAATAGCGGAAACGGGTGCCCGGATCGACTTCCTGCTGGTGCGCGGCCGTAAAGGCTGCCATGTCATCGCGACCACGGGTGTAGAGCATGGCCACCACCGAAGAACGCAACGGCGCCAGTTCGTAGTCTTCCTGCCAGTCCAGCCCGGACGCCCAGTTGAACAGATGGCCCATCTTGATCTGTGGATGCGCGGCGAACGGCGGGTAGTGCATGGCCACCGGATCACTCAGCTTGAAGCGGCCTTCCGCATAGGCAACGCCCATCACCGCAGAAATCAGGCTCTTGCTCACTGACCAGGTCAGATGCGGCGTGGTGGCCTTGGTCGGGCCGGCGTAACGCTCGTAGATCACTTTGCCGTCACGGATAACCA
>DATMWH010000352.1:0-2102 GCA_035562615.1 Pseudomonas sp. | reverse complement strand
AGCTGCAAAGGATCATGGCGGCTGGCGAAGTGGCCCACCAGCAGGACGTGCATGCCCCAGACGAAGGCGCCCGCCAGTTGCAGCCAGTCCCCGGAAGCGACCTGGAAACCGTCACCCACGCTGAGCAGGAACATCCCGGTTACCGCCAACGCGGCACCCATCCAGATGCCCAGTCCGGTCTTGTGGCCGAGAAACAGCCCAAGCAGTGGCACGATGATGACATACAGGCCGGTGATGAAACCGGAGTTGGTCACGCTGGTGAACAGCAGGCCGACCTGTTGCAGGTTCATGCCGATGGTCAGGGCCAGACCCATGATCAGACCGCCCAGCAATAGCCCCGGGTTGAACGGTTCGGGTTTGCGGTGTTCGACCCGCTTCTCGAGAAACAGGATCAGCGGCAGCAGGACAATACTCGCCAGCGTGAAGCGCAGCCCGGTGTACAAAAACGGCCCGATGCTGTCCATGCCCATGCGTTGCGCGATAAAGGCAGAGCCCCAGATGATCGCGGTCAGCAGCATTAGCAGGTCGGCACGCAGTGCTGGTGTACGCATGATGAATTCTCGCTGAAAAAGGACGCGACTTTGCCGCAAAAGGCTGCGCTTGACCACCCCGGCGTGGCTGGGCATGCTGGTCGCCGCTGCCGATCCAAGAACAACAACAGGAATCGCTAATGGCTGCCTACCAAATACTCATTGCGGATGACCATCCCTTGTTTCGCAGTGCCCTGCATCAGGCCCTGAGTCTCGGGCTGGGGAGTGAAGTGCAACTGGCCGAGGCTGCCAGCATCGCCGAGCTGGAGCTGCGGCTGACGCAGAAGAGTGACTGGGATCTGGTTCTGCTGGATCTGAACATGCCCGGCGCCCATGGCTTTTCCGGGTTGGTGTTGCTGCGCGGACAGTATCCACAGATTCCGGTGGTGATGATCTCGGCCCAGGAAGAGGCCGCTGTGATTTCGCGCTCACGCGAGTTCGGTGCCAGTGGTTTTATTCCCAAGTCCAGCTCGCTGGAACAGATTCAGCAAGCCGTTCGCGCGGTGCTCGATGGCGAGTTGTGGTGGCCGCTGCCGACTGATCAGGAGCAGACCCTGTCGGCCGAAGCCAAGGCTGCCAGCGCCGGATTGGCCAGCCTCACACCGCAACAGTTCAGGGTCTTGACCATGGTCTGTGACGGACTGCTGAACAAACAGATTGCCTGGGAGTTGTCAGTGTCCGAGGCGACCATCAAAGCCCACGTGACGGCGATTTTTCGTAAATTGGGTGTGCGCACGCGAACCCAGGCCGCCATGTTGCTACAACAGCTGGAAAACGTTTCCCCGCAGTAAGTCGTTTAGCTATTTCACCCAGGCTGCGCAGGGTTTTCCTGCCTGGCATCGATACGGATTGTTCCCGCATGTCACCATTCAAGGGCCAGACTGGCCTCAAACGTATTCTCAACGCCACCGGTTTTTCCATGGCCGGTTTGCACGCGGCCTTTGTTGGTGAGGCGGCGTTCCGTCAGCTGGTGTTGATCAATGTGATTCTGATCCCGCTGGCGTTTGTCTTCGACGTCAGCAAGGTGGAGCGTGCGCTGATGATCGGCGTCTGCCTGATTCTGCTGATTGTCGAATTGCTCAATTCGGCCATTGAGGCAGTGGTGGACCGCATTTCGCTGGACATCCATCCGTTGTCGAAAAACGCCAAGGACATGGGCAGCGCCGCCCAGTTCATTGCGCTGTGCTTGATTGGGGTGGTTTGGGGAGTGATTTTGCTGGGATAGGCAAGTCGGTGCTTTTTGGCTGGCATTGACGGCGCGTCAGACCATTACGCTTTCCTAGAATTTGGACTACAGATTGCGCCTTGCACGGCGCCTTACTTTCTCTTTGCACGCGCAAAGAGAAAGTAAGCAAAGAGAAAGCGCGCCCGACATCCGGCCCCGACCGCTGCGCGCCCGGGGTTCGTTCGCTCCATCGGTGCTCCACGGGCACGGCGCGAAGGGCCATCCATGGCCCATCGCGCCTCTCACGGCGTCCATGCCGCTCAACCCCTTACACGCCGATTCCGCTCACCCTCCTGACGGGACTGTCAGTCCGTGCAAATAGGCGGCTCTTGTTCAAACTTGGCTCG
>DATMWH010000351.1:0-2286 GCA_035562615.1 Pseudomonas sp. | reverse complement strand
TCTACCGCTGCTCGGCCGTCCAGCTCAGGGCTTCCAGTGCGGCGGCGACATGAATGCGGTTATCTTCCAGCGGGCGCGGTAACAGTTCTTCGGCACGCGTCAGGCGGCGCAGCAGGGTGTTGCGGTGGGTGTGCAACTGCTCGGCTGCCTGGGTGGCATTGCAGCCGCAGCTGAGAAACGTCAGCAAGGCGCGGCGCAACACCACGGGGGCTGACACCAGATTACCCAGCGTGTGGGTGATGAAATGCTGCGCGGCCTTCTGGTCGCGGGTCATCAGGGCGGCCAGCCGGACCATGTCGAAGTTGACCACCCGCGCATCGGAATGCAGACGCCCGAGCACCCGTTGCGTGGTCAGGGCATCCAGGTGTGCACGGCGGAAGCCTTCGGGGCCCTGACCGGTGGAGCCCATCGCCAGACGCACGCCCGGCAGGCTTTTGAGCGCCATCAGCAAGGGCTGCAGATCGACCGGTTTGTCGGCGGTGGTCCAGACCCACAGGGTGGCGGCGTTGGCGATCACCGTCAGCGCATGCCGTCCGCCGGCGCAGCGCACCAGCGCCTTGGCTGCCTGCTCCAGCGTGGCCAACTGGGTGTCGGCCTCCTCGCTCCAGATCACCGCCGCATGGTGGGCCTGCTCCAGCTGGTAACCCAGGCGCTGGCTGGCGTGCGGTGCGTTGATCGGGGCGCCTTCGACAATCGCCGTCACCAGCTCGCGGCGCTCGACATGGGTGCCGCGCATGCGCTCTTCGCGCTCCGCCTTGATGAAGGCCGCGAGGGCTTCCATGTTGCCGTCGATGAAATCGGTGATCGAGCGCGCGGAGACGTCGAGCAGTTCGCGCAGCTCTGCGGGATCGGTCGTCAGCTCGAAGGCAATCTGCATCCATTGCTGCCATGCCGTCCCCAGCGCGGCCCGTGACGCGTTGAACATCAGGTCGGTTTCCCCGCGCAGGATCAGTTCGCGGGCATTACTCAGCAGGTCGCCGGGGATGTAAGGCGAGACCGGCGCACCGGGATTCTCGATGTTGGCCGCCGCCCAGTGGATCAGGCTGGAACGGGTGGCACGCCGGGAAGCGGCCATCAAAACGGGGTCATCGGCCAGGGTTTTCATGCTCTTGGGCGAGACACTGGCCAGATCGATTTCTTCCAGCCATTGCGCAGGCGCATTGAGCACCTGATCCGCACCCTGACGCAGCAATTCACGCACCCTTGCTGACGGCAGCGGCCATTTGAGGGCAGACGAATGGGGGTAACTCAGGCTCATCAGTATCGGCACTCCGCCCGGCAATAAATTGGTTCATATTGCACCAATATAAATAGATAAAAGTGCTTTTTAAACCTTGCCGGGGTGTGGGTTGTCAACAACACTGCTGCGACAACTCGCCACAGCGCATTCCAAGGAGCACGCCCTTGTCCGTTCAGCAGCAGCCATCCCCCGAGCACATCGATGTACTGATCATCGGCGCGGGCATTTCCGGCATCGGCGCCGCCTACTACCTGCAACGTGATCAACCGGGCAAGACCTATGCGATTCTGGAAAGCCGCGAAGCCATCGGTGGCACCTGGGACCTGTTCCGTTATCCGGGCATCCGCTCGGACTCGGACCTCTACACCTTCGGCTACGAGTTCAAGCCGTGGCTGAATTCCAAAGCCATCGCCAGCGCCGACTCGATCCTCGAATACCTGCGCGAAACGGCAAGCGAAAACGGTATCGACCGGCAGATCCGCTTCCAGCACAAAGTACTCAGCGCCGCCTGGTCGAGTGCCGATGCACGCTGGACGGTCGAGGTTGAGCAACTGGCCAGCGGCGAACGCCAACTGATCACCTGCAGCTGGTTGTTCTCGGCGGCCGGCTATTACCGCTATGAGGAAGGCTTCACTCCGCACTTCGCTGGCGTCGAGCAGTATCAGGGGCAACTGATCCACCCTCAGCACTGGCCTGAGGATCTGGATTACCGCGGCAAGCGCGTACTGGTGATCGGCAGCGGTGCCACGGCGGTCACGCTGGTGCCGGCGATGGCCGACAAGGCCGCCCATGTGACCATGCTGCAACGCACCCCCAGTTATGTGCTCAACGCCCCTTCCGAAGATCCGATCGCCCGGCTGTTGCGCAAGTGGTTCTCCCCGGCGCGCGCCTATGCGCTGACGCGGCGCAAGAATGTGCTGATCTCGCGCGGCATCTGGCTGCTCTGTCAGAAGTACCCGAACTTTTCCCGCCGGCTGATCCGCTATTTCAACAAAAAGGCGCTGCCTGAAGGCTACCCGGTCGACGAGCATTTCAACCCGCCCTAC
>DATMWH010000350.1:0-46497 GCA_035562615.1 Pseudomonas sp. | reverse complement strand
CTGCCCGTCCAGACACAGATCGGTGAGGCTCAGCGGCACGCCCTGCCAGTCGCCCAGCTCGACCGGCTGCAGAACGCACAGCGCACTGGCCGATAGCCCGCCCTGCTGCAGGCCGTCCAATACCCGCGATAGGTCCAGGCTGATCAGGGCATTGACCCCGCCACGTCCATTGCCGCGCTGTGCCAGCAGGAGCTGCTGCCCCTGCACCACCGCGCCTTCCAGATTGAGCTCCGGCAGCTGCGCCGCCAGGGCGCCATACAGCTCGCCGAGGTCGATCACGCGGGTCTGTTCACCGTCGACCAGCACCGCCCGGCAGCGCTGCGCGGTGGAGCCGGAACCAAGCGCCAGCAGACGCCCATCCGGCAGCACGCAGAGCATTTCGAAGTCGGGTTTCAGGCGTTTGCGCTCCGCCTGCTCCTGCGGCAGCTCGCCCGGCAACAGGGGGCGCTGATCGATAAAGCCACCCGTCAGGCTGTAACGCTGCAGCAGCAGTTCGTCATCGCCCAGCACATACAGCCGCTCATCCCGCGCCACCAGTGCGCTGGCAGCCGCCAGGCGCAGGGTCGCCAGCTCCTGCAGTGGCAGGGAGGATGTCACGCCTGGATGGTCGCGGCCGGGTTGATCACCCGGCCCAGGCCGAGGTTGCGCAGGGCCAGGTGCAGGGAACTGTGGATCACTTGCGGGCTGTCCATGCGCAGCAATTGCGCCAGCAGCTCCTGGGCCTTGCTCAGGCTGAGCTGGCGCAGGAGCCACTTCACCTTGGGCAGGTTGGTGGCGTTCATCGACAGCGAGTCGAAGCCCATGGCCATCAGCAGCACGGCGGCGGCCGGATCGCCGGCCATCTCGCCGCAGATGCTCACCGGCTTGCCTTCGGCATGGGCGCCGTCGACAACCAGTTTCAGCGCATGCAGCACGGCCGGGTGGAGGAAGTCGTAGAGGTCGGCGACCCGCGGGTTGTTGCGGTCCACCGCCAGCAGGTACTGGGTCAGGTCGTTGGAGCCGACCGAGAGGAAGTCAACCTGGCGAGCCAGCTCACGCACCTGGTAGACGGCGGCGGGAATCTCGATCATCACCCCGACCGGCGGCATGGGGATGTCCACGCCCTCGTCGCGCACCTCGCCCCAGGCGCGGTGGATCAGGTGCAGGGATTCTTCCAGCTCCTGCAGGCCCGAGATCATCGGCAGCAGGATGCGCAGGTTGTTCAGGCCCTCGCTGGCCTTGAGCATGGCACGCACCTGGACCAGGAAGATTTCCGGGTGGTCGAGGGTGATGCGGATGCCGCGCCAGCCGAGGAAGGGGTTCTCTTCCTTGATCGGGAAGTAGGGCAGCGCCTTGTCGCCGCCGATATCCAGGGTGCGCATGGTTACCGGCAGCGGGTGGAAGGCCGCCAGTTGCCCCCGGTAGTTCTGCATCTGTTCCTTTTCGCTGGGGAAGCGCTCATTGATCATGAACGGCACTTCCGTGCGGTACAGGCCGACGCCCTCGGCGCCGCGTTCCTGGGCGCGGGTCACGTCGGCCAGCAGGCCGGTGTTGACCCACAGCGGCACGCGGTGACCATCGAGGGTCTCGCAGGGCAGGCTGCGCAGGGCATCCAGGCCCTTGACCAGCTGGCGCTCCTCCTCGACCACGGCACGGTACTGCTTGCACAGCTCGGCCGACGGGTTGGTGAAGACCTCGCCGTGGTAGCCGTCGACGATCATGGCGATGCCGTCGACCTTGGAATACGGCAGATCGACCGCACCCATCACCGTGGGAATACCCATGGCGCGGGCCAGGATGGCCACGTGCGAGTTGCCCGAACCCTGCACCGAAACCAGGCCGACCAGCTTGCCGGCCGGCACCTCGCCCAGCATCGCCGGCGACAGTTCCTCGGCCACCAGAATGGTGTTCTCCGGGTAGGTCAGCTGCTGCTTGCGCTCTTCCTGCAGGTAGGCGAGCAGACGCCGGCCGAGGTCGCGCACATCCGAGGCGCGCTCGCGCAGGTAGGCGTCATCCATCAGCTCGAAGCGGGCGACGTGGGCGTTGACCACCTGGCGCAGCGCGCCCTGGGCCCACTGTCCGGTCTTGATGATGGCGCGCACTTCGCCACCGAGGGCGGCGTCTTCCAGCATCATCAGGTAGACGTCGAACAGGGCGCGCTCTTCCTTGCGCAGCTGCTTGGCCAGCTTGGCCGAGAGCTCCTGCATGTCCTCGCGCACCGATTCCAGGGCCTTGCCGAACAGTTCCATCTCGGCGGCGATGTCATCGACGCTCTTGTCCGGCACCACATCCAGATCGGCCGGCGGCAACATGACCACCGCGGAACCGACCGCGGCGCCCGGCGAGCCGGCCACGCCGACGAACTTGGCTTCCTGAATGCCCTTGCCCTGTTTGCCCAGGCCACGGATCGAACCGGTGGCCTCGGCATGGGCGATAACCCCGGCGAGCTGGGCACTCATGGTGACCAGGAAGGCTTCCTCGCCTTCGTCGAACAGGCGGCGCTCCTTCTGCTGCACCACCAGCACGCCCATCACCCGACGGTGGTGGATGATCGGTGCGCCAAGGAAGGAGGCATAACGCTCCTCACCGGTTTCGGCGAAGTAGCGATAACGCGGGTGACTGGCCGCATCTTCGAGGTTGAGCGGTTCCTCGCGGCTGCCCACCAGGCCCACCAGGCCCTCGTTGGGCGCCATGCTGACCTTGCCGATGGAGCGCTTGTTCAGACCCTCGGTGGCCATCAGCACGAAGCGATTGCTTTCCGGGTCGAGCAGATACACCGAGCAGACCTGGCTGCCCATGGACTCTTTCACGCGCTGCACGATGATGCCCAGCGCCGCCTTGAGGTCCTTGGCGGCGTTGACTTCCTGCACGATCTTGCGCAGCGTGTTGAGCATGGTCAGGGCCGTATCTCCCGTGTTATTCGCGCACTAGCAGGCGCGGAGCCAATTCCTTGAGGGCGCGGCGATAGACCTCGCGCTTGAACGTCACCACCTGATTCAGCGGGTACCAGTAACTGACCCAGCGCCAGCCATCGAACTCCGGCTTGCCGGTCACATCCATCCGCACACGCTCCTCGGCGCCGGTCAGGCGCAACAGGAACCACTTCTGCTTCTGGCCAATGCACAGCGGCTGCGAATGCGTGCGCACCAGTCGCTGTGGCAGACGATACCGCAACCAGCCACGGGTGCAGGCGAGGATCTTCACATCCTCAGGCTCCAGACCCACTTCTTCATTCAACTCGCGGAACAGCGCCTCTTCCGGCGTCTCGCGCGGGTTGATGCCACCCTGGGGAAACTGCCAGGCATCCTGATTGATGCGGCGAGCCCACATGACCTGCCCGGCATCATTGGAAAGGATGATGCCGACATTGGGGCGAAAACCATCGGAATCAATCACGGCAGGCACCTCGAAACACATATGCAAGGCATTGTTCCACAAAGCTCGCTGCCGCAGCAATGCAGGCTCCCGAGGCTGTGCGGCAAGCCCGAAAGCCCCAGCCGGAACGGGCATCGCCAGTACTTTTGCCTTATCCTGTGCACCCCGTTTCTTCTTTACGACAAAGGTTTCCCAACGTGCGCCTGGCCCTCTTCGATCTCGACAACACCCTGCTTGCCGGTGACAGCGACCACAGCTGGGGCGAATTTCTCTGCCAGCGCGGCCTGGTCGATGCCGCCGAGTACCAGGCGCGCAACGATGCCTTCTATGCCGACTACTGCGCGGGCAAGCTGGATGTGGTGGCCTACCAGAACTTCAGCCAGGCCATTCTCGGCCGCACGGACATGGCCCAGCTGGCGCAATGGCACCGCGAGTTCATGGCCGAGGTGATCGAGCCCATCATCCTGGCCAAGGGGGAAGCCCTGCTCGCCCAGCACCGCGAGGCCGGCGACAAGCTGGTGATCATCACCGCCACCAATCGCTTCGTCACCGGACCGATCGCAACGCGCTTGGGGGTCGAGACGCTGCTGGCCACCGAATGCGCCATGCAGGACGGGCGCTATCTGGGCAGCATCACCGGCATTCCGTGCTATCAGGAAGGCAAAGTCACCCGCCTGAGACTATGGCTGAACGAGCAGGGGCTGGATCTGCGAGACAGCTATTTCTACAGCGACTCGCGCAATGACTTGCCGCTGCTGGAAAAGGTCAGCCATCCGGTAGCCGTGGACCCGGATGATGCGTTACGCGCCACTGCACGTGCGCGCGGCTGGCCGATCATCTCGCTGCGCCATGACTGAACAGGTGGCCAGCGCGCGGTCATAAATCGGGCGCAGGTGATTCACCCGCGCACCGAGCCTGCCAGCCTCAAGCCTTGAGCAGGCCGTTGACCTTGGCGATGTAACCGGCTTCGGCATCCTTCTGGCTCATGCCTTCCAGCTTGGCCCAGGCGTCATATTTGGCCCGCCCCACCATATCCATCATGCCCGGACGCTTGCCATCCACATCACCGGCAGAAGCCTGTTTGTAATGGGCGTAGAGAAACAGCATGTCCTCGTTACTCGGACGGCTCTTCAGGGTTTTGATGTCAGCTTGGGCTTTTTCAAAGGCGCTCATGGCAATCCTCTCCGGTGGGTGGAAGTTTCAGACTAGGTGGTCGGTTATCGATGTGCAAAACCCATGGTCAGGCCGGCTTGGCGCCCATCAGAGCCATGATCAGCAGCAGCAAAAGCAGGATGATCAGTGCATACGCGCTGGCCAGACGCAGCAACCGGCTGCCGGGTGGCGTGGCGCCCAGCGCCTGCCAGGCCGCCAGGCGGCCGGCCAACAACAGCCCAAACAAAACCAGTATGGCAAACAGCAGTGAGCTGAGCAGCAACCAGGTCTGGCCCAGCGGGAAGCCGGCCAGATGCACCAGCCACCAGCCGCTGACCGGCAGGCTCAGCGCCAGCAGGCCCAGCGCCGGCAGGCTGAAACGCAGCGTATTGCGCAGCTTGCGTTGCAGGACCGCCGGATCACCACGGCGATGGGCTTTCCACAACATGAAGCAATGTGCCAACAGACCGAGCAACAACAGAATACCCGGCAGGCTGTGGGCTATTTTCAGCAAAGCATAATGTTCCATCAGAATGTCCACTCAGTCAGTTGATCAGCCCAGAAATAGCTTATAGGCCGGGTTTTCCGTTTCATCCCAGTAGCGATAGCCAATCGCGTCCAGCGCGGCGGGAATCAGATGGCGCTCGGCGTGTGGCACCTGCAAGGCCGCCAGCACGCGGCCATCCGCCGCGCCGTGGTTGCGGTAATGGAACATCGAAATATTCCAGCGCCCACCCAGCTTGGTAAGAAAGTTGAACAGCGCGCCCGGACGTTCAGGAAACTCGAAGCGGAACACGCATTCATCCGGAACGGCCGCCGCATGCCCGCCGACCATATGCCGCACATGCAGCTTGGCCAGTTCGTTTTCGGTCAGATCCAGCACCGGAAAGCCCTGCTCACGCAGGCTGACAACCAGCGCTTCGCGCGGATCGGTTTCCGGGTGCGTCTGCACACCGACGAAAATCTGCGCTTCACCATCGCTGTGGTAGCGATAGTTGAACTCGGTGATCTGGCGCTTGCCGATCGCTTCGCAGAAGGCCTTGAAGCTGCCCGGCTTCTCCGCAATGGTCACGGCGATGATCGCCTCGCGTTGCTCGCCCAGCTCAGCGCGCTCGGCCACATGGCGCAAACGGTCAAAGTTGATATTGGCGCCCGAGTCGATCCCTACCAATACCTTGCCGGTACAGCCTTCGCGCGCGACGTACTTCTTGATCCCGGCCACTGACAGGGCACCCGCCGGCTCGGTGATCGAGCGGGTATCGTCGAAGATATCCTTGATCGCCGCGCAGACCTCGTCAGTACTGACGGTGATCACTTCGTCCACATAGTGCCGGCAGACCGCAAAGGTATGCTCGCCGATCTGCGCCACGGCCACGCCGTCGACAAACAGGCCGACCTGCGGCAGCACCACGCGCTCACCGGCGGCCATGGCCGCCTGCAGGCAATTGGAATCATCCGGTTCGACGCCGATGATCTTGATCTCCGGGCGCAGGTATTTGACGTACGCCGCGATCCCCGCAATCAGGCCGCCGCCGCCACAGGGCACAAAGATCGCATCCAGCTGCCCGGGCTGCTGACGGAGGATTTCCATCGCCACGGTACCCTGACCGGCAATGGTGTCCGGATCGTCATAGGGGTGGACGTACACGTAACCCTTTTCTTCCACCAGTTTCAGCGAGTGCGCCAGCGCCTCGGGAAAACTGTCGCCATGCAGCACCACCTTGCCGCCGCGCGAACGCACGCCATTGACCTTGATCTCGGGCGTGGTCTTGGGCATCACGATGGTCGCCTTGACCCCCATGTGCTTGGCCGCCAGCGCCAGACCCTGGGCATGATTGCCGGCCGATGCCGTGACCACGCCACAGGCCAGTTGCTCGGCAGTCAGGTGCGCGAGTTTGTTGTAGGCACCACGAATCTTGAACGAATACACCGGCTGCAGGTCTTCGCGCTTGAGCAAAACCTGGTTTGCCGTGCGCTCGGAGAGCTGACGTGCAGGCTGCAGCGGGGTTTCCACGGCGACGTCGTAAACGCGCGAGGTAAGGATCTTTTTAACGTACTGTTCAAGCATCGGACTGGTCTTTGGCGGTTTTACACAGTGGGGCAGTCTACCCCAGCGTTTGATCGCCCGACCACAGAGAGTGCGGGGTTTTGCCGATTTAACCGGGTATAATCAGCGCCCCGAATTTACCTAGCACCCGGTGCCGCATGACCCAAGATCAACTCAAGCAGGCGGTGGCCAAGGCCGCCATGGACCTGATCCTCCCGCAACTGGAACAGAAGAGCGTGATTGGTGTCGGCACCGGCTCAACCGCCAACTGCTTTATCGAGGAACTGGCCAAGCACAAGATGGACTTCGACGGCGCCGTGGCCAGCTCCGACGCCACTGCTGCTCGCCTGAAAGCCCACGGCATCCCGGTGTATGACTTGAACTGCACCAGCGACCTGGAGTTCTACGTGGATGGCGCCGATGAAAGCGACGCGCACCTGAACCTGATCAAGGGCGGCGGCGCCGCCCTGACCCGGGAAAAAATTGTCGCCGCCGTGGCGCGGACCTTTATCTGCATCGCCGATGAAAGCAAACTGGTGCCCGTGCTGGGCAACTTCCCGCTGCCGGTGGAAGTGATTCCCATGGCCCGCAGCCATGTTGCCCGGCAACTGGTCAAACTCGGCGGCGACCCGGTGTACCGCGAAGGCGTCCTGACCGACAACGGCAACATCATCCTCGATGTGTTCAATCTGTCGATCGTCAATCCGCTCGAACTGGAAACCCAGATCAACGCCATTGTCGGCGTGGTCACCAACGGCCTGTTCGCCGCCCGTCCGGCGGACGTGCTGCTACTGGGCACCAGGGACGGCGTGCGCACCCTCAAAGCCTGAGCCGGCAGCGGGCTTGACGAAGCGATAGAACAGGTTGGGCTCGCTGACCAGATACAGCACGCTCTGTTCGTCCATAGCCAGCCCTTCCGGTTGCGGCACCCAGCGCCGCAGGCCGTGCAACCCCGGCCAGAGCAGCAGACTGCTGATCGGCCGCCCGCTCAGGTCCAGCTCCAGCACCAGCCGCGACTCATCCGAGAGCGCCAGCAGATGCCCGGTGCGCTCCTCGAACTGCAAGGCCGAAAGGTCACGCACCTGCAGCGCGCGGTCCCGCTGCTGGTCGCCTTGCACGCTGAGTTCGACCGCAGGTCCGTAACCGTGCCGCGGGAAGCCCTCCACCACCAGGATGCGCAACGGATCACGCTCCTTGGCCACGAACAGGCGCTGCCCCAGTGAGTCGTAGGCCAGACCCTCGATGCCCTTGTTGTCCTCGCGACCGCTATTCAGGCTCAGCTGTTCGCTGTCGGCCGCATCCAGCCACAGCGTGCTGTCGTCCACATGCACCCGGAACAGCCGCCGGCTGCGCTCGTCGCTGATCACATAAATACCCGGACTGATGTACTCCACCGCCTCGGCATCACCGAAGCCGGTCAGCGGAATACGCCGCAGGACATCCCCCGAGAGAGACAGTTCGATCAGTTCGGGGTTCTTGTTGGTGACCGTAAACAGGCTGCGCCGCTGCGGGTCATAGGTCAGCGCAGAGACATTCTCCAGGCCCTCGATCGGCTTGCCCTCAATCTGTACCTGATAGTCCGGCAGCCACACCGAAGCCTGCCGCCTTTCGTCGGCATGGCGCCATTCTTGCCACTGCAAAGCAGCCAGCTCAAACAAACGCCATTTATGACCAAACAGCCCTGCAAGCACCAGCAAGACGAGCAAAAGCAGCAGGGCAACGGGGCGCATCAGTGAACGTCCGGGCATGCTCGACTTCCTGCAACGGTTGATAAACGGATGGGTATGCTAACCAATCCGGCGCCAATGCCCAAAGGCCGGCAGCCTGCTGCTATATTCAGGCCCCGGCTGACCGGAACTGCACACCATGTCATTACTCCCCGAACAGCGCGCCCTGACTTCCCTGCACACCATTGCACTGGCCGTGCAACAAATCGACGGCATTGCCCACGAGCAACTGTTGCAGGACAGCGGGGTGACCAGCAAAGACTTGCAGACCCCGGAAAAGCTGATCACCCATGCGCAGGAATTGCGGGTGTTTGCCAACGCCCTGAGCTGCTCGAATGACCCGGCACTGGGGCTGTCACTGGGTTTGCGCATGCACGTGTCGGCCTACGGCCTGCTCGGCTACAGCATGCTCGCCAGCCAGACGCTCAGAGACGCGTTGCAACTGGCGTTTGCCCACCCGGCCCTGCTCGGTACCTACTTCCAGTTGAGTCTGCAGGAGGACCAGGGAACCGCCCGCATCGTTGCCCGCGGCTATCGCTACGCCCCGGAACTGACCGTGTTCAATACCGAGCTGTGCCTGGCTTCGATGCTCACGGTGATCCGTGACTTGCTCGGCGAACCCATCCAGCCAACCGAACTGTTTCTGCCCTACCGCCAGCCACTGCATGCACAGATGTATCACGAGAAGCTCGGCTGCCCGGTTGAATTTGCCGCGCCACTTTGCGCGCTGGGCTTTGATGCCCGATTGCTCGAGCGGCCCTTGCCGCTGGCCGACCCGGTCAGCTGTCACAACGGCCTGCAGCAATGCCTGAAACTGGAAAGCCAACTCAACAGCGGCCATGACCTGCTCGAGCTGATCCGCCAGTACCTGACGCGCCACTTGCGCGGCGACGGCTCGCTGGATGCGGTTGCCGCCTACCTCAATCGCAGCCCGCGCAGCCTGCGTCGGCACTTGCAGGAACTGCACACCTCGTATCAACAGTTACTGGATGAAGTGCGCTTCGAAAAGGCCCGGCAGATGCTGCAACAGACCGACCTGCCGATTTACCTGATCGCCGAACAACTGGGCTACAGCGAAACCGCCAGTTTTCGCAGTGCCTTTGTACGCTGGAGCGGCCTGACGCCCAGCCGCTACCGGCACTGACAGAGTTCAAGGCCCTGCAGCGTCCTGGCAAGACCAACATTGGCCACTTTTATCTCCTTTTGGCCTGATTTATCGTTCTTCTGCCTTCTTCGGACTGCCACAATCAAACCAAGAGCGTTCTGCTGTTCTCGACCTTTCGCTTATAAGTTCAATAAAAACAAATAGTTAGGTCTATTTAATTTATGACCAGCGCAATCAGTATCGAACACCTCAGCATGCACTTTGGCGACGCCACACAGCCCGTCAAAGCCCTCGACGACGTCTCTGTCGACATTCACGCCAACGAATTCTTCACCCTGCTCGGCCCCTCCGGCTGCGGCAAGACCACGCTGCTACGCCTGATTGCCGGCTTCGAGCAACCCAGCAGCGGCACCATCCGCCTGTATGGCGAACCGATGCAGGATCTGCCGCCGTTCCGCCGGCCGGTGAATACGGTGTTCCAGAGTTACGCGCTGTTCCCGCACATGAGCGTGGCCGAGAACATCGGCTTCGGTCTGGAGATGCGCGGCATCGCGCGCCAGGAGATTGAGCAGACCGTCAAGGCCATGCTTGAACTGGTCAAGCTGCCGGATGTCGGCCAGCGCCGTGCCGACCAGCTCTCCGGCGGCCAGCAGCAACGCATCGCACTGGCCCGCGCACTGGCCAACCGGCCCAAGGTGTTGCTGCTGGATGAGTCGCTGTCGGCGCTGGATATGAAGTTGCGCAAGGAAATGCAGATCGAGCTCAAGCGCCTGCAGGGTGAAACCGGCATCACCTTCATCTTCGTCACCCATGATCAGGAAGAAGCCCTGACCATGTCGGATCGTATTGCCGTGATGAGCAAGGGCAAGATCCTGCAGATCGGCACACCCAACGAGATCTATGAGGCGCCGGTGAATCGGGTAGTCGCCGACTTTATCGGCGAGACCAATTTTCTCGAGGGCGATACCTACAGTGGCGGGGTGCGCCTGAGTGACGGCCAGCTACTGCCCGCCAGCTGCCCAACGGAAGGCCGGGTCACGCTGGCCATCCGCCCAGAGCGGGTGCGCCTGGCCAGTGAAGGCGAACTGGCTGGCGTGGTGGAGAACATTGTGTATATCGGCACCGATACGCTGTACCTGTTGAAGATCGCCGGTCAGTCGGGTTTTCGCGTGCGCCAGCAGAATCATGAAGGCGGCCAGCTGCGCCATGCGGTGGGCGATGCCGTACGCGTCAAGGTTCCCGGCGCGGCGATCCGGGTGCTGGCGCCGTGAGCAGCGCCCAGCTCCAGGCTGCACAGCTGCAGATGAGGCGACGGCTGTTGCTGATCAGCCCGGCCATGCTGACCCTGACGGTTTTCCTGCTGTTGCCGCTGTCGATCATGTTTCTCATCTCGATCCTGCAACCGGGCGACTACGGCGGCGTGAAGTGGGGACAGTATTCCACCGACGCCTACGTCAACTTCTTCTACGAACGCGATCTGGACGACAGCTGGGTATTCAACACCGACTACCTGCAGATCTTTCAGCGCTCATTTCTGCTGTCCATTCTGACCACCGCCGGCTGTCTGCTGATCGGTTTTCCCACCGCGCTGTACCTGGCGCTGCAGAGCGAACGCAAACGCAAGCTGCTGATGTTTCTGGTGACCGTGCCGTTCTGGACCAACCTGCTGGTGCGCACCTATGCCTGGATTCTGCTGCTGCGCAACGGTGGTCTGGTGGATATCGGCCTGCAGGGTGCGGGCCTGACCGAACAGCCGCTGGGCTTTCTCTACACCGACACGGCGGTGATCATCGGTCTGCTCTACACCTTCCTGCCCTTCATGGTGCTGCCGATCTACACCAGTCTGGAGAAGCTCGACTGGCGTCTGGTGGAGGCGTCCTTCGATCTGGGCGCCAACCGTTTCCAGGCACTCAAACGCATCATCCTGCCGCTGTCGATGCCGGGTATCGTCGCCGGCGTGATCCTGGTGTTCATTCCCTCGCTGGGCAACTACATCATTCCCGAACTGCTGGGCGGCGGTAAGTCACTGATGATCGGCAACCTGATCCAGTTGCAGTTCGGCAGTTCGCACAACTGGCCGTTCGGTGCGGCGCTGGCGTTCGCCCTGCTCAGCTTTGTGCTGCTGGCCATGCTCGGTTACAGCCTGCGTTTCAAAGCGGACAGCAACGGAGTGCGCCCATGATCATGCAGAACAATCCGCTCTGGCGCTTCGCCGGCGTGCGCCAGGCCACCTGGCTGTTTTTCCTGTTTCTCTATGTGCCGATCCTGGTGCTGGTTGCCCTGAGCTTCAACAGCGGTCAATCGGCAACACTGTGGGCCGGGTTCAGCCTGAAGTGGTATGGCGTAGTCGCCAACGACCCGGAAATCCTGCGCGCGGCCAAGAATTCGCTGATCGTCGCCACCAGTGCCACGGTGATCGCCACGCTGCTGGCCACCCTGGCCGCATTGGGCATGCATGGCCGCGCCTTTCGGGGCCAGACCATGGTCAGCGGCGTACTCGGTCTGCCGTTACTGATCCCGGATATCGTCAGCGCCGTGGCGATCCTGATGTTCTTCTCACTGATCACCCTGAAGCTGTCGCTGTTCACCATCATGATTGCCCACGTGGTGTTCTGTACGCCGTTTGCCTATATGCCGATCCGCGCCCGCCTGCAGGGCATGAATCCGGCACTGCTGGAAGCGGCTGCCGACCTCTATGCGCCGCCCTGGAAAGTCTTCTGGAAGGTCAGCTTCCCGCTGCTGATGCCCGGCATCCTCGCCGGCGCGATGATGGCCTTCATCATTTCCATGGATGACTTCGTGATCACCTATTTCGTCGCCGGCGCCGGCTCAACCACCCTGCCGATCTATATTTTCAGTTCGATCCGCATGGGCATCTCGCCAAAGATCAACGCCATTTCCACCCTCATGCTGCTGATCTCGATTGCCTTTGTCGCCCTGTCCTACTACATCGGCCAGCGCAAGCGCTGAGGGCTATACAGCGAACCATTCAACCAGTGCCACTTACAACAATCGCAAGGAGCTTGACCATGATCCGTCGCACCCCCCTCGCACTATCCGTTGTACTTGCCCTCGGCCTTGCCAGCACGGCACAGGCCGCCGGAACCCTGAATTTTGCCAACTGGTCGGATTACTTCCCACCTGAGCTGCTGAAGAAATTCGAAGCCGATACCGGCATCAAGGCCACCCTCGACGCCTACGACAGCAATGAAACCCTGCTGGCCAAACTCAAGGCCGGTGGCGGCAGCTACGACGTGATCGTGCCGTCCGACAGCTTTATCCAGATCATGGTGCAGGAAGACCTGCTGCAGAAGTTCGACCAGAGCAAGCTGCCGAACCTGAAGAACCTCGCGCCGACTTTCCAGAACCTGAGCTTCGACCCGAAGAACGACTACACCGTGCCGTACCTGTGGGGCACCACCGGCTACAGCTATGACTCGGCCAAGGTGGCCGGCGGCAAGCTTGAGGAAAGCTGGGGCCCGTTCTTCCAGCCGCCGGAAGACCTCAAAGGCAAGGTCGTCGCGCTCAACTCGGCGGACGATCTGTACCCGCCGGCGGCGCGCTATCTGGGTATTGATGTGTGCACCGAAGACCCGAAAGAAGCTAAGAAAATCCAGGATCTGCTGCTGGCTCAGAAGCCCATGCTGGCCATGTACAACAGCGATGGCACCATCGAGCGCATGGCGGCCGGTGAAGTGTCGATGCACCAGCAGTGGAACGGCGCCTTCCACCGCGCCCATGCGCAACGCGCCAGTCTGGTGTATGTCTATCCGAAGGAAGGCATTTCGGCCTTTATCGACAACTTCGCCATTCCCAAGGGCGCGACCAATGTCGAGGAAGCGCATGTCTTCATCAACTGGATGATGCAACCGGAAAACATCGCTGCCGCCTCCAACTTTGCCAAATACAACAACGCGATTACCGGCTCCGAAAAGTTCATGGACAAAGCGTTGTTCGATGATCCGGCGATCAATACCCCGGCCGACAAGCTGGACCGCCTGCGCCCGTTTGAGCTGTGCTCACCCAAAGCGCTGAAACTGCGCAGTGCGGTCTGGACCAAGCTGAAGAAATAAGCGCTTCGAACCCCTCTCCCTTTGCAGGAGAGGACCCGGGGAGAGGGTTGAGAACTACCTCTCCCTAACCCTCTCCCCAAGGGGAGAGGGAACTCCAAGCCCCGAGGAGGAACTCATGCTAACGATTTACAGCGACGATCATCGCCTGCACCACGGTGCCGCCGAATTGATCGACGGCAGCTTCAAACCCTGTTTCGAGATGCCCAGCCGCGCCGATATGGTGCTGGCCCGTGCCATGGCCGTTGGTCTGGGTGATGTCATTGCACCCGAAGAATTCGGCCTGTCCCCGATTCTTCGCGTGCATGACCAGGGCTTTGTGAACTTTCTGGAAAATGCCTGGCTCGACTGGCGCGCCATCGGTCGCAGTGGCGACATGCTGCCGATGACCTGGCCGATCCGGCGCTTGCGCTCGATTTGCCCCGGCGATATCGACGGCAAGCTCGGCTATTACTCATTCGATGCCGGCGCACCGATCACCGCCGGCACCTGGCAGGCGATTCGCAGTTCGGCCAACGTCGCCATGACCGGCCAGGCTGAGCTGGTCAAAGGCGCACGCGGGGTGTTCTCGCTGTGCCGTCCACCGGGACACCATGCGGCGGCCGACTACATGGGCGGCTATTGCTACCTGAACAACGCCGCCATCGCCGCCCAGGCATTGCTCGATCAGGGCGCCCGACGCATCGCCATCCTCGATGTGGACTACCACCACGGCAACGGCACGCAGGACATCTTCTACGACCGCGCCGACGTGCTGTTCACCTCGATCCACGGTCACCCGAGCTTCGAGTACCCGTACTTTCTGGGTTTCAGCGATGAGAAAGGCAGCGGCATTGGCGAGGGCTACAACTTCAATTACCCCCTGCATGCCGGTGCCGACTGGTCGACCTGGGGTATCGCGTTACAGGATGCCTGCCGGCAGATCAGCGAGTACGCGCCGGACGGACTGATCGTGTCCCTCGGTGTCGACACCTTCAAGGAAGACCCAATCTCGCAGTTCAAACTGGCCAGCCCGGATTATCTGCGCATGGGCGAAATGATCGGCAGCCTGGGACTGCAAACCCTGTTCGTCATGGAAGGCGGCTATGCCGTGGAAGAAATCGGCATCAACGCGGTAAATGTGCTGCAGGGCTTTGACAGCATTCAGGGCTGACGCCTCAGCCACCCGCCGGCAGCGGTGGGTGGCTGTGCTTGTCTCGCGCGCGGCGGCGTACAGGCGATTGCGGGGTCAGAGCACCGCGACGCACTTGATCTCGATTTTCAGTTCCGCCAGCAGCAAGGCGCGGACTTCCACCACGGTCTGACAGACTTCCGGCGGCCGGCCAAACGCCTGCTGGCGCCGCCCGTAAACTGCCTCGGCCTGACTCATCAGCGCCTGCATGTCGGTGACGAACCAGGTTTCATCCACCAGGTTGTCCAGCGTAGCCCCGAACTTGCCCAGCACCCGCTGGATGTTGCTGTAGGCCAACTCAACCTGCGTGGGCAGATCGGCGCCGGCCATGCCCGACGCGTCGATACCGACCTGACCGGACAAATAGAGCTGATTGCCAACCCGCACGGCCTGAGCAAAAAAGTCCTTGTAGGGACCCGAGCGGTAACTGCTTTTAGTGCTTTCCATTACGTGCGCCCTGCCTGTTAAAGAACGCTGGTGGTGAAGCTGGAGTGGCCGACCAGTTCCAGCTGCAAACGATCACCCGACGTGAGCGGGCCAACGCCCACCGGGGTGCCGGTGAGAATCACATCGCCCGGCTGCAGGCTGAAATGCCCGCAGATGTGCTGAATCAGCGGCAGGATCGGATTAAGCATGTCGCGGCTGTTGCCGTCCTGACGCACTTCACCGTTCAGGCTCAGACGGATGCCAATATCGCTCAGGTCTTCCACTGCATCACCGGGAACAAACGCCGCCAGCACGCAGGCGCCGTCAAACGATTTGGCCACTTCCCACGGATAGCTCTTGGCCTTGAGCTGGTCCTGCAACTCGCGCAGGGTCAGGTCCAGCGCCGGGGCGAAGCCGGAAATGGCATCCAGCACCTCTTCGGCATTCGGTTTGCGCGACAGCGGCTTGCCGATCAGCACGGCAATTTCCGCCTCGTAATGCACCGCACCCCGGTCATCCGGAATGCTGAAACTGTCGTCCAGCGGCACTACGCAGCTGCCCGGCTTGATGAACAGCAACGGCTCGGTGGGTACCGGATTGTTCAGCTCCCTGGCGTGTTCGGCGTAATTACGCCCGACACACACCACCTTGCCCAGCGGGAAGTGAATGCGCGTGCCGTCGCGGTATTGGTGCTGGTAGCTCATAAGTGCTCCTTGAAAACGATGGGCCGTAGGATGGGTTGAGCGCAGCGCTACCCATCAGCCTGGTCGCGCCCCTGATGGGTTACGCCGCTGCGCGGCTAACCCATCCTACAAACTGAGAAATCGTAGGATGGAAAACCGCGTAGCGTTTTCCACCGGATGGCGGTGGTGGTGGAAAAGACCTGCGGTCGTTTTCCACCCTACGGATCACAAAGGAAAGATTTTGCCGGGGTTCATGATCCCATTCGGGTCAAACACCGCTTTGATCGCCTTCATATAACCGACTTCCTCTGCCGAACGGCTGTAACCCAGATAATCACGTTTGGTCATGCCCACGCCGTGCTCGGCACTGATCGAGCCGTTGTACTTCTGCACCGTTTCGAACACCCACTGGTTGACCGTGGCGCACTTGGCGAAGAACTCGTCCTTGGACAGGTTCTCGGGCTTGAGGATATTCAGGTGCAGGTTACCGTCGCCGATATGGCCGAACCACACTACTTCAAAGTCCGGGTAATTGGCTTCGACGATCGCATCGATATCGTGCAGGAACGCCGGTACCTGGGCCACGGTGACCGAAATGTCGTTCTTGTACGGCGTCCAGTGCGAGATGGTCTCGGAGATGTATTCGCGCAGCTTCCAGAGGTTTTCCAGCTGTTGCTGGCTCTGGCTCATCACGCCATCGACCACCCAGCCCTGCTCGACGCAATACTCGAAGGTGGCCAGCGCCTCGTTGGCCACTTCCTCGGTGCTGGCTTCAAATTCCAGCAGGGCATAGAACGGGCACTCGGACTCAAACGGCGCGGGTACATCGCCACGGGCGAGGATCTTGGCCAGCGCCTTGTCCGAGAAGAACTCGAAAGCCGTCAGGTCCAGCTTGTTCTGGAAGGCGTGCAGCACCGGCATGATCGAATCGAAATCCGGGGTACCTAGGACCATCGCCGTGAGGTTCTTCGGTGCGCGCTCCAGGCGCATGGTGGCCTCGACCACAAAGCCGAGCGTGCCTTCGGCGCCGATAAACAGCTGGCGCATGTCATAGCCGGTGGCGTTCTTGATCAGGTCCTTGTTCAGCTCAAGGATGTCGCCGGCGCCGGTCACCACCTTCATGCCGGCCACCCAGTTGCGGGTCATGCCGTAGCGAATCACCTTGATCCCACCGGCATTGGTGCCGATGTTGCCACCGATCTGGCTGGAACCGGAGGAAGCGAAATCCACCGGGTAATACAGGCCCTTGTCTTCGGCAAACAGCTGCAACTGCTTGGTCACCACGCCGGCCTGACAGCGCGCGGTGCGGTCGAATTCATTGAATTCGAGAATCTGGTTCATGTAGTCGAAGGACACCACCACTTCGCCATTGGCTGCCACAGCGCCGGCCGACAGCCCGGTACGCCCGCCGGACGGCACCAGCGCCACCTTGGACTGGTTGGCCCAGCGCACAATGGCCTGCACCTGTTCGATACTCTTGGGGAACACAATAGCCATGGGCGCCGGCGCAAAGTGCTTGGTCCAGTCCTTGCCAAAGGTATTCAGGGAATCGGCGTCAGTCAGCACCTTGCCAGGCTCAACCAGGGACTTCAGCGCTTCTATCAGGGCGACAGTGGTCATCGGGCAACTCTCGGATCATTCATGGTCATCCTGAACACGCTTCATCGGCCAGGCATGGGTGTTTCGGGGGGCTCATATGCTAGCATACGCACCCCGCGAAACGAGCCCGTTGGCCGATTGGCGGGTTGCCGGCATGAGTCCGGCCCGACCCTTTCTTTATCAGTGGCGCACAGGTATTCCGATGAGCAAGACCTCCCTCGACAAGAGCAAGATCAAGTTCCTTCTTCTCGAAGGCGTGCACCAGAATGCCGTCGACGTACTGAAGGCCGCCGGCTACAGCAACATCGAGTACCTCAAGGGCGCGCTGTCCGATGACGAACTCAAGAGCAAGATTGCCGATGCACACTTTATCGGTATCCGTTCGCGCACCCAGCTGACCGCCGAAGTGTTCGATTGCGCCAAGCGTCTGGTCGCGGTCGGCTGTTTCTGCATCGGCACCAATCAGGTTGACCTGAATGCCGCCCGCGAACGCGGCATCGCGGTGTTCAACGCGCCGTTTTCCAACACCCGTTCGGTGGCCGAGCTGGTGCTGGCCCAGGCCATCCTGCTGCTGCGCGGCATCCCGGAGAAGAACGCCTCCTGCCACCGTGGCGGCTGGATCAAGTCGGCGGCCAACTCCTTCGAAATCCGCGGCAAGAAGCTGGGTATCGTCGGCTACGGCTCGATCGGCACCCAGTTGTCGGTACTCGCCGAAGCCCTCGGCATGCAGGTGTTCTTCTACGACGTGGTGACCAAGCTGCCGCTGGGCAACGCCACCCAGGTTGGCAACCTGCACGAACTGCTGGGCATGAGCGATATCGTGTCCCTGCACGTACCGGAACTGGCTTCTACCCAGTGGATGATCGGCGAGAAGGAAATCCGTGCCATCAAGAAAGGCGGCATCCTGATCAATGCCGCTCGCGGCACCGTGGTCGAGCTGGAGCATCTGGCTGCCGCGATCAAGGACGAGCACCTGATCGGCGCTGCCATCGACGTGTTCCCGGTCGAGCCGAAGTCCAACGACGAAGAATTCGAAAGCCCGCTGCGTGGCCTGGATCGCGTGATCCTGACCCCGCATATCGGCGGTTCGACGGCTGAAGCACAGGCCAACATCGGTCTGGAAGTGGCGGAAAAACTGGTCAAGTACAGCGACAACGGCACCTCGGTGTCCTCGGTCAACTTCCCGGAAGTGGCCCTCCCGGCGCACCCGGGCAAGCACCGTCTGCTGCACATCCACCAGAACATCCCGGGCGTGATGAGCGAGATCAACAAAGTCTTCGCCGAAAACGGCATCAATATCTGCGGCCAGTTCCTGCAGACCAACGACAAGGTCGGCTATGTGGTGATCGACGTCGATGCCGAGTACTCGGATCTGGCGCTGGAAAAAATCCAGCACGTCAAAGGCACCATCCGCAGCCGCGTGCTGTTCTAAGCGCTGCGCGTTAACACCAAGGGAGGCTTCGGCCTCCCTTTTTTTCAGGTCGGCGAAGGTGAATCGGTAGCGTGATTCATATCGGATTGGAAATCCGGAGATGATCATTTTTTAACGGTGAATACGATTGATGTAATTTCTCGAGGCATCTGTTCCGCCCTGCTGGGCGGGTCACTTTTGTCAGTCGCGACAAAAGTAACCAAAAGCGCTTGCCCCACGATCCGGGTCTTCGCTTCGCTCAGACTACCCTCACTCCGGTGCTGCTCCGCAGGCTCGCTGTGAAGGGCCATCCATGGCCCATCACAGCTTTCTCGGCGTCCTGCCTCGAAACCTGCTGCGCAACACCTGCGCTCGGCCTACTCAAAGGGGCGGTTGGCGTCACCGAATCCTTATTGCCAACTCACGATCCATTTTTTCCGTCAGCATCGTAGCCCGGATGAAATCCGGGATAACGACTTTCAGGTCCAAGCATCCCCGGATTCCATCCGGGCTACGATTCAAAGTCATGCACGGACCGGAAGTCCCATCAGAAGGGTGAGCGGAATTGGCGCGGAAGGGGTTGAGTCGCATGGATGCGACGAAAGCTGCGCTGGGCCATGGACGGCCCTTCGAGGGGGGGGACGCGTAGTCCGGGCCCCTGGAGCGCCGATGAAGCGAACGAGCCCCGGGCGCGCAGCGCTCGGGGCCGGATGTCGGGTGCGTTTCTTCTTGGTTACTTCTTCTTGCCGCCGGGCGGCGATCCGATAGCAAGAAGAAGTAACTCGCCGTGCAAGGCGAAACCTGTAGCCACCTAACAAGGAAAGTGCTGCGTTGTTACTCATATATTGAGGCAATAAAATTTCACCGGATTTCCAATCCAATGAAATTCACAACCTGCCTTTCACTTCGCAATGGTCCATTTTCCTCCCATAGCCCACTCAGATTGCTATGCTCGACCTCAACAATAGTGCCACCCCGCCACTTGAAAACGAGATAGCGCCAATGATCTGCACCACACTGCAATCACTCCGCCTAGCCAGTCTTGGTCTGTTAATCAGCCTGGCACTCCCCGTGCAGGCACAAGAAGCCGCACCGGCCACGCAAACGCTGGTGCAACAGGGCCAATACCTGGCCCGCGCCGGCGACTGTACCTCCTGCCACACCGCCCAGAACGGCCAACCCTATGCCGGAGGGTTTCGTCTGGACACCCCGTTTGGTTACCTGCTGGCGCCGAACATCACCCCGGACAAGCAGACCGGAATTGGCAACTGGAGCGCCGATGACTTCTACCGCGCCCTCCACGACGGCGTGAACAAGAAGGGCCAATACCTGTTCCCGGCCATGCCCTATACCTCGTACACCAAGGTCACCCGCACCGACAGTGATGCGCTGTTCGCCTACCTGATGAGCCTGCCGCCGGTCAGCAATGCGGTGGAGGTCAATCACCTACAGTTTCCCTTCAACCTGCGCCTGAGCATGCTCGGCTGGAACGAGCTGTACTTCGATACAGGCACCTACCAGCCCGACCCGAAACAGACCGCCGCCTGGAACCGCGGCGCTTATCTGGTGGAAGGCCTCGGACATTGCAGCGAATGCCACTCGCCCCGCAACCTGCTCGGCGGTATCGAGCAGAAGAAAGCCTTTACCGGCGCCGACATCGACGGCTGGTTTGCCCTCAACCTGACCAGCAACCTCAAGACCGGGCTGGGCTCCTGGAGCGTGGACGACATCGCCACCTACCTGAAAACCGGTGCCGACAAGAGCAAATCCACCTCGCTGGGCCCCATGTCCGAAGTCGTGCACAACAGCCTGAGCTTCATGACCGATGACGACTTGCAGGCCATGGCCGAGTACCTGAAAGCCTTGCCTGCCAGTTCAGCCATGAGCCCTGACCACCAACCCGACAAGACACTGGCGGCCGGCGCCACCACCTATGTGGATAACTGCAGCGCCTGCCATCAGGCGCAGGGCAGCGGCATCCCCGGCGTGTTCCCGGCACTGGCCGGCAACGGCGTGGTGCTGGCCGCCGACGCCAACGACATTCTCAAAGTGGTGCTATTCGGCATTCCGGTGCAGGACGGCTACATCGCCATGCCGGGCTTCGGCGACAAACTCAGCGATCAGCAGATAGCCGATCTGGCCAACTACTTGCGCAGCAGCTGGGGGAACGGTGCGGCAGTCAATGCCACTGCGGCGCAGGTAGCCGCACTGCGCAAACTGCCGGTCGAGTAAATCAGCGCTGCCGGGCGTCGAGCTGCTGCAGAAAGGCCTGCGCTTCGCTCAGCTGTTCTTCATTGAACACCTGCACGCCCTGACGCTGCAGGGCGGCCGCCGTGACACCGATACCCGGCACGCGGCGGCCGCTGAAGCTGCCATCGTAGTTCTGCAGATTGCCGCAGGACGGGCTGCGCGCCTTGAGCACGGCAATCCGGATCGAATGCTGCTGCACCAGGCGCAGCGCCTCGGCCGCGCCGGCGAGAAACGCCGCACTGACGTCCTCGCCGCCGGCGGTGTGCACCGCGACCAGACCATCGAGCACCTGATCGCCCTGCCCTCCGGCAATCTCCGCAGGTGCGCGCGGTACGGGCAGGCCACCCGCTACTTCCGGGCACAGCGGCACCACGCGACCGGCACTCAGCCAGTCCTGCAGCAGCGCGAAGGGCCCATGACAGCCGCCGTCATAGCGCACCGCCTGGCCGAGCAGACAGCGACTGACGAGGATTTTCTGCAGCGTCACAGCACGCCCTCACCACGCCGGCGAAACCAGCCGGTCAGGGATAAACGCTCACGACCTGCAGGGAGCACCTCGTGCAGCATCTGCGCCGAGCGAAACAGCAGCAGCCGACCGGATACCGGCGCTATATCCAGAGACTGCTGGTCGGGCAGATGCAGGCGCAACGCACCGCCGTCAGCAACGCTCCAGTGCTCGTTCAGATAAAACACGGCAGAAATTTCGCGACGGTCGTCATCGCGAAAACGATCGACATGCTTTTTGTAGAATGCACCGGGCGGATACAGGGCGAAATGGCATTCATAGTCAACCAGCCCCAGATAGAGGCTGCGATTGAGCGCTTCGCGCACTGTGTCCATCGCCGCCAGGTAGGTATCCACCGCCGTGGACATACCAGGCTCAAGCCACTGGATCGAATCCCCGCGCACGCTTGCCTGAACGAGCTGATCTTTGCCACGACCGACCCCGGCACGCGCCAGCAACCCTTGCGCCTGACGCTGGTGGCACTGCGCTGCCAGCTCGCGCACCAGCGGTGCAGGGAGAAAATCATCGCACTGCGCCCAGCCCTGAGCGACCAGTTCATCCAGTGCGCTGTCCAACACATCGTCGAAGTCGAAAATATTCATTGGCAGAGTCTACCAGTGCCTCGACAATCCGGCCCCGCCGGGCCGAAAATAGCCGCCGCGTCAGCCGTTGCGCCACACTCACTTTGCACGCCCCCACCCAAGGAGTTTCCATGCGTATTTTGCTTGCCGGTTTGTTCCTGCTGCTGAGCCTGTCCGTGCAGGCCGATGAATACCTCAAGCTCTATCAGGTCGCGGGCTGGCCTCAACAACGGGCGAACTTCACCCAGGCACTGGAAGCGGCGCAATTGCGCTACCGCGACACGCTGCCGCCGGCGCTGTATCAGACACTGGTGGACAGCAGTAACCGTCGTTTTGCCGCTCAGGCCATGGACCAACGCGCTCTGGACGGCTTGCGCAGCAATCTGACCAATCCTGAGCCGGCGTTGCAATTCTTCAAGGGCGAAGTGGGCAGCAAAATAGTCACCGACGAAATTCACGCCAGCCGTGGCGACCAGCTGGCCATTTACAGCAAGGGCCTGCCACGCAGCGAGGCCGGTGCCGAGCGCCGACAGCTGATCAGCGAGCTGGGCAAGGCATTGCCAGCCAGTGAAGTCGGCGCTGAAGTAGGTTTGGCGCTGGCCAGTGTGGCAGCGGATAGCCTGAGCGAGATGCTGCCGGGCGTACTTGGCGCCGATCAGACCCAGGGGGTAATCGATAGCCAGCGCGAACGTTTGCAGCAGCAGATCAACAGCGATCTGGATAACACGCTGCTGCACATCTACCGCAACCTGAGCGATGCCGAATTGCAGCAGTTTGTCAGCTTCGCGCAATCACCAGAAGGCCAGGATTACTATCGCGCTGCCAAGATCGCGGTGCGCGCCGCCATGGGCTCCAAGAACAGCGCGGTGGCGAGCAACTGAGTCAGCCCAGTCGTTCGCTGAGGAAAGTCAGATAGCCGGCGCGCCACGCCTGGCCCTCATTGACCAGATGATGGCGGCCTTCGGCCACCATGCAGACTTGCGGCTGATTGAACTTGTCCCGCAGCACGGCGAGATTGTGCTGCCAGTCCACCGTCTGATCGGCATCACCCTGAATGATCAACGGGCTGCGGCTTGAGCGCCCCGCGCACTCGATGCGCGGAATCCACTTGGCCATGGCGCCAACCCAGTCCACCGGCAGGGTTCTGGCCTGCAGCGGATCACGGAACTGCACAAAATCAATGAACGCCGCATCGTGGGAGTTGGCATAGAAATGCCGTGGAATGCTGGTTACAAAGGGTTTCACCAGATGATAACTGAGCCTGGAGCGCCACCAGGCGCGCGGGCGAACCAGTGGCGCCAGCAAGATGACCTCCCCCACCTGCGGCAGCGGTTCGCCGTTGAGCAGATAGTCCAGCACGATTCCGGCGCCGGTACTTTGTCCACACAAGTGCCAGGGTTGCGGCAGTTGCAGTTGCGCAGCCGTGTTCAGCACAGCGCACAGCACGGCCTGATATTCAGCGAAGTCATGGATGCTGGCCGGGGTGCCGCTGGACAAACCATGGCCCGGCAGGTCGACGGCCAGCACAGCGAAGCCCATGCCCAGCGCCCAGTCGATCAGATGCCCGTACAAGCCCACATGATCGTAATAGCCATGCATCAGTACCAGGGTGGCCCGCGGTTCGACCGGTCGCCACAGCTGCAGCGCCAGCTGATAACCCGCCACCGCCAGACTGCCCAGCCGGGCGTGTTCGGCCCGCGCCAGGTTCAGCTGGTAAAAACGCCGGTAACCGGCCGCCTGGCTGGGCTCGGGCTGATCACTGCAAAAGGGCTGCAAGGCCGCGCGCAGCGCATCGGGCTGGAAGTCTTCGGACATGTTGCTCCCCATCAACCGGCGAATAAAGGCAGGCAGCCCGCCAGAACTTCGCTGCCTGGCTGGATATTCAGCCCAGCGCCGGGCCAAGGCAAGCAGATTGGCGACCGGGGGCTGCGCACATGAGCGTCCGCCAGAAAAATGTTTTGATCGCAGCGCTGGGCATGGTCTGGCTGATTGCCCTGCTGAGCGCCCTGTGGTGGTACCAGAACCGTTATATCCGCCCATTTGAATTGAGCACGCAGCTGTTCAGCATTGCCGAGCTGAAGTTGCCGCCCGAGCTGGCCGGACCGGGGCCGATCCGCCTGTTGCACTTCTGGGATCCCGCCTGTCCGTGCAATGTCGGCAACCAGCAACATCTGGCCGAACTGGTAGCGCACTTTGCGCCGCTGGGCGTGAGTTTCCATGCCGTACAAAAACCCGGCACACAAGGGCAGTTACCCGAGCCGTTAAGCGCTATCGCGCCCCTGGAACTGCCAGCCGGTGCCGAGCAGCTGCCCGCCAGTCCGGCCGTGGCGATCTGGGATACCCAGGGACAGCTGGCTTATTTCGGCCCCTACAGCGAAGGCGCCACCTGCAATGCCAGCAACAGCTTTATCGAGCCGGTGCTGCAGGCGTTGCTCGACAAGCGGCCGGTGACTGCCACGCAGACACTGGCTTCCGGCTGTTTCTGTGACTGGCGTACCAACCCGTAGTGCGCCAAACTGGCGCACCTGCGTTTCACCGCGGCCTCGTGGCTGAATAAAGAACAACAAAAACAGAGGAATGCCATGCAACTCAAAATGCTCATTATCGTCCCGCTGGCGGTGATTACTGGCGCAGTCATCGGCGCGTTCGTCTACCTCGACAGCCTGCAGCCGATCCGCAATGGCGAGTTGTCGCTGAGCAACCTGAGTGCACCGGTCAGCGTGCGTTATGACGAGCGCGGCGTACCTCATCTGGAGGCCCAGAACCAGCTCGACCTGTATCGTGCCCTGGGCTACGTGCATGCGCAGGACCGCCTGTTCCAGATGGAGATGCTGCGCCGGCTCGCGCGCGGAGAGTTGGCAGAAGTGCTGGGCGAGTCACTGGTTGAAACCGACCGCCTGTTCCGCACTTTGCGCATCCGCGACCGCGCAACCAGCTTCATCGCCGAACAGGACAAACAGTCCGCAGCCTGGCTGGCACTGCAGGCCTATCTGGATGGCATCAACCAGTTTCAGGACAGCCGCCCGGCACCGCTGGAGTTCGACATACTGGGCATTCCCAAGCGCCCCTTTACCGCTGAGGACACCGCCAGTGTGGCCGGTTATCTGGCCTACAGTTTCGCCGCCGCGTTCCGCACAGAACCGACCCTGACCTATGTGCGCGACCAGCTGGGCGCTGATTATCTGCAGATCTTTGATCTGGACTGGCACCCGGAGGGTGTTGATCATGCGCCGGCGCTGGCCGACAGTGACTGGCGCGATCTCGGCCGGATTGCCCGGATCAGCCAGCAGGCGTTGCAGGCAGCCGGACTGCCGCAGTACGAAGGCAGCAACGCCTGGGTGATTTCCGGCCGTCACACGCGCAGCGGCAAACCGCTGCTGGCCGGTGACCCGCACATCAGCTTTGCCGTGCCGTCAGTCTGGTATGAAGCCCACCTGCGTGCGCCCGGCTTTGAACTGTACGGCCATCATCAGGCGCTCAATCCGTTTGCCATGCTCGGGCATAACCAGCAGATGGGCTGGAGTCTGACCATGTTCCAGAACGACGATATCGACCTGATCGCCGAGAAGATCAACCCGGACAACCCTGCACAGGTCTGGTATCAGGGCAAATGGGTGGATATGCAAAGCAGCGAAGCGCTGATTCAGGTGAAGGATGCCGAAGCCGTCAAACTGACCCTGCGCAGCTCACCTCATGGCCCGATCATCAACGATGCCCTGGGCGCCGACATGGCCGGCAGCCAGACACCGATCGCCATGTGGTGGGCATTCCTGGAAACGCCCAATCCGATCCTCACGGGCTTCTACGATCTGAACCGCGCGATTGACGTGAACAGTGCCGCCAAGGCCGTCGAGCAGATTCAGGCACCCGGGCTGAACATTCTCTGGGCCTCGGCTTCCGGTGATATTGCCTGGTGGGCCGCGGCCCTGCTGCCCAAGCGCCCGGCCGGGGTCAATCCGAGCTTCATTCTCAACGGCAGCACGGGGCAGGCGGACAAGCTGGGGTTTTACCCGTTCAGCCAGAACCCGCAGGAGGTCAACCCCAAGCGCGGTTTTATCATCTCAGCCAATCATCAGCCGGTGCCGGCCAGCGGCCTGCAGATTCCCGGTTACTACAACCTGCCCGACCGCGCCCAGCGCCTGAACAAGCTGCTGGCTGACCCTGCCGTCAAGTGGGACCTGGAAAACAGCCAGGCAGCGCAACTGGATAACACCAGCAGTTATGCGCAGCGCCTCTTGCTACCGTTGACCGAAGACCTGCAAGCCGCCGCCGGGAATGATCAGGAGCGTGCACTGGTCGAGCAGCTGATTGCCTGGGACGGTAATCACAGTCTTGACTCGGTGAATGCCACACTGTTCAACCAGCTGATCTATGAGCTCGCACTCAACGCCATGAGCGACGAACTGGGCGCTGCATTCTTCGATAATCTGCTGGGAACCCGCGCACTTGATCTGGCCCTGCCACGTCTGACGGCAGCGGCAAACTCCCCGTGGTGGGACCAGCGCAATACCCCCGGGGTGGAATCGCGTGCCGATACCGTCAAGCGGGCCTGGCAGTCCAGTCTGCAGCATTTGCGCACTCTCTATGGCGAGGACAGCAGCCAGTGGCAGTGGGGCAAGGCACATACGCTCACCCACAATCATCCACTGGCGCGCCAGGAACCACTGGACAGGCTGTTCAATGTCGGTCCGTTCAGCGTCCCCGGCGGTCGTGAAATGCCCAACAACCTGTCAGGGCGTATCGGTCCGGCGCCCTGGAAAGTGCTCTACGGCCCATCCACCAGGCGCCTGATCGATTTTGCTGATCCCGAGCACTCGCTGGGTATCAATCCGGTTGGTCAGAGCGGTGTGCTGTTTGACCGGCATTACAGCGATCAGGCCGAAGCACACGCACAGGGCGAATATTTTCCGCAGCATTTCAGCCAGGAAGATGTGGCCGCCAACAGTCGCTCAACCCTTAACCTGAAACCCGCACCGTAGGAGTTATTCATGTTGCGTACATTGAAGTTGCTGGGTATCGGCTTGCTGCTGCTGTTGGGCATTCTGATTGGTCGTACCCTTCTGCTCCCGGAACCCCTGCTGAGCCAGAACATCCCGGTCCTGCCAGAAGGCATTGATGCTGATCGGGTCGCCAGGCATCTGGGTGAGGCCGTGCGCTTCGAAACCATTGCCCGCCAGGTCGGCGCCAGCGACAGTGAAAAGGCCCGCAGCGAAGCGGCCTTCGAGGCCATGCGCGCCTGGGTAGTGAATACCTATCCGCTGCTGGCGGCCAACAGCCGGCTGGAACTGATTGGCAATGGCAGCATGCTGTTCACCTGGCAGGGCAGCAATCCACAGCTCAATCCGGTGTTGCTGATGGCGCACATGGATGTGGTGCCGATCGCGCCGGGTGAGGATGATAAGTGGCAGTACCCGCCATTCTCCGGCGAACTGGCCGAAGGCTTTGTCTGGGGGCGCGGCACGATCGATACCAAGGGCTCGATGATCGCCATGCTCGAAGCGGCAGAACTGCTGATCAGCCAGGGCTTCACCCCTGAGCGCAGTGTGCTGTTGAGCTTTGGTGCCGATGAAGAGATCGGCGGTTACCACGGCAACCGGGTGACCGCCGAACACCTGCAACGCCAGGGCATAAAACTGGATTGGGTGTCCGATGAAGGCGGTGCCGTTACCCATGACATGGTCCCCGGCGTGAGCGCCAACGTGGCCATGGTCGGCATTGCCGAAAAGGGCTCAGTGACCCTGAAGATCACCTCCAGCGCGATTGGCGGTCATTCCTCCATGCCGCAACCCTTCGATCAAACGGCTATCGGACGGCTCAGCCTGGCCCTGCAGCAGATCGGTCACTCGCCGTTTGCCGCTCACCTGCAGGGACCAACGGAAAACTTCCTCGCCACCATCGCCCCGGCGCAAGGCTTCATGTCGCAACTGGCGCTGGCCAACCGCTGGCTGTTTGATCCGCTGATCATCCGGATGCTCGTCGCTACCCCGGCCGGCGATGCCCAGCTACGCACGGTGATTGCGCCGACCATCATCAGCGGCGGCAACAAGGAAAACGTATTGCCGCCCGATGCCAGCGCCATCGTCAATTTCCGCATTCACCCCAATGACAGTATCGAAAGCGTGCAGAAGCATGTTCAGGCAACCGTCAGCGACCCGCAGGTAAGCATCAAGCGCATGCCCGGTGCGCGGGAACCTTCCGCCGTTTCTGCGCTCGATGGCAGCGCCTATCAGCACTTGAGCCAGACCATCCGCGACAGTTTCAGCAATACCCTGGTAGCCCCGAATCTGACACTCGGCGGCACCGATTCGCGCTATTTCCTGCCACTGACGCAGAACGTCTTTCGCTTCGCACCGATTCGCATGACCCCCGAAGATGCCTCGCGCTTCCACGGCATCAACGAGCGCATCGCGATCAAGGATATGGGCGAGGCGGCGGCCTTCTATTACCGGCTGATCAGCAGGATGCCGGCAGCCAATCCGTAACGACTGCCCCACCGCTGACCGGCGCGAGGCTGTTCACCTAATCCCTGGCTGAGCGCGACTAATTCCCTCGCCCCTCCGGGGAGAGGGGAGCTGCAGAGCAACCTTGCGCTGCTTGGCAGGTTTTGCTGGCAAACGTGCTCAGAACAATGGCTCTTCGTCGCGCACCAGTACACAGAGCCGGCCCCGGTCATCCTCCTGCCAGTCATGCACGAAGAACATCTCGACCTGCCCGTCGGCCGTCATGCAGGCCACGTAATCGCCGACCTCCGCCAGAAAGAAGGCCGAGCTTTGCGCAGCCGCCTCGCACTCGATGAAGGCCGTGATGAACAATTGCGGATCCAGTTCATCGAAAAACGCCGCGCACTCGGATTCACTCCATGACTCAGGGGCCTGAAACGCTCCGACAAAGAGCATGCGTGCATCACCCAGATCCTCCTCTTCGGCATCCTCATCGCCCTCATCCGCCCGGTAAACCGTGCAATCGCGAGCCTGTGCGTCACTGAGGATGGCCTGACGGGCGGCCATCCGCCGGACCGGATCAAGTTCGCCAGCCGCACACAGTTGCAGCCAGACCGGACATTCTGAATCAGTGTGTTGCATGTTCATCTCCATGATCGCGCCAGAATGCAAAAGGGCCACATGCGTGGCCCTTTTGCGAGTGCAGGTTTTCAGCCTCAGTGTGCCGAAGAACCCGTCCAGGTGGAAGACGATGATTCTTCAGCCATCGCCTCCATCGCCTGCTGCAGAGCCCGCTTGCGCTGCTTCTCGGCGCGACGCCCCAGATACCAGGCGGCAAAGGTGGCCAGCGAAACAGACAGCAGCACCAGACTGGCCACCGCGTTGATTTCCGGCTTCACGCCCAGACGTACCGCCGAGAAGACCTCCATCGGCAACGTGGTCGAACCCGGACCGGAGACGAAGCTGGCGAGTACCAGATCATCCAGCGACAGCGCGAACGACATCATGCCGCCTGCCGCCAGTGAGGGCGCGATCATCGGGATGGTGATCAGGAAGAACACCTTCCACGGCCGGGCCCCCAGATCCATCGCTGCCTCTTCGATCGACAGATCGAGTTCGCGCAAGCGCGACGACACCACCACTGCCACATACGCCGAGCAGAAGGTCGTATGCGCGATCCAGATAGTCACCATGCCGCGCTGGGAAGGCCAGCCCAGCAGCTGTCCCATTGCCACAAAGAGCAGCAACAGTGACAGACCGGTGATCACTTCGGGCATTACCAGCGGCGCCGTGACCATGCCGCCAAACAAGGTGCGGCCCTTGAAGTTGGCGATACGCGTCAGCACGAAGGCGGCAATGGTGCCGAGAATCACGGCCGAGATGGAGGTGTAGAAGGCAATCTCCAGCGAGCGCATCACCGAGCCCATCAGCTGCTGGTTATCCAGCAGACCGAGGTACCACTTGAACGACCAGCCACCCCAGACCGTTACCAGCTTGGAGGCGTTGAACGAATAGATCACCAGGATCAGCATCGGCAGATAAATAAAACCCAGACCCAGCCAGAGCATTACATTGGGAACACTGAAGCGCTTCATATCTTGCCCTCCAGCTCTTTGGCTTGAATGCGGTTGAACAGAATGATCGGCACCATCAGAACCAGCAGCATGATCACTGCCAGTGCCGAAGCGACCGGCCAGTCACGGTTGTTGAAGAATTCCTGCCAGAGCACCTTGCCGATCATCAGGGTTTCCGGGCCACCCAGCAGTTCCGGAATAACGAACTCACCCACGGCCGGAATGAACACCAGCATGCAACCGGCGATGATGCCATTCTTCGACAGCGGCACGGTGATCTTCCAGAAGCTGTTGATGGTACTTGAGCCCAGGTCGGCCGCGGCCTCAAGCAGGCTGTCGTCATGTTTGACCAGGTTGGCGAACAGCGGCAACACCATGAATGGCAGGTAGGAATAAACAATCCCGATGTACACCGCGAGGTTGGTGTTGAGCATCTGAATCGGTTCACTGGTAAGGCCCAGCCCCATCAGCACACCGTTGATCAACCCGTTGTTGCTGAGGATGCCCATCCACGCATACACGCGGATCAGAATCGCCGTCCAGGTCGGCATCATGATCAGCAGCAGCAGTACCGTCTGCGCTTCCTTGCTGGAGCGGGCAATGGCATAGGCCATGGGATAACCGATCAGCAGGCATAACAGCGTGCTGATAAAGGCCATTTTCAAAGAGCCCAGATACGCTGAAATATACAGCGCATCCTCGGTGAGCATGGCGTAGTTGCCGAGATTCAGGATGATCTGCAGCTGCTGATCCACATAGCTGTAGATCTCGGTGTACGGTGGAATAGCCACATCGGCTTCAGCGAAACTGATCTTCAGAACGATGGCAAACGGCAGCACGAAGAACACGAAGAGCCAGATGAATGGCACTCCGATGACAAAGTGCCGTCCCCGTGGGGACAAGCTTTTGAGTTTTGATAATTTCATGAACGCAGTACCACGCCGCTGTCCTGTTCCCAGAACACAAACACTTCATCTTCCCAGGTCGGACGCGTGCCCAGACGCTCGGAGTTGGCCATGAACGACTGCACGATCTTGCCGCTTGGCAGCTTGATGTAGAACACCGAGTGGCCGCCGAGGTAGGCAATGTCATGCACCTTGCCACGCGACCAGTTGACGTCATCGCCGGGCTTTTCAGTTGTCACCAGCAGCTTTTCCGGGCGCAGTGCATAACCGACGCGCTTGTCTTCCAGCGAAGTGCTGACCCCGTGGTTGACATAGATATTGCGCTCCAGCTGGGCGCAGGCGATCACGGCGTGATCCTGCTGATCGTCCACGACCTCGCCTTCGAACAGATTGACGGTGCCAATGAATTCGCAGACCTGACGGTTGATCGGGGTCTCATAGATATCCACCGGACTGCCGATCTGCTCAATGCAGCCCATGTGCATGATGGCAATGCGCTGGGCCATGGTCATGGCCTCTTCCTGATCATGGGTCACCATGACGCAGGTAACCCCTACGCGCTCGATGATCTCCACCAGTTCAAGCTGCATCTGCGAGCGCAGCTTCTTGTCGAGCGCGCCCATCGGCTCATCGAGCAGCAGCAACTTGGGCCGCTTGGCCAGCGAGCGGGCCAGTGCCACGCGCTGGCGCTGGCCGCCGGAAAGCTGATGCGGCTTGCGCTTGGCGTACTGGGTCATGTGCACCAGTTTGAGCATTTCCGCCACACGCTCATCGATTTCGTGCTTGGGCAGGCGGTCCTGCTTAAGGCCGAAGGCGATGTTCTGCGCCACACTCATGTGCGGGAACAAGGCGTAGGACTGGAACATCATATTGATCGGCCGCTCGTAGGGCGGCATATCGGTGATGTCCTGGCCATCGAGAAAAATCCGACCTTCGGTCGGTCTTTCGAAGCCGGCCAGCATGCGCAGCAAGGTTGATTTACCAGAACCAGAACCGCCGAGCAGGGCAAAGATTTCACCCTTGTTGATCGTCAGGGATACACCATCCACTGCCGCTGTCTCGTCGAACTTCTTGGTCACCCGGTCGATTTTAACCAGCACTTCTTTCGCAGCTTGCTGGTTACCCGTCTGGGCTTGTTTTTGTGCACCGGAGGCGATTGCCATTTACTACAACTCCCAACGCTTGATGACCTGACCAGAACAGCCAGGCCTGTTTGAATTATTTGCCGGCCTTGATCTTGGACCAGCTACGGGTCATTTGCCGCTGCACCTTGTTGGGCAGCAGCTCCGACACGAACAGCAACTGGCGAACTTCGGCAGAGGGATAGGCGACAGAATTGCCCAGCACCTCAGGGTCCATGAACGCTTCTGACTTCGGGTTCGGATTAGCATAGCCAACGTAATCACTGACGCTGGCAATCACTTCCGGCTGCAGCAGGTAGTTGATATAGGCATGCGCCTGCGGGGCATTGGGTGCGTCGGCAGGAATGGCCAGCATGTCAAACCACAGGTTGCTGCCTTCTTTGGGGACCACGTAGGTCACTTCCACGCTGTTGCCCGCTTCTTCAGCACGCGCGGCAGCCTGCAGGGCATCTCCGGAGAAAGAGGCGGCTACACAGATCTCGCCATTGGCCAGATCGGCTATGTACTTGGAGGAGTGGAAATAGGTGACATAGGGGCGAACAGCCAGGAACTTCTCTTCGGCTTTTCGGTAGTCATCCGGATTCTTGCTGTTGGGGTCCAGGCCCAGGTACTGGAGCATCAGGGGGACCATCTCGTCACCCGAGTCCATGAACGACACGCCGCAACTGGAAAGCTTTTGCAAGTTCTCGGGCTCGAAGAGCATGGCCCATGAATCGATCTTGTCTACTCCCAGCGCCGCCTTGACCTTGGCCGGGTTGTACGCAATACCCGTGGTGCCCCAGAGGTATGGCACGGCGTATTGATTGCCCGGGTCATTGGTCTCGAGCTTTTTCATCAATTCGGGATCAAGGTTTGCCAGATTGGGAATCAGGCTCCGGTCCAGCTTCTGGAAAGCACCGGCGATGATCTGTTTTTCGAGAAAATGGTTGGATGGCACCACCACGTCATAACCGGTTTGACCGGCCAACAGCTTGCCTTCCAGGGTTTCATTGGAATCGAAAACGTCATAAACGACCTGTATCGAGGTCGCCTTGCTGAAATCGGCATTGGTACTCTCGCCGATGTAGTCCGCCCAGTTGTAAACATGCACGGCCTGCTCAGCCTGGGCACTGGCCATCAAACTGAAAGAAAACGCCACCATCAGGGCTTTTCTACTGGTAAAACTCACGTTGATTTCCTCTCTCTGAAAGCAACCCGGCCCTTGCGGCCTGCTGATGCAGACCGCAAGGGCGAGCCAATTACTTGCCTGACTTCAGCTTGGTCCAGCTGCGGGTCATGGCACGCTGCACTTTTGGCGAGAGCTCACCAAAGACGTACAGCTTCTTCATGGTTTCCTGGCTCGGGTAAATAGCCGGGTTGTTGCGTATCTCTTCAGAGACCAACGGTGTGGCGGCGGCATTGCCCGTCGGGTAGGACACATAGTCGCTGATCGGCGCCATCACTTCAGGGGTGAGGATGTAGTTCAGGTAGGCATGCGCGCTATCAGGATTCTTCGCATCGGCCGGGATAGCCATCATGTCGTAGAACGCCGCAGCACCTTCCTTGGGAATTACGTACTGCACGTTCACGCCGTTGTTGGCTTCCAGAGCGCGGGACTGGGCCTGGAAGATGTCACCGGACCAACCCACTGCCACGCAGATATCGCCGTTGGCCAGATCGGAAATGTACTTGGAAGAATGGAAGTAGGTGATGCTCGGACGCAGCTTCAGCAGCAAGGCTTCGGCTTTGGCGATATCTTCCGGGCTGGTCGGATTAGGATTCATGCCCTGATAGAACAGCGCTGCCGCCATGATTTCCTGAGGTGCATCGAGCATCGACACGCCGCAATCCTTGAGCTTGGCGAGGTTCTCCGGCTTGAAGATCACGTCCCACGAATCAATGCTGTCAACGCCCAGTGCGGCTTTGACCTTGTCGACGTTATAACCGATACCGGTAGTGCCCCACAGGTAGGGGAAGGCGTAAAGATTGCCCGGGTCAGCGGTTTCCAGCGATTTCATCAGATCGGCGTTGAGGTTTTTCCAGTTGGGCAGCTTTGAGCGATCGAGCTTCTGGAAAACACCGGCCTTGATCTGCTTGGCCAGGAACTGGTTGGATGGCACGACCACGTCATACCCGGAAGCACCGGACAGAAGCTTGGCTTCGAGAACTTCGTTGCTATCGAAAACGTCGTAAACCACTTTGATGCCTGAGGCTTTCTCGAAATTGGCATTTGTGTCTTCGGCAATATAGTCCGACCAGTTGTAGACATTTACCGACTTGTCCGCAGCCTGGGCAAAGCCGCCAACAGTAGCGGCCAGCGACAGAGCAATCAGCGTCTTGGAATAATTTTTCATGCAACCAGCTCCAATCTTGAGATTATGGAATCTGCACCGAAGCACCTGACTTCAGTCCGCAACATTCCGACAATTAGCCATAAATCATCCTTGGCGGCGAAACATCCCCCCCGCCGCATTAAAGCAGCGCTGCGGATATTTTCCCTACACAAATCAGGCGATCAGCTCCCTGGCGGCCAGATCAAGGCAAAGACGCGCCTTGCTGACCAACTCATCGATTTCTTCCTTGCTGATTACCAGTGGCGGGGCAATGATCATCGTGTCGCCCACCGCACGCATGATCAGGCCATTGGCAAAACAGTGACCACGGCAAACCATGCCGGCCGAACGCTCAGACGGGAAACGAGTCCGGGTCTGCTTGTTCTGCACCAACTCGATAGCACCAAGCATGCCAACTCCCCGCACTTCACCCACCAAAGGATGATCGGCCAGTTCGCGCAGACGCTTCTGCAAGTAGGGACCGGTTTCCTGCCTGACCCGCTCGATGATTTTTTCATCGCGCAAGATCCGCAGGTTTTCCAGCGCCACAGCCGCTGCAACCGGGTGTCCGGAATAAGTGAAGCCGTGGTTGAAGTCGCCGCCCTCGTGCAACACGCTGGCCACCTTGTCGCTGACAATCAGGCCACCCATCGGGATGTAACCGGAGGTGAGACCTTTGGCGATGGTCATCAGGTCCGGCTGGTTGCCGTAATAATCGCTACCAAACCACTCACCGGTGCGACCGAAACCGCAAATCACTTCATCGGCGACGAACAGGATGTCGTATTTGGCAAGGATTTCACGAATCTTCGGCCAGTAGCTGTCCGGCGGAATAATCACGCCACCGGCGCCCTGAATCGGCTCGGCGATAAACGCCGCAACCTTGTCTTCGCCGACCTCGAGAATCTTTTTCTCCAGCTGCTCGGCAGCCCAGATACCGAACGCTTCCGGTGTCTGGTCGCCGCCTTCGGCAAACCAGTAAGGCTGGGGAATATGCACAATACCCGGCACCACGCCGCCCTGGGCATGCATGTAACTCATGCCGCCCAGACTGGAACCGGCCACGGTCGAGCCGTGATAGCCATTGATCCGGCTGATAATGACCTGCTTTTCCGGTTGCCCTTTGACGGCCCAGTAATGCCGCACCATGCGCAGCATGGTGTCATTACCCTCAGAGCCAGAACCGGTAAAGAAGACATGATTCATGCCTTCCGGCGCGATCTCGGCAATCGCCTTGGCCAGTTCCAGTGCAGGTGGCGTAGCGGTCTGGAAGAAGGTGTTGTAGAACGCCAGATCCATCATCTGTTTGCTGGCTGCATCTGCAAGCTCTTGGCGCCCGTAACCTATCGCCACACACCAGAGACCGGCCATGCCATCAAGGATTTTGTGGCCCTCGCTGTCCCAGATGTAAACACCTTTGGCCTGGGTGATGATCCGCGGCCCTTTTTCGTGCAACTGCTTGTAATCACTGAAAGGGGCCAGGTGATGGTCGCGGCTCATGGCCTGCCATTTGCCAGTTTGCGGATTGCTGTTCTGGACGCTCATTGAAACAACCTCGGGTTCATTGACTCAGCCGAACTGCCGGTCGACTTTCACTGGAAGATCAGACCGACAACAGCAGGAACTCGCGCTCCCAGGAGCTGATGACCCGCTTGAAGTTTTCGTGCTCGGCGCGCTTGACCGCGACATAGCCACGCATGAACTTCTCGCCCAGATACTTCTCGGCTTCCTTGCACTTCTCCATCCGCTCCAGGGCGTGCTCAATGGTCAGCGGCAAGCGCAGATTACGGCGTTCGTAACCACGACCCTTGACCGGAGCGCTCGGATTGATGCCCTCAACCATGCCCATGTAACCGCACAGCAATGAAGCGGCCAACACCAGATACGGGTTGGCATCAGCACCTGGCAGGCGGTTTTCCACGCGACGGTTTTGCGGGCCGGCTTCCGGCACGCGCAGACCAACCGTGCGGTTTTCTTCGCCCCACTCAACGTTTACCGGAGCCGATGTATCCGGCAGGAAGCGGCGGAACGAGTTGACGTTCGGCGCAAACAGCGGCAACAACTCAGGAATAAAGCGCTGCAGACCACCGATGTGGTGCATGAATAACTGACTCATGGTGCCGTCAGGGTTGGAGAAAATGTTCTTGCCGGTCTTGGCATCCACCACACTCTGGTGAATATGCATGGCGCTGCCCGGTTCATCGGTAATCGGCTTGGCCATAAAGGTCACGGCGACATCGTGCTTGAGCGCTGCCTCGCGGATGCTGCGTTTGAACACGGTGATCTGGTCAGCCAGAGACAGCGGATCGCCATGGCGAAAGTTGATTTCCATCTGCGCCGGGCCGTCTTCATGGATCAGGGTGTCCAGATCCAGCTCCTGCAACTCACACCAGTCGTAGACTTCTTCAAACAGCGGATCGAACTCGTTGGCCGCCTCGATCGAGAATGACTGGCGCCCCACCTCGGGACGACCCGAACGCCCAACCGGGGCATGCAAAGGCAAGTCCGGATCCGCACAGCGCTTGGTCAGGTAAAACTCCATTTCGGGCGCGACTATCGGCTTCCAGCCCTTGTCCTCGTACATCTTGAGGATTTTCTTGAGAATGTTGCGCGGTGACAGCTCGATCGGATTGCCCTGCTTGTCGAACGTGTCATGAATCACGATCGCCGTTGGCTCGGCAGCCCAGGGCAACAGAAAGGCCGCGTTTTGATCCGGACGACAGAACATGTCGATATCGGCGGCATCAAGCAGCTCGTAATACACCTCATCGTCAACATAGTCGCCGGTTACCGTCTGCAGCAGCACGCTTTCAGGCAGACGCATCCCTTTCTCGGCGATGAACTTGCTGGTCGGTGCAATCTTGCCGCGCGCAATACCAGTCAGATCGCTGATCATGCACTCAACTTCGGTGATCTTGCGCTCTTTGAGCCAGTTAGTTAGCTGATCCATATTGGTTGTCATAGTGACCTCGATTGGGTGAGTCAGACCTTGGTTATAGTCGACCCAGTACGATTCCGCCCGCTTCCAGCCGCGAGCAAAACGTGGAAGTGCGGCGCATTACTGCGGGCAAACACGGCTCGCCAAGCGGGCATCGTGTCATGCACGGAAAAACGGCAGGATTCAGGATTGATGATGCTGCGCAACAGCCTTGCGCTCGCGGACATGAAGCGCTGTACCGGCCCGGAGCTGGCATTTGCCCTCGGCTGACCCATCAGAGAGCCTGGATGCCGGCCGACCTGTTTCGAACAGATGGCTGCATCAATCAATGCCTGCCGCAACATACAACACCGGGTTTTAACTGTTATTTGAGTGCGTCGGAGCTTAGCGTTGTTCGTTTTTTTATACAATAGCCCTGTAAAAAATCACGCACACCGTGAGTGGAGACTGGAACACCCTTGCGCCCCACCAATGCAAGCGCCTTGTGAACCGCCCTGCAGAGTCCGTTTGAAGCCACTTCGCGGCATAAATCCCATCACCGCACCGGACACCGACGCACCAAGAGAGCGCACACCCCTTTCAAACGGGTGATTGAAATTCTCAACAATCGACCCGACAGCCCCCTGCAAGAGCGCACCGATTGCCCGCACCAACCCAAACCGCCGTTTGGCGCACAGCGTTCGCCCCCTGGCGCACCAAAAGTGAGCGCCGACAGGTCCGAAGGCATCATCCGGCTCAGCGCAGGCCGGACAACCGGGCGCGACACCCCGCCCTGCGGCACCTGCGCGCAACCTGATTACCTTGCGCAGGGAACCGCCTGCCTGTTGGTTTATCGGTGCGGCTGCTACATTTGAGCCACCGCCGGGTTAGCTGGCCTTTTAATTGCACGCCAGCCAACCACTCGCCAATGTGCCGCGCGCATGGCTAATCGCCAAGGAAACCCGTTAATGCATCGCACGCTAACCGTTTTACTGCTCGCGTTACTGGCCAGCCAGGTCGCCGCCGAGGAGAAAGTCATCCGTATGTACAACTGGAATGACTACATAGCTCCGCAGGTTCTGGTCGACTTCGAGAAAAAAACCGGTATCCGTGTGGATTACAGTACGTTCAGCTCCGCTGAAGAGCTTGATGAAGCCATGGCCAGCAACCAGCCCTTTGACATCATCGTGCCCTCCAATGACCTGCTTCCCAATCTGATCAGGAACGGCAAACTGACCCCCCTGGACAAAACCAAACTGGTCAACAGCAAACACCTTGACCGCCAATTGCTGGGCAAGCTGTCCGCCTTCGACCCGAAGAACCGCTATGCCATACCCTATCTCTGGGGCTCCATCGGGCTGGCCATCAATACGCCCAAAGCGGAAGCTGCTTTTGGCGGACCACTGCCAAACAGCTGGAGCCTGGTGTTTGACCCGGCCCACAGCGCCAAGCTGGCGTCCTGCGGGATCAGCGAACTGGATGAGGCGGCAGATGTCTTCACCCACATGATGACCTATAAAGGCCGGGTGCTCTCTGACAGCTCGCCACGGCAGATCCAGAAGGCTGCGCATTCCCTGAGGCTCATCCGGCCCAACCTGCGCATGGTCGACAGCGAGCTGTACATCGATGAGCTCAGCGCCGGCAATCTGTGCGTGTCGGTCGCCTATGTGGGGGATGCGTTGTCGGCAGAGGCGGCAGGGCAACCTGTGGGATTTTTCATTCCCGAGGAAGGCTCGACCATGTTTGTCGACAGCCTGGTCATTCCGGCGAATGCCCCCCACCCCGAACTGGCGCTGCAGTTTCTGGACTACATGATGCTGCCGGAGGTGGCGGCGGCCATCAGCAATGAAACGCTGTATCCCAATGCCAACGCAGACTCCGAGCCGTTCCTGGATGACGCGCTGCGCACCAAAGCCGGTTTTGTCCTGGACAAGGAAACCCGCCGCCGCCTGTCATTGCTACCGGCGCTGCCCGACAACATCAGTCAGGTCATTGACCAGCAGTGGGAACTCTTCCGCACCCCGGAGGCCGCTGCAGTAAAACCCTGATACCCCTTCGGGGCCTGACAGCCCTACCCAACTGCCTTTAACCATCGCAGCACCCAGGGCAAACATCCGGCAAAGCCGGCCTTGCCTAAGGCGGCGAAGCTGAAAATCACACTGTGTGTTTTTCCGATCAGTGCTGTTACATTTAGCCAACACTGCACTGCCGGCTTGGCAAACCAAGTCAGCGGCCACTGCGTCACCCCGGGCCGACCAACCACAATAATTCTTCAGCCTACGCTCCGCTCAAGGAACCTCGCCTATGCACCGCATGCTCGCCGCTTTCCTGTTTGCATTGATACCCGGCCTGGCCAACGCTGCCGATGAAAAGGTCATTCAGGTCTACAACTGGAATGACTACATCGCACCGCAAGTGCTGGCTGACTTTGAAAAGAAAACCGGTATCCGCGTCGATTATCAGACCTTCAGCACCTCTGAAGAATTGAATGAAACGCTGGCAAGCGGCAAGAGTTTCGACATCGTCGTACCATCCAATGACGGGCTGCCCGCCCTGATCAAGAGCGGCACGATACAACCGCTGGACAAATCCAGGCTGCCGAACCTGGTGCATCTGGACAAGCAGATGCTCAACAAACTTTCTGCCTTTGACCCGAAGAACAAGTATGCCGTCCCCTACTTGTGGGGTGCCGTCGGTCTGGCCATCAATACGCCCCAGGCAGAGGCCGCTTTTGGCGGCCCGCTTCCGAAGAGCTGGAGCGTTCTTTTTGATCCTGCGCAAAGCGCCAAACTGGCCAGTTGCGGAATCAGCGTACTGGACGCCGAAGTCGAGGTGTTCACCATCCTGATGAACTATCGCGGCCGTGCCCTGGTCGACAGCGCCCCGCGACAAGTGCAGACAGCCGGCAAAGCACTGCGCGCGGTGCGCCCGAATATCCGCCTGGTCGACAGCGAGCAGTACATTCCGCAACTCAACAGCGGCAAGCTGTGTGTGGCGCTGGCCTGGGTCGGTGACGCGCTGGCCGCCGCCGACGCCGGACAACCGGTTGAGTTTGTGGTGCCTAGCGAAGGCTCCATGATGTTCATCGACAACATGGTTATTCCCGCCAATGCCAAACACCCTGAACTGGCACACCAGTTCATCGACTACATCATGCAGCCGGAAGTTGCCGCCCTGATCACCAACGAGACGCTTTACCCGAACCCCAATGCCGATGCCGGCCCGTTTCTGGATGAAAACCTGCGCAACCTCTCGGGTATCGCCATGGACAAGGCAACCCGCCGCCGCCTGTCGCTGTTCCCGGCACTGCCAGAACGTGTCAGCACGCCGGTCAGTGAGCAATGGAAACTTTTCAGAGCAGAACCGGGGACGCACTGACAGCGCTTATGATGAACAAACCCGTCGATAAACCACGCGCCCTGTCACCGCGCAAACCGCGCGCCAGCAGCCAGGCACGGATCGCCAGCATCTTGCAGGCGGTACGTGCAGAGCTGGCGGAGCAAGGGGCGGCCGCACTGTCAATTTACAGCGTCGCCGAACGGGCAGGCATTCCGCCTTCTTCGGTGTACCACTTCTTTCCCAGCGTTCCGGCGCTGCTTGAGGCACTGACTGCAGAAGTGCATGCCGCCTTCCGCGCCTGCCTGCAGGAACCGGTCGAGCATGCGGCGTTGCGCGATTGGCGCGACCTCTCGCGGATTGTCGAAACCCGCATGCTGCGCACCTATGCCGCCGACCCTGCCGCCTTGCAGTTGATCCTGGCACAGCACGGCCTGACCGAAGTGACCCAGGCGGACCGCCGGCATGACATCGAACTGGGTCGTCAGCTGCAACAACTGTTTGCCCGGCATTTCCAGCTGCCACCCCTGCCGACAGATATCGAGATTTTCACCCTGGCGCTGGAGCTGGGCGATCGCATCTATGCCAGTTCGGTGCAGGAACATGGCCACATCACCGCACGCATGGCTGAAGAAGGCATGCGCGTATTTGATGCCTATCTGGCGCTGTATCTGCCGCCCCATCTGCCCAAGCACTCAAACCAGCCCCACTAGTCCGCCCAGCAAAGAAGTTCAGACTAGCGCTCGCCCATAAGCAGATAATTATCTGTTTATTTATTAAATAACGGCATCCGATAGATATAATTGGCTTTTTATGTCGATTTATATCGGCTATAAATTCTCCCATCAAGCCTCACCGATTGCTGGTCAGGCGGTTCAGAACACTGCTTTCAAGGCCGCCGGCGAACTCCGTCATGCCCCGCTAAGCTCTGGCTTGACGGGAATCGGGCTACCCACATTCTCATTCAGGTGAACCTATGACCACACTGACCACTACGCCACGTTCTGACGGTTTCAGCATGCCGGCCGAATGGGCGCCCCACAGCAAAGCCTGGATGGTCTGGCCCGAACGTCCGGACAACTGGCGCCTGGGTGGCAAGCCTGCCCAAGCCGCCTTCAGTGCCGTGGCCAAGGCAATCGCCGAGTTCGAGCCGGTGACGGTCTGCGTGTCGGCCGGACAATTCGAAAACGCCCGCGCGCGACTCGATCACCGCAATATCCGTCTGGTCGAAATCAGCACCGATGATGCCTGGGTGCGGGACACCGGCCCGACCTTCGTCAGCAATAGCGGCGGTGAAGTGCGCGGCGTGGACTGGACCTTCAATGCCTGGGGCGGCTTCGAGGGTGGCCTGTACTGGCCGTGGCAGCGAGACGATCAGGTGGCGCGCAAGATCCTGGAAATCGAAGGGTGCAAACGCTATCGCACCGAAGGTTTCGTACTGGAAGGCGGCTCGATTCATGTGGATGGCGAAGGCACCCTGATTACCACCGAAGAATGCCTGCTCAATCACAACCGCAACCCTCACCTGAACCGCGAGCAGATCGAAAAAATCCTCGACGAACACCTGGCGATCGACAAGGTGATCTGGCTGCCCGACGGCCTGTTCAATGACGAAACCGATGGCCATGTCGACAACTTCTGCTGCTATGTGAAGCCCGGTGAAGTCTTGCTGGCCTGGACGGACGACCAGACCGACCCGAACTACCCACGTTGCCAGGCCGCCATGCGCGTACTGGAAAGCCAGCGTGACGCCAGAGGCCGGCAGATTGTCGTGCACAAGATGCCGATACCCGGCCCGTTGCACGCCACGCAAGAAGAATGTGCCGGCGTGGATTTGAGCGCCGGCAGCCAGGAGCGTGATCCCTCGATTCGCCTGGCCGGTTCCTACGTCAACTTCCTGATCGTCAACGGCGGCATCATTGCGCCGAAGTTTGATGACCCCAAGGACGCCGAAGCCCAAGCCATTCTGCAAGCACTGTTTCCACAGCACCGCGTGGTGATGGTGCCTGGCCGGGAAATCCTGCTCGGCGGAGGCAATATCCACTGCATCACCCAGCAGCAACCGGCAGCCTATTGATCCGGCACGCTGATGTATGAACTTTCAGCCGGCGCTTGTGTGGTTTAGCCGCAAGCAGCATACCGACGCACGGCTTGTCGACGCCCGAAGTAACCCACCATCGATGCAAAAGGCGTCACCTTGCCCGCCTCGCGGCCGTTTGTTGAGTTACGGCCGCAGGCCTCCGCCATCCTACGAAAATCAAGACATTAACGGGCCGGATCAATAGGCCCGTTAAGTTGCAACAAGATAACGGCAGGCATACTCCGTTTACCGGCATTTAATCAGAGCACATCCAGCGGAATCTTCAGATAGCGGGTGCCGTTGCCCTCGGCTGGCGGCAACTCCCCGGCACGCATGTTGATCTGCACCGAGGGCAGGATCAACGCCGGCATGCCGAGGCTGGCATCACGGGTTTTGCGCATCTGCACGAACTGTTCTTCGCTGATGCCCTGATGAATGTGCACATTGTGCTGGCGCTGTTCACCGACGCTGCTCAGGTGAAGGTATTCGGTGCGGCCCGGTGCCTTGTAGTCGTGGCACATGAACAGGCGGGTGGCATCGGGCAGACTGAACAGGCGCTGGATCGACTGATACAACGCATGGGCATCGCCCCCTGGGAAGTCACAGCGCGCCGTACCGTAGTCCGGCATGAACAGGGTATCGCCGACGAACACCGCATCACCGACCAGATAACTCATGCACGCCGGGGTATGTCCGGGGGTGTGCCAGGCTCGGGCCTGCAGGTTGCCGATGCGGAACGTTTGGTTGTCAGCGAACAGGTGATCAAATTGCCGGCCGTCGCGGGCAAAACCCTCTTCGGCATTGAACAGCGCGGCGAAGGTTTGCTGCACCTGGGTAATCTGGCTGCCGATGCCGATCTGCCCGCCTAACTGCTCCTTCAGGTAATGCGCGGCTGACAGATGATCGGCATGCACATGGGTCTCCAGCAGCCACTCGACCCGCAGTTGCTGTGCGCGTACATGCTCGATCAGGCGTTGTGCGCTGTGCCGGGAGGTGCGACCTGCCGCACCATCGTAATCCAGTACCGGATCAATGATGGCGCAGGCACCGGTGGCCGGGTCACTCACCACGTAGCTGTAGGTGAAGGTGGCCGGATCAAAGAAGGCGGCAATCTGCGCGTGCATGGAGAAACCCCTTGTCGGCATGGTCTTCAGGCAAGCCCGGCAATCTGCCGCAACGCCTGCTCGAATACCTCAACCGGTTGGCCGCCCTGAATCAGGTGCTGGTTATTGATGATCACGGCGGGCACGGCATGAATACCCTGATCCTGAAAGAACGCCTGCTCCTTCCTCACCACCGCCGCGAACTCGTTGCTGTCGAGAATCCGTGCTGCCCGTGTGGCATCGAGCCCCACACGGGCGGCCGCGCGAATCAACACCTGATGATTGGAGGGGTCCTCGCCATCAGTGAAGTACGCCTGGAACAGCGCCTGTTTGAGTGCCAACTGGTGCCCCTCCAACGCCGCCCAGTGCAACAGGCGATGGGCATCAAAGGTGTTGTAGATGCGACTGCGCGTTTGCAGGCTGAAGGTGAAGCCCAACGCCGCACCGGCCGCACGAATCCGCTCGCGCACCAGGGCTGCCTGCTCGGGGGTTGAGCCATATTTCTGCTGCAGGTGCTCATCAATATCCTGACCACCGGGCGGCATCTGCGGATTCAGCTCGAAGGGCTGAAAATGCAGGTCGACCGCAACCTGCCCGTCCAGACGAGCTATGGCCTGCTCCAGCGCACGCAAGCCGATCACGCACCACGGGCAGGAAATGTCCGAGACAAAATCGATTTTCAACGGCACCGGCATGGCACAGCCCCCCGCAGTCAGTTGGCACAGGGGCCGTGCGTATCCGCGCGGCCCCCGGGCTGGGTCATTTCACCTTGCAGGTGCGCATACCCAGAATGGAATACACCGGGCAGGTGCTGAACACGGCGGTCAGCAGCGGCACCAGACCAATCCAGCCCCAGGCGCCGATAAAGCCCGTGAGGGTCATGGCGATCAGCGCCATACCGAGTGCAAACCGTGCCAAACGATCGATACCACCCACATTCTTGGTCATGACATACCCTCCCCGGGTCAGTGTGTGCGCCGTTCCAGCGCTTCAAATATCAGCATGCCCGCAAGCATCGCCAATCCAAACAAGAGTAACTGCCAGTGGCCGGTCAGCACGGTGGCCAGCGCCGGCCCCGGGCAGATACCGGCAATCCCCCAGCCCGAACCGAACAACAGGCTGCCGATTACCAGCCGGCGGTCCACATCGCGCTTGCCGGGCAACTGCATGGGCGCACCCAGCAGACTGCGCGTGTGTTGCTTCGCCCAGGTAAACGGCAGGATAGCCACGGCAATGGCCCCGCCCATCACCAGCGCCAGCGAGGGGTCCCATAACCCCCCAAGATCAAGAAAGGCCTGCACCTTGGCCGGATTGGCCATGCCGGCCAACAACAAACCGAAACCGAACAGCAACCCGCAGAAAAATGCACTGACATTACGCATGATCAATTCCCCAGCACATGGCGGACAACGAACACCGTCAGGAATCCCGCGCCCATAAACAGCAGCGTCGCGATCAGCGAGCGCACCGACAGCCGCGACAACCCGCAGACGCCATGCCCGCTGGTGCAGCCAGCGCCGTAGCGGGTACCAATGCCTACCAGCAAGCCTGCCGCCAGTAACCCTTGCCAGCCGACGGTGAACTCAATCGCCGGAAGTTCGCCGAACAGTTGCCAGAGCAGCGGCGCCAGCAACAGGCCGAGGACAAACAGCAGGCGCTGCGCGATCCCTTCGCGGGCGCGGCTGAACAGGCCGCCCAACACCCCGCTGATCCCGGCGATGCGGCCATTAAGCAGCACAAACAGAGCGGCGGACAGGCCGATCATCGCGCCCCCGGCGAGCGAAGCCCAAGGGGTGAAGTTTGCCCAATCAATACTCATTCTTCGCTCCCGCAAAACAGCTGATAGAGAGTGTTGATCACGGCCAGCGCTTGCGGGCTGCTGATACGGTAGAAGATCTGCTTGCCCTCGCGACGGGTATCCACCAGCTGCTCGCGGCGTAAAACCGCCAGTTGCTGTGACAGGGTGGGCTGCTGAATACCCAGCATGGCCTCCAGCTCGCCCACGCTGCGCTCGCCCTGCGAAAGCTGACACAGCAGCAGCAGGCGATCCGGATTGGCCAGCGTCTTGAGCAATTGCCCGGCCTGATCCGCCGACTGACGCAGTCGCGGGATATCCAGCGGGGCTTCGTGTGCAAGCATGGGAAAACCTTCAAACAGTTAATTAACGAACAATATATTTTTTTATAGTTTATTTTGCAAGCAAGTTTTCAAACACATTTGCAATGTCATCCGTTTGCAATACGGCACACCTAAACACTACTAGAGTGATTCAGGTTGCATGGGGCGGCGTTTCAGCGGTTTTTGCCGGCCGCACTTGACCTGCATCAACAGCCACTTGATCATGCGGTATTAAATGAAAAGTGCAGCTACATTGAATTCTCGAACAGCCACAGAAGGAATTGCCCTGCCATGAGCACCTCAGAAAATAAACTCAAGCTCGGTGCACTGATCGCACTGGTCGTGGGATCGATGATTGGCGGAGGCATTTTCTCGCTGCCGCAGAATATTGCGGCCAGCGCCAGCGCGGGCGCCGTGTTGATCGGCTGGGCGATTACTGGCGTGGGCATGCTCACACTGGCCTTCGTGTTCCAGACACTGGCCAACCGC
>DATMWH010000349.1:0-2307 GCA_035562615.1 Pseudomonas sp. | reverse complement strand
ACTTCTACCGCGTTGCGGGGATGGCGATTGCCGGAAAGCCAAAAGGCTCCGCGCAGAACGAAGCCGAACCGATCAATGTGAAGAGCCTACTGCCCTAAGGACGAAAGATGGAATTCGCTTTCTATTTCGCTGCCGGCATTGCCGCAATTTCCACATTGCGCGTGATCAGCCACACCAATGCAGTGCACGCCCTGCTGTACCTGATCGTCTCTCTGCTGGCTGTTTCGATGTGTTTTTTCGCCCTGGGCGCGCCGTTTGCCGGGGCACTGGAAATCATCGTGTACGCCGGCGCGATCATGGTTCTGTTTGTCTTTGTGGTGATGATGCTCAACCTTGGCCCGGCGGCCATCCAGCAGGAAACTCAATGGTTGGCACCCGGCATCTGGTTCGGTCCCGGGCTGCTGTCATTGCTGCTTCTGGCGCAATTGCTATATGTACTGTTCAACGGCGCTGACAACGGCACGATCGGTCATACCACGGTGGATGCCAAAGCGGTCGGCATCAGCCTGTTCGGCCCCTATCTGCTGGCAGTGGAACTGGCCTCGATGCTGCTGCTGGCGGCCCTGGTGGCTGCCTTCCATCTCGGACGCCATGAGGCCAAGGAGTAATCATGCATTCGATTCCCATGGAACATGGACTGGCGCTGGCAGGACTTTTGTTCAGCCTTGGACTGACCGGAGTGATTGTCCGGCGCAACATTCTGTTCATCCTCATGAGTCTGGAAGTGATGATGAACGCCGCTGCATTGGCTTTTGTGGTCGCCGGCAGCCGCTGGGCACAAGCTGACGGTCAGATCATGTTCATTCTGGTGCTGACCCTGGCGGCCGCCGAAGCCAGTATCGGCCTGGCGATTCTTCTTCAGCTGTATCGCCGTTTTCATACCCTCGATATCGATGCTGCCAGTGAGATGCGCGGATGAACCTTCTCTTCCTGACCTGTCTGTTCCCCCTGCTCGGCTTTGTACTGCTGGCCTTTTCTCGCGGGCGTTGGTCTGAGAACGTCTCGGCACTGATCGGGGTCGGCAGCGTTGGCCTCTCGGCGCTGACCAGCGCCTGGATCATCTGGCAATTCAACGTAGCCCCACCGGAAAACGGCGTTTTCCTGCAACCGCTGTGGCAATGGTTTGCAGTTGAAAACTTCACGCCAAGCTTCACACTCTATCTGGACGGCCTGTCACTGACCTTGCTCGGCGTGGTGACCGGCGTGGGTTTCCTGATTCATCTGTTCGCCAGCTGGTACATGCGCGGAGAAGAGGGTTACTCGCGGTTCTTTGCCTACACCAATCTGTTTATCTTCAGCATGCTGATGCTGGTGTTGGGCGATAACCTGCTGGTCCTGTATTTCGGCTGGGAAGGTGTCGGGCTCTGCTCTTACCTGCTGATCGGCTTCTATTTCAAGCATGTTCCCAACGGCAATGCCGCCCTCAAGGCCTTTATCGTCACCCGCATTGGTGATGTGTTCATGGCGATTGGCTTGTTCATACTGTTTGTCCAGCTTGGCACCCTGAACATTCAGGAGCTGATGGTGCTGGCGCCACAGAAGTTCTCTTCCGGTGACCCGTGGTTAAGTCTGGCTACCCTGATGTTGCTCGGCGGCGCCGTTGGCAAGTCAGCCCAGTTGCCGCTGCAAACCTGGCTGGCGGATGCTATGGCTGGCCCGACGCCAGTATCCGCGCTGATCCACGCAGCGACCATGGTGACTGCCGGGGTTTACCTGATTGCGCGTACCCATGGGCTGTTCATCCTGACCCCGGATGTGCTGGCACTGGTGGGTATTGTTGGCGCGAGCACTTTGGTGCTGGCCGGTTTTGCGGCACTGGTGCAGACCGACATCAAGCGCATTCTGGCGTACTCGACCATGAGCCAGTTGGGCTACATGTTCCTTGCGCTGGGCGTTGCCGCTTGGGATGCGGCGATTTTCCACCTGATGACCCATGCCTTCTTCAAGGCCCTGCTGTTCCTGGCCTCGGGCGCGGTCATCCATGCCTGCCACCATGAACAAAACATCTTCAAGATGGGTGGCCTGTGGAAGAAATTACCGCTGGCGTATGCCAGTTTCATCGTCGGCGGGGCGGCGCTGGCGGCATTGCCGCTGATTACCGCAGGCTTCTATTCCAAGGACGAGATCCTCTGGGAAGCGTTTGCCAGCGGCCACGAAACACTGCTCTACGCAGGACTGGCTGGCGCTTTTCTGACCTCCATCTACACCTTCCGCCTGATCTTCATCGCGTTCCATGGCAAACCTCAGACCGAGGCCCACGCAGGTCATGGCGTCGCCCACTGGTTGCCACTGACAGCGCTGATTGTG
>DATMWH010000348.1:0-1888 GCA_035562615.1 Pseudomonas sp. | reverse complement strand
AAGGCTGCCGGCCACCGGCACCACCGCCACCAGCAACTCGCCTTTTTCACTGGCGGCGAGCAGTGTCTTGAACACCTGCGCCGGGTTCAGCCCGAGCTTTTCCGCCGCTTCCAGCCCATAGGACGGTGCCTTGGGGTCGTGCGTATAACTGTGCACGCGGTGCTCGGCACAGACTTTTTTCAACAAATCGATTGCTGGTGTCATGTTCAGGGGCAAGAATCAGTCGGAAAAGACTGCAATGTAACGGCAATCACCTTCAGGAACGATATGGACGCGCAGAAAATCGTCGACGAATCGCAACACAGGCTCTACGACATCGCCGTCATTGGCGGCGGCATCAACGGTGCCGGGATTGCGGCCGATGCTGCCGGACGGGGGCTGTCGGTGTTTCTCTGCGAAAAGGACGATCTGGCCGCCCACACCTCCTCGGCCAGCAGCAAACTGATCCATGGCGGCCTGCGTTATCTGGAACATTACGAGTTCCGCCTGGTACGTGAAGCACTGGCCGAGCGCGAAGTGCTGCTGGCCAAGGCGCCGCATATCGTCCGGCCGCTGAAGTTCATCCTGCCGCACCGCCCGCACCTGCGGCCGGCGTGGATGATTCGTGCCGGACTGTTTCTCTATGACCATCTGGGCAAGCGCAAAAAGCTGCCCGGCTCGCGCACCCTGAAGTTCGGCCCCGAAAGCCCGCTCAAGGCACAAATCAGCACCGGCTTCGAATATGCCGACTGCTGGGTAGATGACGCCCGGCTGGTCGTGCTCAATGCGCTGGCGGCACAGGAAGCCGGCGCGCGCATCTCCACCCGCACCCGCTGCGTCAGCGCCGAACGTCTGGCTGACCACTGGCAGTTGCAGTTGCTGCATGCCGACGGCCGGCAGGAAACCCTGCAGGCCCGCGCGCTGGTGAATGCCAGCGGCCCCTGGGTAGCCAGTTTCATCAAGGATGGTCTGAAGCAGACAGCGCCCTATGGCATTCGCCTGATTCAGGGCAGCCACCTGATCGTGCCGCGTCTGTATGACGGCGAGCAGGCGTACATCCTGCAGAACGAAGACCGCCGCATCGTGTTTGTCATTCCCTATCTGGAGCGTTTCAGCGTGATCGGCACCACCGACCGCGAATATCAGGGTGACCCGGGCAACGTGAGCATCAGCGAAGAAGAAACCGCTTATCTGCTGGAAGTGGTAAATGCCCACTTCAAGCAACAAGTGCGACGTGAAGACATCCTGCACACCTACTCCGGGGTGCGGCCGCTGTGCGATGACGAATCCGACGACCCCTCGGCCGTGACCCGTGACTACACCCTGTCACTGTCCGGCAAGCCGGGCGAACCGCCCCTGCTCTCGGTGTTCGGCGGCAAGCTGACCACCTACCGCAAGCTCGCCGAAGCCGCGCTGGGTGAGCTGGCACCCTGGTTTCCCGGCCTCGCCGCCAGCGCGACCCGCAGCCAGCCATTGCCCGGCGGCGAACACATGACCAGCGCCGCCGCACTGGCCGCCAGCCTGACCCAGCGCTTCCCCTGGCTGCCGGATTCACTGGCGCAGCGTTGGTCGATCACCTACGGCAGCCGCAGCGAGCAGATTCTGCAGGGCGCGCAGAGCCTTGCGGACCTGGGCGAAGCGTTCGGCAGCGGCCTCTACCAGCGCGAAGTCGATTATCTGCGCCGCGTGGAATGGGCGCAGAGCGCGCAAGACATCCTCTGGCGACGCAGCAAACTCGGGCTGTTCCTGACGCCCGAGCAACAGACCCGTCTGCACGACTATCTCGGGAACCCTGAAAGCTGCCAGGGACGCTAAAACGGTCAAAATCCGGATGTTTTGCTGAACAGTCGTCAGCCGGTAAAAACTCAGGGTATTCTTCACCCCCCGACGGTCCTGTGCCCACACCACA
>DATMWH010000347.1:0-9315 GCA_035562615.1 Pseudomonas sp. | reverse complement strand
CTCTGGATGCAGCCGATGGCGAACATGAAACCGCGTGCCGAGTTGGCCCAGTCGGCGCCCATGGCCAACACGCTGGCGATATCGAAGGCGCTGACAATCTTGCCGCTTGCACCCAGACGAATATGTTCGCGCAGGTTCAGGCCCACCAGAATGTTGTGCACGAACAGCAGCCCTTCGCGCAGCGGGATGCCGATATGGTCGGTGAACTCCACGGGCGCTGCGCCGGTGCCGCCTTCCTTGCCATCGACGACGATGAAGTCGGGTTTGATTCCGGTTTCCAGCATGGCCTTGGCAATGGCCATGAACTCCCACGGATGGCCGACGCAGAACTTGAAGCCGACCGGCTTGCCGCCGGACAGTTCGCGCAAGCGGGCGATGAATTGCAGCAGTTCGATCGGTGTGCTGAAGGCGCTGTGGCGTGACGGCGAAATGCAATCCTGTCCCATGGGCACGCCGCGCACGGCGGAGATTTCCGCGCTGACCTTGTGTTTGGGCAGGATGCCGCCGTGCCCGGGTTTAGCGCCCTGACTGAGCTTGATCTCGATCATCTTTACCTGCGGCTGGCGGGCCTGCTCGGCAAAGCGTTGCGGGTCGAAGTGGCCATCATTGGTCCGGCAGCCGAAATAACCACTGCCGATCTCCCACACCAGATCGCCGCCATGTTCCAGATGGTAAGGGCTGATGCTGCCTTCACCGGTGTCATGGTAGAACCCGCCCAGCTGCGCACCCTGGTTCAGCGCACGGATCGCGTTGGCACTGAGCGAGCCAAAGCTCATCGCCGAGATGTTGAATACCGAGGCCGCGTAGGGCTGCGTGCAGTCGGGACCGCCAACACTGACCCGAAAGGTGCGGCTGTCGCTGTGTTGCGCCGGCAGCATGGAGTGGCCGATGAATTCGTAGCCATTGTGGTAGACATCGATCAGGGTGCCGAAAGCTTTTTCGGCGTTCTCGTTCTTGGCCCGGGCATACACCAGCGAACGCTGGGCACGGGAAAAGGGCAGGGCTTCGCGGTCGCCTTCGAGCAGGTACTGGCGGATCTCCGGGCGGATGCTTTCCACCAGATAGCGAATGTTGCCGATCACCGGGTAGTTGCGGCGGATGGCCTGGGGTTTTTGCCGCAGGTCATTGATGCCGACCAGACTCAGCGCACCAGTCAGCAGGGTGACCATCCACATCCACGGGTGGCTGAAGGCCACTGGCAGGCTGAGCAAGGTAAACAACACACAGAAGGTGAACACCGCATAGCGGTACAGCAGCGACAGACTCATGCGAACTCCGGGGGCATGCAAGGTGCTGTCAGGGTAGCCGCGTGGCCATCGGCAAGCCAGTTATGCGGCTTATCCGCCGGAAACCAGATGGGTTTTATGTAGGAGCCAGCTGGCTGGCGATGCTCTTCACGCAGCGCGCACCGAATCGCCAGCAAGCTGGCTCCTACAATAGATACGGTGTTTCAATCTGTCTCTGCAACCGCCCCCTCAATGCTTGGCAAACCAGTCGATGGCCAGTCGGGCCAGACGTTGTGGTTGTTCCTTGGGAATCCAGTGCCCGCAGCCGTCGAGTCGCACATAGGCCCACGCGGCATCCATCTGCGTGGACGAGTTGCGCATCTGCGCTTCGCTGAGGAATCTGTCGCCATCACTCCAGATGCCCAGCGTCGGCCGGCTGATGCGTGGCCAGTGGCCGAACATCACCGGCAGCAGGGCGGCGCGGTACCAGCTGAGTCCGGCGGTCAGGCGTCCCGGGCGGGACATGCGCAGGATGATCTGCGCAGCGTCGGGTTCATTTCCCAGCCAGCGGGCCAGCCCGCCGGCGCGCAGCAGGTACCATTCGGCCACGCCGCGTAGCTGGAACCACAGCGTGTAGAAGCCCTTGACCAGTTTCTGCTCCAGACCCGCGCGGCCATAGCAGTGCAGATGACCGACCGACACCGCGACCAGCGCGCGCACCCGCTCGGGGTAGAACATGGTCATTGCCCAGGCAATCCCGGCACCCCAGTCATGGCCCATGACCAATACCGGCTCGCGGATACCCAGTTCGTCCAGCAGCGCCGGAATGTCATCGACGATCTTGCGCGTGCTGTATTCCTGCACGCCCAGCGGCATGCTGCTGTCGCCAAAGCCGCGCTGGTCAAAGGCAATCACCCGATAGCCGGCATCCAGCAGATGGGGGATTACGCCGGACCAGATTTCAAGATCATCCGGGAAACCATGCAGCAACAGCACGGGTGTCCCGGCGCCCTGATCGAACAGGCGAAAGTCCAGGCCACGCACTGGTACACGGCGACAGCTGGCCGCCAGTGAGGTTGGCAAAGTCACCTAGCGCAGGGCTTTCATGCTGTGCAACAGATCGTCATTGGCTTTGCTGAGCACGCCGCTGGCGCCACTGCTGTACTTGGCCGGATCAGCCTTGAGCACGAAATCGCGGCTCTGATTGCTGCCGGCACCGAGCAACACCCCGGCCACATTGCTGGCAGTTTCCAGCACTTTCATGGTGTCCGAGGTCGTCATCTCGATTTCGCCGAAGGTGTCCGGCGAGGTAATGGCCTGACCTAGTTTGAGCGAACCGTTAGCCGTGCTGAAGGTACCGGCCGAGCCACCGTACAGGGTGATGCCGCTGCCCGGGATAGCCGAGAGAGCCTGGCCGACTTCCAGTGCCGAGGTACTGGCAAAGCTGCCGCCGGAGCCGTTCTTCGAGGCGAAGTCCAGGGTGTAGACCACTGACAACACCGGCAGTTTGGTCTTGTCGGCGAATGTCGAGGCGGCTGTGGTCGGGTTGTCGAAACCGAAACCGCCGCTTGGGCCGCTATCACCCATGAAGAAGTACAGCTTGCCGATCTCTTTGGGGGCGACGTAGGTAACATCGTTATTGCTGCCGAAGAACGACGACTCCTCGGTCAGCGGTGAAGATTCATGGTTGGCCTTGGAAAACTCGGCGCTGCCGGTCAGCTCTGCACGGTCCACTACTTCATAGCCCTGTGCCTTGAGCTTGCTGAGCAGGTCGCTGTAGGCCTTGTCAGTGATGCTCTGCATGACTTCAGGGGTCAGCCCCTGCATTTCGAGCGCTGCGCTGGAGCGACCGCCGATGATTCCGCTGCCGGCTTTTTCCTGCTCTTCCTTGGCGGTGATGAAGCCTACCTTGAAGCCACCGATGACGACCTTGTTCACCCCGGAGAAAGCCTTGTCACCCTCTGTCTTGATTTCCTCGTGGGTAATCATGCCAAACGGCCCGGAGGTCTGGGATGGTGGTTTGACAACCCCTTGCGTGGCGTTGACCCCGCAGGCGGAGATTGACACGAGAGCGATAGCGGCCGATAGGGTCTTGAATATACTCATGATATTTCCTCTGTGGTTGGATTTTTGAGTATAGACAGGCTCTGCAGTACTTGCCGGTGTGGCCCCTTGGGTTATTGTTTAGATCGCTATCGGAGCCGCTACCGGTGAGCACCTTGCGTCAGGCATTCGAAAGCCTGCGCAGCAATGGCACCTACGACGCCTTGCTGCACAAATACACCCAGTGATTCAGGTGCGACTCTGGCGGAAGGCGTTGCGCCCGGCGGCCTTGGCCTTGTACAGGGCCTCGTCGGCTTGTTGCAGTACCTGATCCAGGCTCTCACCCGGGCGAAACAGGTGTCCGCCAATACTCACCGTCAGCGGCATTTCCGGTTCGCTGCCTTCAATCTCTACCAGCGCGCGGATGCGTTCACCAATGCGCTGCAGCGTCTGCTTGTCACAGGGCGAGAGCAGCACCAGAAATTCGTCACCGCCCCAGCGTGAAGCGCATTCATAGTGGCGTAGGCAGCGTTTGAGAATGCCGGTGACCGCGATCAGTGCCTGATCGCCGACGCCATGGCCAAAGCAGTCGTTGATCTGCTTGAAGTTGTCCACGTCCAGCCAGAGCACGGCAAAGCTGGTGTTCTGCCGGGTCGCGCGGTCCAGTTCTTCGTCCAGCCGTTCGCTCATGCCGCGGCGATTGAGCAGGCCGGTCAGCGCATCCACCCGTGCCAGTTGCTCCAGCGCGACGGTGCGTTCTTGCACCTTGTCCTCCAGTTGCCGGGTGTTGTTCTGGATCGCATTGGCCATGGAGGTGAAGTGTTCGACCAGACGGCCGATTTCACCTTCGCCTTTGGGCAGCAGTGAGCGATCCGGGATCTCCCCTTCGCGCACCTGTTCCATGGCACGCTCCAGGGCGCGCAGGGGATTGAGCACGTTTTTGCGCAACATGAACGCCATCAGCAGCAGCGAGACCAGCAAGGTCAGGGCGAACACCACGGCTGCCCCCATCAGGCTGCGCAGCGGCATCACCACATCCAGATCCAGCAGGGTGATCTCGAACCAGTCGAGGGTCGGCAGATAGGCGATGCCGATCAGATGGCGTTTGCCATTGAAACTGACGAAATCGCTGCGTACCTGGGCCTGGTTGGCCGGCTGGTTGCGCAATTCGTGCATGATGGTTTGCACCCGCAGCATGTCCGCCGCATCGGTCAGCAGCTGATCGAGGGTGTTCTTTTGCCCTTCGGCCTTGACCACGCTGGCGTAATCAATGAAACGCGGGTCGCGGTACAGCTGAATGGCGCCGCTCTGGTCGGTGAACATCGTGGTCACGCCCGGCTGGCTGACATCAACCATTTCCTTGAGCAGACTGCTCAGTTCCAGTCCGGTGCCGACAATCCCGATGGCCCTCTCGCCATCGCGCATCAGCACGTCGATCCACAGCTTGGTGACCCCCAGCTCCACATCAGGATTGACGTTGAGGTGGAAATCGCGGTCCTTTTCGATCAGCCGGTAGAACCAGGCGTCAGCGGGCTTGAAGGGGTCCAGCAGGTAGCGCAGCTCCTTGCCGGCATACTCGTTTTTCGCGTTGTTGTGGTAGTACTCGCGCGATGCCAGCAGGGCCACGAAAAAGCTCTGGTCACGAAAGTTGCGGCGAAAGGATTCCATTTCGGCCAGGGCACGGGCTTTGAGCTGCGGGTCTGCAGAGTTGCCGGCCCACTGCAGCAGCGCATGGGAGTCGGCCATCTGCCGCGCCAGGGCGATTTCGCGCTCCAGCGGCCGCAGCAGCCGCGCGCTGTCATAGCGCACCTGGGTCTCGGCCATCTGCCGACCCCAGTGCTCGATGATGCCTTCGGCGATGTGCTGGAACACCAGCCACGAAGCCACCGATGAAAGCAGCACGAGCAATGCGGCAAAGCCCAGCAGGCGGGTTTTAAGGTTCAATCAGGGTGTGTTCCGGGCGGTTAGCGGTTCTGGCAGCGCGTCAGATGTATGCGGATGATAGCTTTTTGCTAGCAGTGCAACAATCTTGGATCACCGGTTTGGTGGTGCTGGCGGTTGCCTGCAAGTGGCCGCCACAGCGGGTTGCAAATCTGCTGATGCGGACTTGTTTTGTGCCGGGCGCCTTGCTTTTCCTTGTTTGTTGCAAGGCAGGCGCAGATTGCATGCCAGGGATTAACCGTGTTGCTGTTCATCAGGGCAGCCGAGTAGCTCCTATACTGCCAAACGATCAAGCGAATGGCTTGCTAGTGTGCAGTGGGCTCGGCACCATGCTTCTGACCTGCACGCGTCAGGTCAGGGTTGTGAGCTCAAGGGCAGGCAGCGTGTACCGGGGGGAAGGAATGACGACAGCATCAGGCAGTACTCGGGCGCAGTGGCTGGCGGCACTGACCATCATGCTCAGTGGCCCGGTCCTGGCAGCGCCGGTGAGTTTTCTGCTGACGGATGCGCAGAACCGTCCGGTGCAGGGCGCGGTCATCAGTTTTGCCGGAGCGGACTTGCCGCCCGAGCCATCAGCGGCGGCAGAGATCGCCAGGCCGAACGCAAGTTCACCCCACCGGTGCTGGCGGTGCGCACCGGTACTGCGGTCAGCTTTCCCAATCGCGACAGCGTCCGCCACCATGTCTATTCGTTCTCTGCGCCCAAGCGTTTCGAGTTGCGCCTGTACAAAGGCACGCCGAGCCAGCCGATAGTGTTTGACCAGCCCGGAGTCGTGGTGCTGGGTTGCAACATCCATGACTGGATGGTCGGTTATGTCTATGTCACCAACGATCCGCGCTTTGCCGTCAGTGATGCACAGGGGCGCCTGAGCCTTGATCTGCCGCCGGGTCAGTACCCGATGACACTCTGGCATCCGGCCAATGCAGACCTGCTGCCGCAGGCGCGCGGCACGCTCGAGGTTGGTGCCGCCGGTGCGCAGGAGAATATCCAGCTGGATTTCGTGGCACCGCCGCTGGTACCGGAACGGCCCAAACCGTCGCGTTTTGGCGAGGAGTACGAGAAGGCCTATCGTGAAGGGAAGTAAGCAGTTTCAAACCCGTCTGTTGTTGTTCATGGTGCTGTTACTGGTAGCCGTGGTCGGCACGGTTTATCTGTTTGCCAGTGCAGCGGTCAACAGTTCGGTGCGGGTTCAGGCCGCTGAGCAGGTTGAAGTCGGTGCGCGGGTGTTCCAGCGCCTGCTGGAAGTGCGCAGCAGTCAGTTGCAGGAAGCGGTCAAGGTGCTGGCGGCGGACTTCGGTTTCAAATCGGCGATTGCCAGCGACGACGAGCCGACCATTCGTTCGGTATTGCTCAACCATGCCGGGCGCATTGGTGCCAGCGAAGTGTTGCTGCTGGACCTGGATGGACGGATCGTGTCTTCCAGTGTGTCGACCCAGGCAGTCGGCGAGTCCTTCGTCTACAGCGCCGATCTGCAGGCTGCACGGCGCGGCGCCCAGACGATCTTCCTGGCGCCGCTGAATGATCAGGTTCACCTGCTGGTGGAAACCCCGGTCATGGCGCCGGTACCCATTGCCCGGGTGGTCATGGGCTTTGCCATGGAACAGTCGCAGGTCGACGAGTTGCGCGCCCTGACCGGTCTCAACCTGTCCTTGCTGGCTGTTCGCGAGCAACAGGTGCTGGCCGCTGTAAGCACCTTGCAGTTATCCCCGGCCGCTGAACAGCAATTGCTCACGCTGCCGGCAAGCACTCCGGTTGAAGATGAACTGTCGGGCGAGCAGTGGATGAGCGTGATGCTGCCACTGGGACAGGGGCAGAATTTCCAGGTTCAGGCCTACCTGCACACGTCGCTGAATCAGGCCATGCAGGCCTTTCACAGCCTTGATCGGGACATTCTGCTGGTAACCCTGGCGGCGCTGGCAGCTTCGGTGCTGCTGGCCTTCGGTCTGGCCCGCACGGTCTCGCGGCCGGTTGGGGAGCTGGTGCGGGTGGCCGAGCGGATCAGTCAGGGCGATTATTCGGAAAATATTGCGATCCAGCGCGAAGACGAATTCGGCCAGCTGGCGCGGGTCTTCCGCCAGATGCAGGCGGGGATCGCCGAGCGCGAACTGCAACTGACGCACAATGCCCTGCACGATGCCCGCAGCGGTCTGCCCAACCGCGCGCTGGCGCTGGAGCGGATCGGCAGTGCGATTCTGGCTGAACGCCCCATCGGTCTGGTGTGTCTGGGGATCAATAATTACCGGCTGCTGCTCGACAATCTCGGTGAGGAAGTGTTCGAGCAGCTGGTGCAGAGCCTGAGTCAGAGCCTGCAGGCCGTGTTGCGCCCTGGCGACACCGTGGCGCAACTCACCGCGGATGAGTTTGTGGTGCTGTTTGATGGCGCCGATGCCGAGGCCAGCGTCGGCCTGGCCGACCGCGTGCAGCAGATCCTCAACCGGCCGCTGCAACTGGCCACGCAACAAGTCAGTCTGGATCTGGCGCTGGGTGTCGCGGCGTATCCGCAGGATGGTACGGATGCCGAGTCACTGCTCAAGCGCGTTGATATTGCCCGGCAGGATGCCATGCAGCTGCCTGGCCGGCTGCAGGTGTATCAGGAGGGACGCGACAGTGCGTATCGCCGGCAGGTCGAGCTGATCCGCGATTTGCGCCATGTGCACCAGCAGGGTGGCTTGCTCTTGCACTATCAGCCCAAACTCGACCTGCGCAGTAACCGCGTGCTGCAGGCCGAAGCCCTGCTGCGCTGGGAACATCCGCAGTACGGCATGGTCTCTCCGGGTGAGTTCATTCCACTGGCCGAGCGTACCGGCAGTATCAGCCTGCTGACCGGTTGGGTGATTAGCGAGGGGGTTCGTCAGCTGGCCGAGTGGTCCGGCCGCGGGATTCATCTGCAGGTGTCGCTGAACATCTCGGCCGATGACCTGATCAACCTCGACCTGCGCGAGCGCGTCGCACAGCTGCTCGAGCAGTACCGGGTCGATCCGCAGCAGCTGGTCTTCGAGATCACCGAAAGCGCGGTGATGCAGGATCAGAGTCGCTCGCTGCAGGTGCTCGAGGATCTGCGCCGGCTGGGCATTGGCCTGTCGGTGGACGACTTCGGTACCGGGTATTCCTCGCTGTCGCAACTCAAGCGCATGCCGGTCCAGGAGTTGAAGATCGACCAGTCGTTTGTCCGTGATCTCGACGAGCACAGCGAGGATGCGGTGATCGTGCGCTCGACCATCGAGATGAGTCACAGCCTCGGGCTCAAGGTGGTGGCCGAGGGTGTCGAGTATGAGCGCAGCCTGCAGCTGTTGCGGCGCTGGGGCTGTGATTGTGTGCAGGGCTATTTCATCAGCCGTCCACTACCGCCCGCAGCCTTCGAGAGCTGGTTGCTGACGCTCACCACTGCAACTTTTGCGGAGGTCTGAATGAACGTGCGCGCATGCTGTGTGGCGCTGATGGGGTTGCTGTGGTCACCCCTGTTGCTGGCTGATCAGGGGCGTCTGCTCGCCACCGGAGGTGCCACCAGTCTGGAAGGGCAGGCCGGTGGCGGTATCGTGCCCTGGGCCGTGTTGGCCGGTTATGCCGAGGAAGGTGAATGGGGGGCTACCGCCTTTGTCACGCGGGTCGAAACCGGCGACTACCGACTGGATGCCGGCGGCGTGGCGACCAGTCTGGATAACCGTCTGGAACTCTCATACGCGCGCCAGCAGTTTGATCTGGGTACGCTGGCGCGGGATCTGAACCTGCCGGAGAACAGCCTGAGTCAGGACATTCTCGGCCTCAAGCTGCGCTTGTTTGGTGACCTGATCTACGATGATTTGCCGCAGGTTTCGCTCGGTCTGCAGTACAAACGGCAAAAGGATTTTCTGATTCCTTCGCTGGTGGGCGCCCAGCGCGATGAGGATGTGGAGGGTTATCTGGCGGCCAGTCGCCTGTTCCTCGGCGGCGCTTTCGGCTACAACCTGTTGCTCAATGGCAACCTGCGTTACAGCCGGGCCAACGAAATGGGCCTGCTCGGCTTTGGCGGGGATCGTCGCGATACACGTTCAGTACTCAAGGAGGGTTCGGTGGCGCTGTTACTCAACCCGCAATGGGCACTCGGTGTGGAATACCGCGAAAAACC
>DATMWH010000346.1:0-3135 GCA_035562615.1 Pseudomonas sp. | reverse complement strand
GGCGCACAGCCGCATCGAGGCCAGCATATCGAGGCCCTCGATATAATCACGCGCATCGCGCAAATCGCCGGAAACGACCATCCAGCCTGCGCGATAACCGCACGAGCGATAGTTCTTCGACAATCCGTTGAAACTTATGGTCAGCACATCCTCAGACAAAGACGCAATCGCCGTATGCGTAGCGCCGTCGTAAAGCACCTTGTCGTACACCTCGTCAGCGTAGATGATCAGGCCATGCTCGCGGGCAATAGCAATGATTTCAAGCAAGACGCTGTCCGGATACAAGGCACCGGTCGGGTTGTTGGGATTGATGATGACAATGGCGCGCGTCTTTGGGGTAATCTTGGCTCGAATGTCATCAAGATTTGGCAACCACTCGTTGGCCTCATCACACAGATAGTGCCGCGGCTTGCCGCTGGAAAGGCTTACGGCGGCCGTCCACAATGGGTAATCTGGCGCCGGCACCAGCACTTCGTCACCCTCGTTGAGCAACGCGTTCATGGCCATGACGATCAGTTCCGATACGCCATTACCGATGTAGATGTCTTCCAGCGTTACACCCTTGATATGCTTCTGCTGGGTATAGTGCATGACCGCCTTGCGCGCGGCGAATATGCCTTTCGAATCGGAATAACCTGCCGCATTCGGCAGATTGCGGATCATGTCGAGCTGGATTTCTTCCGGAGAATCAAAACCAAAAGACGCCAGATTGCCGATATTCAGCTTGATGATCTTGTGTCCTTCATCTTCCATTTGCTTGGCCTGCTGCAAAACAGGACCGCGAATGTCGTAGCAGACGTTGGCCAACTTGTTCGACTTGAATACCGGTTTCATAGCTATCAACCCTTGCGGCTGCCCTAAGGCCAGCCGTCCTTTCTGAACGCAATCGGAGTGCTACAAAATAGCGCGGCATGTGCGCGCCTTCAAAATACGGGTAGCAAAAAGCTATAATCCTACTTTATCGTATTGTGCACCGCAATTTTATGAAGCTGCAGATCGCCCAGACCGATGGTCAGAACACCTTCACCGCCTACGGAGAAGGCTATGTCAGCGTCAATGCTGTCCGCTACAGCAGCAACCTCGTCGCGCTTCCGTATAGCCTGATTCCAGACTGGACGCAGGCCTCTTTCGAGACGCTCAGCGCCGCCGACTTCGAAGGACTTGCATCGCTCGACGCCGAAATCATCATTCTTGGCACGGGCAACCTGCTGCGCTTCCCACGCCCAGAGATTCTGCGCCCTCTGATTCAGGCGCAAAAAGGGCTTGAAGTGATGACCGTGCAGGCCGCCTGCCGCACCTACAACATTCTGATCAGCGAAGGGCGCAAAGTGGCCGCCGCTCTGATTTTCTCCTGACTCTGATCACAAATGCTCCGGCTAGTCCGGCAATCATTCAGCCAAGACTGCCACGCCAATGAAACGTATCGCTCTCAAAATCGACGCTGACACCTACCGGGGCACCTGCTCCGGCGTCCCCGTACTGATCGAACTCCTCCGCCGATATGACGCCCTGGGCACCTTCTTTTTCTCGCTTGGCCCCGACCATAGCGGCCGCGAAGCGCGACTAGCCTCGCTTGGCCGTTACTATGACCTGAGCACCCGTTTGTACGGACGCCTGCTACCCGGCCCGAACATTGGAATTCGCTGCGCCGAGACATTCCGCCAGGCAAGAGACGCCGGATTCGAAGTGGGCATACACGCCTGGGATCGCGCTGCCTGGGAACGGAAAATCCAAAGTGCTGAGAACCCCTGGGTTGAAACCCAGATGACCAAGGCCTGTGCTCGCTTTGCCGATATATTTGCCGAGCCGGCAACGGCACACGGCGCGGCAGGATGGCGAATGAATCGCCATGCTCTGCGCCTGACCCAGCGGCTCGGATTCGACTACGCCAGTGACTGCCGGGGCAGTTACCCCTTCATTCCGGTTATCGACGGGGAAATCGTCGCCTGCCCGCAACTGCCGACAACGCTCCCCACTCTGGACGAAATCCTCACTCTGGAACCCGGCTTTTCCCCAAACCAGGCCGCAGATCGAATCCTGCAACTTTCAGGTGCTATCCCAGGTGACCACGTCTTTACCCTGCGTGCGGAACTGGAGGGAATGAAATTCGGTAGCGCGATCGAACGACTGATTACCGTGTGGATGGGCAACGACTATCGACTCGTTCCCTTACGTGAAATTTATTCAACGCTCGACCTGGAAATACTCCCCCGCTGCACCGTCCGCTTTACCGAGGCTCCTGGCCGTGCCGGCCTAAGAATGACCCAGGGCCCGGTCTTCTTGTCTTGCGCGACCGAATGAAAAAGGGCGGCCTGAGCCGCCCTTCTGCACGCCACCAAAAACCTTAGTCGCGACGCCCACCAAGCATCATCAACAGGTTCAGCAGATGGACAAAGATGTTGTAGACATCAAGATATACACGTAACGTCGCCGAGATGTAGTTAGTCTCGCCGCCATGCACGATCTGGCTGATATCGTACAAAATGTAGCCGGAAAAAATCATCACAGCAACGGCTGAAACGGTTAGCGACAACGCTGGAATCTGAAAGAAGATATTGGCCACAGATGCCAGCAGGACAACCACCAGGCCGATGAACAAGAACTTGCTGAGAAAGCTGAAATCCTTCTTTGTGACGGTGGCTATACCCGCCAGCGTGAAGAAGATCGCACCGGTACCGCCTGCTGCCGTGGCAATCAGCGAGCCGCCGTTGGAAAAGCCCAGCGCCACCCGAAGAATGCCCGCTAGCATCAAACCCATGAAGAAAGTAAATCCAAGGAGCAAGGCAACGCCCATGGCGCTCTCCTTGGTACGCTCAATACCCCACATAAAGGCAAAGGCGATCCCCATGAACACAAGGAAGGAGATCATCGGACTGCCCGGGAACAACGAGAATTTCAGCTGCACGCCAAGAAGCGCGCCAGCGACCGTAGGGATCATGGACAAAGCGAGCAACATATAGGTGTTGCGCAAGACTTTGTTCTGCTGCAGCGATACTTCTTGAGTTGCCTGACCTGTCATTTGAAACTGCGGTTGCATTTGTTCATCCTCCAAAAGAATGGTTTTGTTGCCTTTCTGAGACTAACCGAGGGTGCCACAAGTTGCAAGGTATGGGGTAACAGTTTGTAACGTGTTAT
>DATMWH010000345.1:0-7710 GCA_035562615.1 Pseudomonas sp. | reverse complement strand
ATCAGCGTGGCAGGTTCGGTTCTGAAGAAGTCGACGATGACTACGTCGGCCGGGTTGCCGTTGCATTGGTAAATCACCGGCCCGATGCTCTCCACCAGCCGGTAGCGCGCCTGTAATTCGGTGATACGGTCCACGTAATTGCCTTTCACACAGCTGGGGATATCACTGCTTTTCCAGCAGTCATTGCGGCCCTTGATCCAGCCGCGCTGGGTCGGTTTCAGATAGGCCGGGTGTTCGTTGCCGGCTTTCTTCAGAGCCTGGCCGTAGACCTCGGCCATTTGCCGGTCGAGTGCCGAGAGTTCGGCGTTCTGGCAGACCAGCTCTTCGATGCTGCCTTTTTCCACCTTGCTGCAATCAAACGAGGGGCCCTGAGCCATGGCGTTGCCCGTGGCGAGCAGCAGGCTGCTGCATATCAGTAGAGGTGCTTTCATCGAATCTACTCCTGCAAAGTTGCCGTTCAGGCCAGGAATTGTGTGCTGATAAAACCCCAGACGATCGCGCCGACGCCACCGACTTCGGCGACGATCAGCAGCCAGACGCCCCAGGTGGTGTTGAAGTTGCGTTCCCTGAACTGGTTGTCGGTCTGGTTCGCCAACCCCAGTTTGGTGTACTGGGCAATCGCGATGGCGAAGAACAGCAGCGGCGCACTGGTAATCAGCAGCTGCACGGACTCGCTGTAGGGGCTGTATTTGAGCAGTTCAGCCATCACCAGCGCAGCAAAGCTGTACATCAGCGCAGCGCGGTGGGCGATGTCGATATACACCGGTGCGCAGTGATCCGGGCTGCGCATGATGCCGCGGTACTTCAACACCCCGAGCAGCAGGCCGACGAAGAGAAAGAGGCCGGAAGCGGCGAGGGTGATCTGTACGGCTAGGTTCATAAGGAGATGCTCCATAAGCAGTGTGCCAGTTAAGTAAACGGTTTATGCCGGAGCCCGCGTGCTGGGTAGCCCGGATGCAATCCGGGAAACGGCGCTTATCCCCCCACCCCGGATTGCTTCCGGGCTACAGCTGTTGCGGGTAGATCCGGCGGCCTTGCTTGAAGGTTTCGACGACCTTGATGTCTTTTATCTGCATCGGCTCGACCGTCAGCGGGTTGGCCGAGAGGATCACCATGTCGGCCAGTTTGCCGGGCTCCAGTGAGCCCTTGGTCTGCTCGTCGCCATGCTGGCGCGCGGCACTGAGGGTAATCGCCTCCAGCGCCTCCAGCGGCGTGATGCGCTCGCCGCCGCCGATCAGCACACCATTGCGCGAGATACGGTTGACCGCGGTCCAGAGGACAAACAGCTGGTCCAGCGGGGTGACCACGAAGTCGGTGTGGTTGCTCGGCCGCAGGCCCATGTCGATGGCGGTGCGCATCGGGCTGATGAAGTCGGTTTGTTGCTTGCCACGCAGCACCAGATGGGTGTCGGCGAAGAAGTAGGTGTGCTGGGTGAAGAAGGACGGGGTGATCTTGTACTTGCGGTATTTATCCAGCTGATCGCGGCGCACGAACTGCGAGTGCACGGCAGTGACGTGGCGCTCCTTTTCCAGATCGCCGGCGGCGGCAAATTCGTGGGCGGCCAGCAGCATGTCGATGGCGCCGTCGCCGTTGGCGTGCAGGTCCAGCGGCAGGCCGAGGTCATAGACCTGCTTGACCATCTGGTTGAGCTGCTGCTGGGTGAACGGTGCCACGCCTTTCCAGGGCTTTTCGCCATTCGGGCCTTCGACCAGATAGGGGGTGGTGAACAGCGCCGTACGCCCCTGCACCGAACCGTCGATGGTGATCTTCGCGCCACCCAGCTTCAGGCCGTTGTTGTACTGGCCGAAGCTGGGCGGCGGATTGCTCTTGAGAATCGCGTCCAGCTCGGTGATGAAAGGGTAGGCGACGATGTCGATCTGGTTGCCACCAGCGGCGCTGACGCGCTGCATCAGCGCCAGGTCGCTGGCATGGGTGGCGCCTTCGTGCGCGGTGGTGATCCCGGCCTGCGCATAGAGTTGCTGGGCGGCACGGCTCCAGGACAGTTCTTCATCGGGTGTCGGTTTTGGCAGCGCGGCGAAGATCGGCAGGTAGGCCATTTCCATCACCAGCCCGGCCGGCTCGTTGCTGCCCGGCTTGCGCGTGATGATGCCGCCCGGCGGCGTCTTGGTCGCCGCCGTGATGTTGTATTTCTTCAGCGCCAGCGAGTTGAGCACCGCGCCGTGCATCGACACATGGGTGACCATCACCGGGTTGTCCGGGAAATCCGCATCCAGATCGTCGCGGGTCAGGCCGACGCGGCCGGGCATGGCGGTGTCGTCATAGCCGTAGGCGATGATCATCACCCCCGGCGGGATCTTGTGCGCATCGCGGAACTTCTTCAGCTCGGCAAGGATGCTCGGGATGTCCTTGCCGGGGCCGGCGGGCGGCGGGAACAGATTGACCTGATTGGCCACGCTCAGTGCGCTGAAGTAGTGGCTGTGCGGGTCGATGAAACCCGCTGTCAGGGTCTTGCCAGCCAGATCGATGTTCTCGGTGGCCGGGCCGGCGTAGGCTTTTTCCAGCTCGGCCCGGCTGCCGAGGGCGAGGATCTTGCCATCCTTCACCGCGAGGGCTTCGGCGCGGGGCTGGGCCGGATTGACGGTGACGATGTCCCCACCGAAGAACAACTGGTCAGCCGGCGTGCTGCTGGCGGCCTGAGTCACGCCGCCAAGGATCAGCCCGCTCAGCAGGCCGACGGTCAGTAGAGAGGTGTTCATCCGGGAGTTCCTTCAGAAATGCATGGCGGGCCCCGCCGCAAGGGTGGTGAAACACTAGCCGCCGCGGGTTTGCCTGTCCATGCCTGCCCGGGCTGGGCCGTTACTCGCTGCGCAGCGCGTCCACCGGGTGCAGTTGCGCCGCCTTGTGCGCCGGGGCCAGTCCGGCGGCAATGCCGATCAGGGCCGACAGCAGCAGGGACGCCAGCAGGAAGGCCGGCTGCAGGGCCAGGGGCAGTTTCGGCAAGGCCAGATGCAGACCACCGAGCAGCAGACCCATCAGCAGCAGCCCCAGCACACCGCCGGCCAGCGACAGCAGGGTAGCTTCGGCGAGGAACAGCCCGAGCACCTGTCGCGGACTGGCGCCGATGGCGCGCAGCAGGCCGATTTCAGCCGTGCGCTCGGTCACCGTGGTGGTCATGATGGTCATGATGCCGACCGCGCCGACCAGCAGGGAGATCCCGCCCAATGCACCGATGGCAATGGTCAGGGTACCGAGAATGCGATTCAGGCTGGCGAGCATGTCGTCCTGGGTGGTGAGGGAGAAATCTTCCGCGCCATGCCGCTCCATCAGCCGCTGGCGGATGCGCTGGCTAATGCCGGCCGACGTGATCCCGGCATCGAACATGACGTTGATTTCCATCAGCCCTTCGCGGTTGAACAGGCTCTCTGACCAGTCCACCGGGATGTAGGCCACCTCGTCCAGATCCAGCCCGAGCAGCTGACCTTTCTCCTGCATCACGCCGATCACCCGAAAGCGCGTATCGCCGATGCGCACCAGTTCGCCCAGCGGATTCTGGTTGCCGAACAGTTCGCGGCGCAGCTTGGAACCCAGCACCACCTGCGGCGGTGAGCGCCCGTCACGCGCTGGCGGGAGGAAACTGCCAAGCGCCAGTTCGAAGCGCCAGGCCTCGGCCAGCTGATAACCGGCGCCGAGCACCTCGCTGCGCCGGGTCAGCTGATTGAACTGCACATCGGCGTTGCCGCGAATGATCGGCACCACGGCTTTCACATGCGGCAGTTGGCGCAGCGATTCGGCATCGGCCACGGTCAGCGCGCGCAGGCTGCCGAGCAGGCCGCCGGCGCCACCGGTCTGGGTCTTGCCCGGATGCACCGAGACGATGCGTGTACCGAATTGCGAGAAACTGTCCAGCACATAACTGCGCAAGCCTTCGCCAATCGCGGTGAGCAGGGTCACCGCAGCGATGCCGATGGCCACCCCGAGCAGTGTCAGCAGACTGCGCAGCGGGCGGCTGGTGATCGCGCTGGAGGTCAGCCGGAAACCATCGGCCAGGCGCATCATGTCCGCTGCGCTGCGTAGGGTGGAAAACGGCCGAAGGCCTTTTCCACCGCAGAGGCTATGGTGGGAAACGCTACGCGGTTTCCCACCCTACAGGGGCGAAGGCGCATCATGTCCGCGCACCCGCCGGTCGCAGCGCGGCAACCGGTTCCAGTGCGGCGGCGCGGCTGGCCGGCAACCAGGCGAACAGCAGCGCCGTGCCGATCGCCAGCAGCAGCGAGGTCAGGCGCGCCCACATCGGCGTATACAACGGCAGCTCCCAGATCCAGCGTCCCAGCCAGAGCAACACTTCGCCCAGCAGCAGGCCACCAATGGCACCGATCAGCGCCAGCAGCGCTGCTTCGCCGAGAAACAGCAGGCGTACCTGCGCGGCGCTGGCGCCGATGGCCTTGAGCAGGCCGATCTCGGCGGTGCGCTGGCTCACCGCAATCCAGGTCACGTTCATGATCAGGATCCCGGCCACCAGCATGCTGATCGCGGCAATCCCGGCCACCGCCATGGTCAGCGCGCCGAGGATGTCGTTGAAGGTGCTCAGCATCGAGTCCTGACTGATCACCGTGACATCTTCCTTGCCTTCATGGCGTTCCTTGAGCAGCGCCAGAATCTGCTGCTTGCCCGGTTTGACCAGTGCCGGGCCGCGCACTTCGGCAAACACGCGGAACAGCCCTTCGCGGTTGAACAGACTTTGTGCATTGGCCACCGGAATGATCAGCGCTTCACTGAAGTCGGTGCCCAGCGACTCGCCACGCTCGGCCAGAATGCCGATGACGCGGAAACGCCGGTTGCCGGCGCGCAGCCATTCGCCCAGCGCCGGCTGGCTGCCGAACAGTTCGCGGCGCAGTTTATGGCCGATCACGCAGACCGCCTGCGGCTGATCAAACGGCAGTTCAGGCAGCATCTGCCCCTGACTGATCGCCAGCTGGCGGATGGCGAAGAAATCCCGGCTGGTGCCGATGGTGAAGCTTTCCCGCGAACGTCCGGCATAACTGATTTCGCTCAATCCGGCCTGCAGTGGCGAGACCCGTTGCACGCTGGCCAACCGGCCGATGGCCATGGCGTCCTGCAGGGTCAGGTCGCGCGGGGCCAGCCCGGTAATCGGCGGCATGCCGCCGGTGGTTTCCTTGCGCCCGGGCAGGATGATCAGGGTGTTGCGGCCGAGCATGGCAAATTCGTCGAGCACAAAGCGCCGTGCCCCATCGCCGAGGCCGGTCAGCAGGTTCACCGCGATCACGCCGATGCCGATCGCCAGCAACAGCATCAGGCTGCGCGAGCGGTGTCCGCGCAGGGCGCCGAGGCACAGCGTAAGGGCGTCGGCGCCGCGCATCAGGCGACACCGGTCTGGCGGTCGGTGACAATCTTGCCATCACGCATGAAGATCTGCCGGTGCGCGCGCTCACCGAGTGCCGGATCATGGGTGACCACCACCAGCGTCAGGCCTTCCTGATTCAGTTCCTCCAGCAGGCTCACCACTTCGGCGCCGGAGCGGCTGTCGAGGTTGCCGGTCGGCTCGTCGGCCAGCAGCAGGGAGGGCTGCATGACCATGGCGCGGGCGATCGCCACCCGTTGCCGTTGCCCGCCGGAAAGTTCGGCCGGCCGGTGTTGCACGCGGTTACCCAGGCCCAGGCGTTCGACCAGCGCGGCACTGCGTTTGCTGCGCTCGGCCGGTTCGATGCCGGCCAGCAGCATCGGCAGTTCGATGTTTTCCAGCGCGGTCAGGCGTGGAATCAGGTGGTAGGACTGAAACACGAAACCGATCCAGCGGCTGCGCAACTCAGCGCGCCGCACTTCATTGAGCGTGCTGGTGGCTTCATCCTTGAGCCAGTATTCGCCGGCATCCGGCGCGTCGAGCAAACCAAGCACATTGAGTAGAGTCGACTTGCCCGAGCCCGAGGGCCCCATGACCGCCACGTACTCACCGGCGCTGATGTCCAGGTCCAGCGCATCCAGTCCCATCACGCGCTGACCGCCGAGCTCGAAGCAGCGTGTCACGCCGCGCAGGCGAATCACTCGGCCGGCTCCGTGGCAGCGTCCTGCGGCGCGACGCGGACGCCATCCACCAGCCCTTCCTGATCGAGGCTGACGATGATGCGGTCACCGGCCTGCACGCCGTCGCGGATTTCAGTCCAGCGCCAGTTGGCCAGCCCCGGTGTCACCGTTACTTCGTCCAGTACGCCGTTGGCGGGGTCATAGCGCAGCACGCGGTTGCCATCGAGCAGGCTCTCGGTGGGTATGCGCAGCACGTTCGGGCGTTGTTCCAGCAGCACCTCGACGTCGGCGCTGTAACCGGTCAGCAGGTCGACGCCGGCGGGTGGCTGCTCGAAGCGCGCTTCGATGTCGACGGTGCGCGCCTGCTTTTCCAGGTCCTGCACAAAGGGCGCGACACGGCTGACCTGCCCGCTGAAATGTTGCCCGCGCAATGCGTCCAGACTGATGCGCACCGGCATGCCGACCCGAACCCGGGCGGCGTCGACTTCGTCAATCGGCGCTTCTACATACAGGCAGCTGTCATCGATCAGGTCGACAGCGGGCGGGGTGGGGATGCCCGGCGGCGAGGGCGTTACATATTCGCCGAGTTCGCCATTGATCTGCGCGACGATGCCGGCAAACGGCGCGCGCAGGGTGGTCTGGTCGAGCAGCACGCGCTGCAGTTGCAAGGTCGCCTCGGCCTGCTGGATGTTCTTCGCACTGGCGGTGCAGACCATCTGCGACAGGTTGGCGCGGGTCTGCGCCTGATCGAGGCGATCGGCGGCGGCCAGCTTGCGTTCGGCCAGCTTGGCCAGTCGTTCGAAGTCGCGCCGGTCGAGCATGGCCTGCTGGCAACGCTGCTCCTGCAGACTGCGGGCAGTGGCCAGACTGGCTTCGGATTCCAGTACGCGCGCCTGCTGATCGTCCTGGCGCAGGCGCATCAGCACCTGTCCTTTTTCCACCCGCTGGCCTTCGTCGATCAGCAGTTCGCTGACCTGACCGCCGAGCTTGAACGACAGGTTCGAGCGGCGGCAGGCTTTCAGGGTGCCGGCGCGGCTGTTGGCCACCAGACTTTCCACCGGCCCGCTGCTGATTTCGACCAGCGTTACCGGCAGCGGCTGCGGGCGTTTCCACCACCAGCCGAACACCACAAGGCAGGTGATGACCAGCAGGCCGATGAACATCTTGCGCATGGGTAACTCCAGTGAATATTGCAGAGGTCTAACTGTAGGGTGGAAAACGGCCAACGGCCTTTTCCGCCGATCCGGATTGGTGGACATTCGCTGCGCGAGATGTCCACCCTACGGTCACTGCGCTGCGCTGCGCTGCGCATTGCATCGCGGCAGCGGGGCTGTAAACATCGCCTATTAATTCATTACTACCGGGTAGCAGTATGTCCACAAGCCAGATCGAACGCATCCAGCTCGAACAGTTGAGCTGCTGGCGCGTTCGGACCGCGCACGCCGAATTGCTGATCGCCGAACAAGGTGCGCAGGTTTTAAGTTACCGCCGATACGGCCAGACGCCATTGATCTGGCTCAGCGATCAGGCGCGCTACCTGATCGGTCAGGGCGTGCGCGGCGGGGTGCCGGTGTGCTGGCCGTGGTTTGGTGATCTGCAGCGTAATCCACCAGAAGTGCAGGCGATGGTGAAGGGTGACGCACCGTTTCACGGGCTGGCGCGCACGCTCGATTGGCAGCTGCAGGACACGCTGGAGCATGTGGATCAGGT
>DATMWH010000344.1:0-1527 GCA_035562615.1 Pseudomonas sp. | reverse complement strand
TAACACCAATCGGGAACTGGCTTTCGACTGGCGCTACACGCTCGCAGAAATTGACTTACCCAAAGTAACCGGAACAACGCGGCTGGCTGGTGTGCAGGTGGGCTTCCCAATGCTCGACAGCGACCTCCTCGATTTCTCGCTCCGACTTCCTGTTGATTACAAACTCAGGGGTCTAAAGCTTCGTTGGTTCTTCAAGGAGGCGCTGCGCGGCTTTCTGCCGGATGAGATTCTCGTCAAGAAAAAGCAGGGTTTCGGGCTGCCCTTCGGTGTGTGGCTGACGCGCCATGAGCCATTGCGCAAACTGGCCGCTGAGTCTGTCCATGCGCTGGTCGGGCGCAAGGTGCTGCGCCAGGATTTCGTGGAAGCGCTACTCGGCAAACTCGTTTTCGAGCACCCTGGCTACTACGGGGAGATGATCTGGATTTCCATGATGCTGGAGCAGTGGCTTCGCGCCACGGCCTCCGACTTCTCAGTTTGCGGGGCTTGATGCAGCACCGGGCGGCTCAAGGTTTTTCATGGTGGGCGCCGAAGTCGGATTTCCGTGCGAACCTTCGCCCTTTGGGGTGATTTCGGGCGGTTTTTGCCGGTTGACCGCAACAGGCATCGGATCTGACCATTTTCCAGCGCGTTTCAGCTTGTCGCGCAAACCGGGAAAGGGAAAGCCGAGCGCATACGCTGCGTGCGCGCTGGCCAATGCCTTGTCATATTGCTTGAGATCGAAGTAGGCAAGTCCAAGGTTATAGGTGATGTTGGCATCGTCGCCGGCCAGCGCGCTGGCCTCCTCAAGCTTGTCGGCCGCGGCCTGCGTTTTGCCCTTACGAATCAGGTAAATGCCGTGCAACATTTTGACCGTCGCGTCATCAGGACGGAAGCGTTCTGCACGCTCGAACCGGCAGGCCACCGTGTAGGTCATGCTGCGTGGCTTATCAGTCTTTTCTTTTTCGGAGAGCTTTATGAGAGCCATCAGTGCGCGGTGGTGGTTGGGAAACACGTTAAGCGTGTAATTCATGTCACCACCAGCAGTTATCGATGTATTGCCGCCAGAGAGGCTCTCAACCTTGGGGGTGAAATGGTGATCCTCAACCAGTCGCCGCTCGGCCGGCGCAGAGCGATAGTCAAATGGCCCAAAGTGGTTCTGTAGCGACCCACAAGCAACTTCGCCGGCGAAGACCGCAATCGGCATTATGACGAGGGTCACCGCTAGAGCGTATCGGACTGAGCAACTGCGTGGCTGAGTTATCATCTGATTGCCTGTGTATCACACGCAGTAGGGTTGGCAGCAAGATGCTGTGCTGACGCTGCGGGCATGTTAAAGGAGTGAGAATTGTAAGGAGAATTTCGGCGTTGGCCGCTTGATCGTTCTTCTGCAAATGAAGTTTCGTCAACTGACAATCGGCTCACGAATATTAATGATGCTCTGAAATACGCGTTCACACGAATGCCCATCCACTTCCGGCATGGCATGCTCCATACGTGCAAAATACTCGGGTTCCGGTTGTGAACCGTTTTCAATGAATCTTCGAATCT
>DATMWH010000343.1:0-6829 GCA_035562615.1 Pseudomonas sp. | reverse complement strand
CTTCTGGCAAACCGCGATCTCCAGCACGTGGGCGATCAGGACGATCAGGACGATTTTCTGCAGGATCGCGCCACCCGGTATGGCGATGAGCATCGACAGGATGGTCAGGGCATAAAGGGCCAGCATGCCGGCCTTGAGGTTATTGTTATTCATCGGGTTACTCCGCCCCTCGGGGCTGTTGTCGTTATGGAGAATGCGGGTTGCCGAGAATCCGGCTTGAGCAGTATTGCCGAAAAACGCAGCGCTGGATCAGCTTCGCTGGCAGATAGCGACAGATACCCGCATGCATCACCCGGATGTTGGCAGTCTGCATGATGATTGTCGATATACTGGCATTGATAGTGACATAACATGCCGATGAATGGATACACCCTTGCAACGGGCTCCTGTTGCGAAATGTCACGGCCAGGACAAAAGCCGGCTTATGCGCCGATTCAGCGCTGGGTGATCGAACGCGCAGGGGCCATACTGAAAGCATCAGGTCCGGGCGTCTGCTTTCAGCCCGTATCAGCGTCGCAGCTCAGGAGTCGGCCATGCCCAGCAGCACTACCCCATCATCCAGCGCCGCCTTGCCGGCGCCGGGCAGCGACACCGCGGCGGACCTGCGCGGTGTCAGTCAGCTGATCATCACCGCCGTCACCGGGGTCACCGATATTGTCGAGGACATGCACCGCAACATTGCCACCCCCAGCTCGCTGATCGGCAAGGCCCCGGCCGGGCGCACGCGCGGCATCACCGGGCTGGTCTACCGCAGTGTGCGCGGGGTGACCAACGGAGTGGGTTCATTGCTGGATATTGCCTTGGCCCAGTTGTCACCCCTGATACCCAAGCAGGCGTTTTCACCGCGTCGAGAGGCGTTGCTGGCAGCGCTCAATGGTGTGCTCGGTGACTATCTGATTGCCGACCAGAATCCCCTGGCCATCCCCATGCGCCTGCGTCAGAACGGTGTGCCGCTGGAGCTGACACCTGAGGCGCTGGCCAGTCGCTTTAGGGATTCTGACGGGCGTTTGCTGATTCTGGCCCACGGCCTGTGCATGAACGATCTGCAATGGCAGCGCGATGGCCATGATCATGGCGCGGGTCTGGCAACGGAATTTGGTTACACCGCGCTGTACTTGAATTACAACAGCGGCCGGCACATCTCCAGCAATGGCCATGAATTTGCCGCCACCCTGGAGCAGCTGATCAACGCCTGGCCGGTGCCGGTGCGCGAACTGGTGATCGTCGGTCACAGCATGGGCGGGTTGATTACCCGCAGCGCCTGTCACTACGCCGAAGAGGCCGGGCATCGCTGGCCTGGCGTGCTGAAAAAGATGGTGTTTCTCGGCTCGCCGCATCATGGCGCACCGCTGGAACGCGCCGGTAATCGCGCCAATCTGCTGGTCGGCATCAGTCCTTACAGCGCGCCGCTGACCCGCCTGGGGATGATCCGCAGTTCGGGTATCCGTGATTTGCGCTTCGGTAATCTGCTGGATGAGGACTGGCAGGATCAGGATGAGCATCACAAGCATGACCCGCGCCTGAGTGTGCCGTTGCATGCGGGTGTCGAGTGTTACGTGGTCGCTGCGACCAAAGGCAAACAGCCCGCCGCGCGCTTGCCCGGTGATGGGCTGGTGCAGGTGCACAGCGCACTGGGACAACACAGGAACAGCGCGCTGAGCTTGCCGATTCCCGCGTCACAGCAGCTGATTGTGTATGACACCGACCACTTTGCCCTGCTTTCCAATCAGCAGGTGTATCAGCAACTGCTGGTCTGGTTGCGCTAAACGGGGGCAGGCTGTTGTGCTGGCCAGCATGCTCGAGCATGCCGGGCCATCAGGGGCTTCAGGGAGTTGGGAGACTGACCTGCATGCCGTCTTCACCCAGGGTGATCTGGCCGCTGTAGCGCTCATCCATACCGTCCAGGAACATCCGGCGGGTAAAGAAATTGGGCGGCGCCGGGATCAGGTGGGTCAGCAGCAGATGCCTGGCCCCGGCTTTCTCAACCAGAGCGGCCAGTTCAAGGGTGTCGCTGTGGTATTCCAGCGTGCGCAAGGCCTTGTCGGCCTGATCGGGCATGTCCTGCCGGCGCAGGGCGGCAGCAGCACTTTCCAGCATGTTGCGGTTGATGGCTTCATGCACCACCAGATCGGCATCCTGCAGGGCCGGCAGGTAGATCTCGCTGACCCGGGTGTCGCCGCTGATGAACACCTTCTTGCCGCGGTAGCTGAGTAAATAGCCCAGTGCCGGGTCGACCGGGCGGTGATCGACGCGCCAGGCATCGACGGTCACGCCATCCTGTTCATAGACGCGCACCGAGGTCACGCCGCTCTTGAACAGGATGGTCTGCGCCTGCGCGAAGGCCAGCTCGGGGTGCGGCACAAAATGGCTGCTGCGAAAGCGTGCGTCATCGGCATACGCCTGTTCGAGGCCCTTGACCAGTCCGGCCGTGCCAAGCGGGCCGTAGACCGTCAGCGGCGCAGTGCGACCGTTGACCCAGGTGTAATTGATCAGCCCGCCCAGCCCGCTGATATGGTCCGAGTGCAGGTGGGTGATAAACACCTTGTTCACTTCGCTCATGGGAATGTGGCTGTTTTCCAGATTGCGCATGGTGTTTTCACCGGCGTCAAAAAGGAACAGCTGACCGCCCGCCACCACCAGCGTGCAGGCCTGACCGCGCGGTGACCTGACCTGAGGGGTGCCGGTGCCGCAGAGAATCACGCGGATCTGCTGCTGGTCAGTGAGCATTGAATAGTCGGTGCGGTCCTTGACCAGAAAATCCATGGCGGTTTCCTGAACCTTGTCGCAGCCGCCCAGCAGCAGGCTGGAGAACAGCAGGAGTGAAGCGGTCAAACGGTGGACAGTGGGGTGCATAAAGAGCCTCCGGTGGTCAGTGCGGTTTTTATGATCAGCAGCCGGCCCATTGCGCGGCTGCGGTCCTGAGTTCGGTTTCTGCCGGGCTGTGGGTGACGATGATCGGCTCGGCCAGCGTGAAGCCCTTGCGTTCCAGTCCGGTCGCCAGATGCCGGTAGGCCGGCGGGTAATCGTCGAAGCCGGCAAAGGGGTAGATCAGGCTGAACAGCAGCGAGGGGCTGACCGGATCAATGCGGTCCTTTTCATAGATCGCGGTGCGCTGAAGCACGCGCCACTGGCCATCGCTGTCGCGCTGGAACTGGTCGAAAAAGCGTGCGTAGCTGGTCACGTCAACTTCCACCGAGGCCACCTGACTGCGCGCCATGATCATCACATCGGTTTCGCTGATTGCCCGCTCGCCACACAAGCGGATGCGCGGCGAGCCGATCCAGTGCTTGGACTGGGTGCCCGCGTCCTCGGCCATTTTCTGCGAGGCCGCGATAAAGCCGTCGATGCTGCCGCGGTACCAGCTCACGGCAATCTGCCCGTCGGCGCTGAACAGGTTGCGTAACCCGGCCCAGTCGCCCTGGTCGCGCAGGGCGAAGTGGCTGACGTTGGCGGCGATGGCCTGACGGTCCTGCAGGCGGCTGTCGGTTTGCGCGGTGGTGTCGGCGGCGGTGAGCGGGCTGGCCAGTGTCAGTGTCATCGCGAGAAATCCGCAAAGCCGCTGTTTGGCAGCACTGTGGCGTGGGGCAGGTCGTATTTGGGAAGGCATGTCGACTCCGGGGTTACAGGTAAACAATCGCTGTATCTGGTCATGGGTGTAACGCGCTTTGTAGGGTGGTCAACGCCGAAGGCTTGGCCACCATCGATGCCAACGGCATCGCCCTTGCCGGCCGGCCGGTCGGTGGGTTACGGCCGTTGGCCTAACCCACCCTACAAAAGCTATTTGCGCACCGGCGCGAGGAAGCGGCGCAGGGCGCTCCAGTTCTGCCGGCGGTCTTGTTGGCGGTAGTCGATGAGCATATCCAGTTGCTCTTCGATGGCTTTGGCAACCTTCCCGCGCAGGGCCCAGACGCGCCGGGCATCCTCTGACTTGCCCTGCAGGCGGGCAGTGGAGATGCGCTTGCCGAAGCCGAAATAGAAGCGCTGCGGGCGCGGCACCAGGCTGGCACCGATGCCGCGCACGAGCGGTGGAATCATGTCGCCGCCGCGGGTGCGTTCGCTGAGCTTCAGATGGTCATCAAACAGCGTCCACAACCGCGAGCGGCTGACCTCCCCGGCATCCAGCAGGATGTCGAAATTCTCGTCGGCGCCAAGTGCACCAAAGGGGATGATGTCGTAGCCGTGCTCGATGGCCAGGCGTGCAAAACCGCTGCGGTTTTTCCAGATCAGCTGATAGTCCTCGCCCTTGCGCCGCATGACCTCGCGGCCGCCACCCGGGAACACCAGCACATGCTGACCACTCTGCATCAGCGCCGCGCAGTTCTCCGGGGTACCGAGCACCATGCCGGCTTTGACCAGCAACTGGCTCCAGCCGGGTACGGCGAAATGTGCGCGGTCCCCCAGCCCGCGTACAAATACACCTTGCTCGCGGTACAGGTACTCGACCAGCAGCGGTACGTCGAACAGACCGTAAAGGGTGTGGTTGCCGACCCACAGCGCCGGTTTGCTCAGATCCCGCTTGTCCAATCCGAGAAACAGCGGGCTGAACCAGGCGTTGGCCACCCGTAGCATGCGCTGCAAGGACTTCACGCTCGGCGGCTGGAAGTCGGTGATGCCGGGGATGTGCAGTGGGGTGCTGGAATCGCTCATGTCATCTACCTGTTACAAATAGATATGGACCGGTTTTGTGTAGGAGCCAGCTTGCTGGCGATGCTCTTCACTCAGCGAATCGCCAGCAAGCTGGCTCCTACGAGAGTTGTGGCATTCACAGTTGATTCGGGGGCAGATCAATTAAACCGGCTCGCTGCGGAAAATATGCTGGCCCAGTGCGGCGGCGAGTGCGGCGGCCAGTGCGGTGTCGTCACCTTCGATCTGATAACGGGCGACCATCCCCAGCTTCGGATCTTGCTCGACCGTCAGCTGAGTGAGTGTGGCGCCGGCCCGCGCGGCTTCCTCGCGCACCACCGATTCGATCTCGCGCAGGCTCAGCGCCGGTTTGAAAATCTTGCCCACCGCCGTGACCGGCAGTGTCGGCAGGATGGTCAGGGCCTTGGGTACCGCAGCGCGCTCGCTGATGTGTTGGCTGGCATAGGCCAGCAGTTCCGCCTCACCGGCCTGCGCGCCCTGATGCAGTTGCACATAGGCCACCGGTACTTCGCCGGCATAGGCGTCGGGCCGGCCGACTGCCGCACACAGGGCGACTGCCGGATGGCCGGCGAGGACTTCCTCGATGCTTTTCGGGTCGATGTTGTGACCGCCACGAATGATCAGTTCCTTCTTGCGGCCGCTAAGCCAGAAGAAGCCGTCGGCATCCTGACGGCCGAGGTCGCCGGTGTTCAGCCAGCGCTGTGGCTGGCCGCTGGCGTCCGGCAGTTCGACCCAGGCGCTGGCGTTGTGCGCGGCATCCAGGTAGCCGGCGAATACGTTGGGGCCGCGCAGGCAGAGAGTGCCGACCTCGTCGGTGGCGGCCTCGCGCAGCGGGCCAGCGTCGAGCAGCAGCACGCGCATGTCCTGCCATGGCAGGCGCAGGCCGATGGAGCCGATGCGGGATTCGCCATCGGCTGGGTTGATCGAGGCGACGCAGGTGCTTTCGGTCAGGCCGTAGCCTTCGACGATGCGCATGCCGGTTTCACGCTCGAAGCTGCGAAACAGTTCGACCGGCATCGGCGCGGCGCCGCAGATGGCCAGTTGCAGGCTGGACAAATCGTGCCCGGCACGCGGGACTTGCAGCAGCGCGGCGTAGATGGTCGGTACGGCAGAGAAGCTGTTGACCCGGTGGCTGGCGATGATTTCCCAGAAGCGCGGAATCAGTCCCGGACTGCGGTAACCGGCCGGCGGTGCCAGCAACACATGTCCGCCGTGGCCGAAGGGTGTCAGGCCACTGCCCAGCTGGGCATTCACATGGAACAGCGGCAGAGCGGCGAGGCTGGTGCGGCCGGGTGCGGCGATCTGCGTGCCGGCCACGGCGGCCAGTTGCAGGGCATTGGCCACTTCGTTGGCGTGACTGTGTCGGGCGATTTTCGGCAGGCCGGTGGTGCCGCCGGTGCAGAAGTAGGAGGCAATATCCTCGCCGGCGGGGGCGGGAAAGTTCAAAGTCAGCCCGTTCTCGGCAGCCAGTTCGGTGTGGAAATCCAGTACCGGCACCCCGTTCAGCTCCGCCGGCAGCTTTTGCCCGGTTGTCTGGCCGGGCAGGTGGTGCAACGGGTTGACGGCAAGAATGCCCTGCAACTCGGGCAATCCGGCAAGCGCTCCGGTCACCCGCTGCCAGATCTCCGCGTCCGGCTGTGGGCTCAGCGTGACGATCCATTGCACGCGGGCGGCGCTCAACAGTTGCGCCATTTGCTGGCCGTCGAGTTGCGGGTTGACCGCAAAGGCGATGCCGGCGGCTTCCGCCCCCCAGATGGTGAAATGGGTCTCCGGCAGGTTCGGCAGAATAAAGGCCACGACGCCACTGAGTGCAGTGTCACGGCGGATTCCCAGGCGGTGGAACAGGTTGGCGGCGCGGGTGATCTCGGCGAGCAGCTGGGCATGCGTCCAACGCACCGGGTTGGCGTGATCTTCCACGCGCACGAAGAACGACAGCGCCGGGGCCTGCGGATTGATGGCCGCCCCGCGGGCGATCAGTGCATAGGTGTTGTCCAGCCCGGCGTTGGGCAGCGGGCGCTGTTCCAGGGTCAGAATGTCCTGCAGGGTGCGTATGCTCATCGGGTTAGAGGTTCCGGAGGTAATGCGGCTTGGTTCGCCCCCTCTCCCGCTCGCGGGAGAGGGTCGGGGAGAGGGCTAATTTCTGTTGGCCCCTCTCCCTAACCCTCTCCCCGAAGGGGCGAGGGGA
>DATMWH010000342.1:0-2569 GCA_035562615.1 Pseudomonas sp. | reverse complement strand
TGTGGCCCGGTGCAGATGGCCGCGGTGATCGCCGCCAGATTGACCCCATGGGCACCGAAAGGCGCGAGCAGGAATGAGGCGATCCCGGTGATGCTCAACAACGGCGAGGCCGGTACCTGATAGCCGTCGGCGCGCAGCACGGCCAGCCCCGGGATGTTCTGCGAAGCCATGGCCACCACAAATAGCGGCAGACCGATACTGACGATGGCGCTGAGGGAAAATTCCGGCGTGGTCCACTGCGGCCGGGCCAGTTCCAGCGGCACCCCGGAAAGATCCAGCAGCCCGCCCAGAAAGGCGCTGACCGCTCCCACCAGCAGAGCTACAAGGACCGCATAGCGCGGCTGCCAGCGCTTGCACAGCAGATAGCCGAGCAGCATCGCCAGGACCAGCGCGGTATGCGCCTGCAACGCCGGGAAGATTTCGCCGGCGATGCGAAACAGAATGCCCGCCAGCAGGGCCGAAGCCAGCGACGCTGGCAAACGCCGCATCAGCCGCTCGAAGCTGCCGGTCAGCCCGACCAGCGTCAGCAACAGCGCACAGACCAGATAAGCACCGATCGCTGCGCCAAACGATACGCCGGGCAAACTGCTGATCAGCAAGGCCGCGCCGGGGGTCGACCAGGCCACCACAATCGGCGCCCGGTAACGCAGCGACAGACCGATGGTGCACACCGCCATGCCCAGCGACAGGGCCCAGATCCACGAGGTAATCAGCGCCGGTGCCAGACCGGCGGCCTGTCCTGCCTGAAAGATCAGGATCAGTCCGCTGGTATGCCCGGTGAGCATGGCAATGAAGCCGGCCACCAGCGCGGGAACTGAACTGTCGGCCAGCCATCGCGGCAATTGAACCTTGAGCATCCGGCAACTCCTGACAGGGCTGAAAAGGCGCCCATGGTAAACCGACAGGCTTGCAGACACGCTACATCGCCCCCATATTGTTCGGCCAACGACCCCAGGAGCTCCCCTGTGAGCGATCTCTACGCCCGTCGCCTGGCCCTGCTGGGCCAACCTGCCAATCTGCCCCTGCTGCGCCAGTGCCTGCACGGCATCGAGCGCGAATGCCTGCGCGTGGATGGCAATGGACAGCTGGCACTCACGCCGCACCCGCAAGCCCTTGGATCAGCGCTGACCCACGCGCAAATCACCACGGATTACTCGGAGTCGCTGCTGGAGTTCATCACCCCGGCCGAAGCCGATCCGGCGGAAACCCTCGCCGACCTCGAACGCATCCACCGTTTCGCTTACAGCAAGCTGGGCGCTGAATACCTGTGGAGTCCTTCGATGCCCTGCCCGCTGCCGGCCGAAGAAGACATCCCGATCGCCCGCTATGGCAACTCGAATATCGGCAAGCTGAAGTATGTGTATCGCAAGGGTCTGGCCCTGCGTTATGGCAAGACCATGCAATGCATCGCCGGCATCCACTACAACTTTTCCCTGCCCGAAGCCCTCTGGCCCCTGCTGCAGGCCGCCGAAGGAGACAGCCGCAGCACCTGCGACTACCAGTCCGCCAGTTATATCGCGCTGATCCGCAATTTCCGCCGCTACAGCTGGCTGCTGATGTACCTGTTTGGCTCCTCGCCGGTGCTGGATGCCGGCTTCCTGCGCGGCCGCCAGCATGAACTGCAGCAACTCGATGCCGACACCCTGTACCTGCCCTGGGCCACCAGCCTGCGCATGAGCGATCTGGGCTACCAGAACAACGCGCAAGCCGGGCTGACGCCCTGCTACAACGATCTGGCCAGCTACACCAGCAGCCTGCGTCAGGCGGTGTCGACGCCCTATCCGGCCTACGTGAGTGCCGGAACGAAAAAGGACGGCGAGTGGCAGCAACTCAATACCAACGTGCTGCAGATCGAAAACGAGTACTACTCGAGCATCCGTCCCAAGCGCGTGACCAACAGCGGCGAGCGGCCGATACAGGCGCTGCTGTCGCGGGGCGTGCAATATGTGGAAGTGCGCTGCCTGGATATCAACCCGTTCAACCCGGTAGGCATTGATCTGGAAGAAGCGCGCTTCCTCGATGCCTTCCTGCTGTTCTGCGCCTTCGAAGAAAGCCCGACACTGGGCGGTAGCGAATGCCGTGACTGCACTGGCAACTTCCTCAAGGTGGTCAAGGAGGGTCGCCGGCCAGGACTCGAATTGCAGCGCAACGGTGAAGCGGTTGAGCTGCAGCAATGGGCAGGCCAGTTGCTGGACCACATCGCGCACAGCGCGCAACTGCTGGATCAGGGCTTGGCGGACGCTCCGCACCTGAGCGCCCTGCAGACTCAGCGGGCCAAGGTTGCCGATGTGCGACTGACGCCTTCGGCGCAAGTGCTGGCGGTGTTGCAGGAGCGCCAGGAAAGTTTCCGCGCGTTTGCCCTGCGCCAGAGCCGTGAACATGCAGAGTATTTCCGCAGCCAGCCGCTGAGCGATGCGCAGCAACAGGACTTCGAAGCACTTGCCAGCCTGTCGCTGCAGGAGCAGGCCGCTATCGAACGCAACGACTCGACAGGTTTCGACGAGTTTGTTGCCGCCTATCAGGCGAGCATTACCGGTCAGCCGGGCTGACCGGCAAAACGTCTATCACG
>DATMWH010000341.1:0-4420 GCA_035562615.1 Pseudomonas sp. | reverse complement strand
ATTCAATTCATTACAGGTGGTCAAGCACACCGACTTCGGTCTTTATCTGGATGGCGGCCCGGAGGGTGAAATTCTTTTGCCCAAGCGTTATGTGCCGAAAGACGAACCCACTGAGGTGGGTGACTGGCTGAACGTATTTCTCTACCTCGACAGTGAAGATCGGCTGATTGCGACTACCCAGAAGCCCAAGGTACAGGTCGGAGGTTTTGCCAGCCTCAAAGTGGTGGCCATCAACAGCATCGGGCTTTTTCTGGACTGGGGCTTACCCAAGGATTTGCTGCTGCCGCACTCCGAAGAAAAGCGTCCGTTGCAGGTCGGCGATTACTGCGTAGTGCATGTTTATCTGGATAAGCGCAGCAAGCGCATCACTGCGACAGCGCGCCTGGATCGCTATCTGGATCTGCTGTCGGCCAGCTATACCGTCGGGCAGGCGGTCGATCTGCTGGTGGTGGAGAAAACCGACCTTGGCTTCAAGGCCATTATCAATGGCAAGCATTGGGGGCTGGTCCACAAGAATGAAGCGTTCAAGTTTCTGCGCTCCGGCTCCGAGGAAAAGGGCTTTATCAAGGAGCTGCGCAGCGACGGCAAGATCAGCTTGAGCCTGCAGCCGGTAGGGCAGGTATCCGGCGAGCTGGGTGAGCAAATCCTGGATAGATTGCGCGCTGAGGGCGGCAAACTGGCAGTCGGTGACAAGAGCCCACCCGAAGTGGTGTCCAGGATGTTCAGTGTCAGCAAAGGCAATTTCAAGAAGGCTATCGGCGGCCTCTACAAGCGTGGCCTGATCATTATCCATGACGACCATATCGACCTGATTTGACGGGCATCTGCTGCCCGTCATGGTTTTTGACTTCATCTATGCTGAGATCTTGAAGGTGCCGGCCGGCACCCACTCAAGGATCGCAAGATGAATGCACTGTCTGTCGAAATGCTGTCCGACTATTGGTCGTCGGGGTCGCTACAGGTCAACGTTGTCATTTTCATGAATCTGCTGGGTGCGCTGCTGCTCGGCTGTCTGGTGGGCTATGAGCGGGCCTACCACGGTCGCGCGGCGGGCATGCGTACCTATGGTCTGGTGTGCATGGCCGCGTGTGCGTTAACGGTGATCGCCGGTTATCCGGGGGCCTGGTTTGGCGGTCACGGCGTCGTTTCAGCGATGGGCAGCGATCCGACGCGAATCATTCAGGGCATTGTCACCGGGATCGGTTTTCTCGGTGCCGGCATGATCATGAAGGAAGGCCTGAGTATCAGTGGGCTGACGACTGCAGCGTCTATCTGGGCATCTTCTGCGATTGGCGTGATGGTGGGAGTCGGCTTCTATGGCGCCGCCATATTGCTGGCAGTTCTTTCTGCGTTATGCATGCTGGGTCTGTCGCGTGTCGAATCGCGCTTGCCCCAGCGTCCGGCAATCGGCATAACCCTGCGCTTCAATCGTAACTTCTCACCGGATGAAGGTGAGTTGCGGGCTTTTCTGATGAGTCACGGATTTGATATGGCGATGGGGTCGATCAGTATCAGCTTCAGCCGGGGGGGCGCCGGAGTGGCGCTTTGTCGCCATTGCCCATTGTCGGCGCTGCGGTACCCCGATGATCGCCTTGGCGACTCATCTGGGAACGTATACAGGGATCAAGAGTTTCAATATTGCTCATGCGCGCAATTAGGGCTGCGAATTCTGAACTGCTGCGGCTCGACAAGGCCAAAAGCTGGGTAGGCGTTGGCCGGCTTGCCGAGAAAGCCGGCCGAAGGTGTTACTTCTTGCCGATGGTGATCTGGCGCGAGGATGTCCATACCTGGCCACTGACGCCGCGGGCGATCTGCTTGATCTCACCGCCACTCTTGAGAAAGGCCTCTACCTGATTATCCAGAGATTCGCGGGTTTCAACCGCTGCTGCTGGTTTAGCTTTACTGCTGGTAGTTTTAGCGCTCATGACTTTTCTCAACCTTCCGGGAATTTTATGCGGCCGGCGACTATACGCGATCAGGCTGCAAAAGGCCCGAAGTAAATCGGCGATCAAGCGATTTCAGCGTTTTCCCATTGAGCGACGACTGCCTTTTGGGGCAGCTCCAGGGCGCTGGTCGTGATTGGATTTGTTGCCTTTCTGGTGCCAGGGCTGGTCATTGCTTTTGCCTGGAGCAAAAACTTCCGGCGAAAACGGGAAGGCGAAGGGCTTGATTGCGCTTTTGGGGGTGCTTTCATCCGTGCTGCCTGCTTCATCCGGTGAAGAAGGGTCGGTGACGGAGGATGAAGTCGATTTCGTGTTCATGTGCGGCTGCCAGTAGATCAAACGGGGCGCAGTGTTGCGCCCGGCTATTATACGCATGCGCTGTGGTGATCTGCCTGCTACTCCGCCAGATGGCTAGCTAGCGCGCAGGAACTGCCCAAAGCCACGGGTTTTGCCCAGATCCTCGGCAAAGTTGTCGTCGGCAAAGGCAATCCGCCCATTGATCAGGACGCAATCAACCGCCGAGCCGCGATTGACCATGCGTTGCAATCCGCCGAACGCCTCCATGGGGGCTTCCTGATACTGGCTCAGGCTGTCGTCCAGCTTGGTCGGGTCAATTACCACCAGATCCGCGCGTTTGCCGATGGCCAATAGGCCAGCGTCCACGCCGAACCATTCACCCAGCTCCCCAGTCAGTCGCCAGATGGCTTTTTCAAGCGGCATAACCGGCGTGCCGGTTGCCTGGGCATCACGCACCAACTTCAGAAAGCGCAGCGCAAAGTTGTAGAACGCCATGTTGCGAATGTGTGCGCCTGAATCGGCAAAGCCGATCAGCGTACTGGGTTCGGCCACCAGTTTGGCCACCACCTCTGGACGGTGATTGGCCAGTACGGTGCGCCAGCGCAGGTGCGGACCATGTTCGACCAGCAGGTCGAGGAACAGGTCTCCGGGGTGTTGCTGGCGTGTGCGTGCCAACTCACCAACCGTTTTTCCGACCACGCTGGCATCCGGGCAGGCGACGATCCAGGCATCGTCGAAGTCGCGATGCCAGACGCGCGGGCCGAAGCGCATGTCGACGTCCTGACGAAACTGCTGGCGATAGGCCGGGTCGCGAAACAGTTCGTTGCGCAGGTCATGACTGGCCAGATGCAGGGCTGCCTGGCCGGCGGGAAATTCTTCGAACACGACGAATTCCATACCGTCGGCATAGGTTTCAAACGGGACCGGCAGTGTTTGCCAGCGAAAATCGGCCTGAGTCAGACGATTTGCCAAACGGGTCAGCGGTCCGAGAATGGGCGCCAGCCAAGGGTCAGCTTTGGCATCCATCAGGGTGATCAGTGTGGTTTTGAGTGGTTTACGCAGCCACAGGCCCATGCTGTCCCAGAGAAACGCCAGTACATTGATCTTGGTCACCAGGTTTGGTGCGCCCTGATGGATGCGCTGGCGCCGGCGCAGCACTTTGTTCAGTCGGGCGTATTCGCGCCAGGGCGCGTAGACAGAAGGCAGTGACTTTGAGCGTTCACGGTCGCCATCCAGTTTGTCCCAGGGGTTGGTCATGCTCGACAAGCCCAGCAGGCCCTCGTCCAGGGCCTCTTCGAGCAAACGTTGCATGTGTTGCAGATCGGCTTCGGTGGGCTTGTAGTGGGCGTCGACCGAGCGTTCCAGGCCCAGCACTGCCACTCTCAAGTCCGAATGTCCCAGAAACGAGCAGATATTCGGCCCCAGCGGATGCTGGTCGAGAAACGCCGCGTACTCTCTGGCGCTGCTCCAGTGCTTGCGCTCCTTGAGCAGCGGCAGTACATGCTGGCGAGGCACAGATTCGACCCGGGTGAACAGATCGGCACAATCTTCCGCTGGCGACAGAACCATGCTGATCGAGCAACTGCCAATCATCACGGTGGTCACGCCATGGCGGATCGACTCCTTGAGTGCCGGTGCTGCCACCAGTTCCGCGTCATAGTGGGTGTGCATGTCGACGAACCCCGGGGTCACCCAGCGCGCTTGCGCATCGATAATCTCGCCGCAGCCACTCTCGTCGAGCGGGCTGGCGCTGATGGCGGCGACCTTGCCGTCACGGATGCCGATATGGCGGATTGCGCCTGGCGCTCCGCTTCCGTCAAAAAACAAACCGTTCTTGATCAACACATCAAACATGTTCAATACCCACTGAGTAAGGCTCGACCAAGCATAGGCCTCCAGCCACTGGCGGGCAGGTGGCATATGTGAAGAAGGGGCAGACGATTCGGTCAGTTGTGCTGCACAAAGGTCGGGGCGTCGAGTTGCCGGCGCTGTGCCCTGGTTGCGGCCAGCGGGCGGACTTTAGTCACGCCGAGAAAACTGCTAGGGTCTGTTCCCGTTTCATCGCAAGCCGCGTTGCTGCGAAAAATCTCGCCAGGCTAGGCGTGGGACGCAGGCAATGGTTGTTCCCTTGCCAAGTTCCACAACAACGCATGGCGAGATTTTCCGCGCAACCCGAAGGG
>DATMWH010000340.1:0-5279 GCA_035562615.1 Pseudomonas sp. | reverse complement strand
CTGGCCTTCAACGCTGATCTGAAAGGAGCCGATCTGCAGGCTGGAAGACTGGCGGGAGACCGTGACACTGCTGCCCTGCCCGTCAATCGAGCCACGCACCGAAGACTGCGAGTAATCAGCCGAAGCCTGGGCAACCGAAATCTTCAGTCGATCGCCGTCGCGGGTGGTGACTTGCATGTCAAAGCTTTGCGCCTGGGCGACAAAGCGCTCCTGATACCCGGCCACGGCCACCGCTGGCGACAGCGTCGGGGCAGCGCCAAAGCGCTGATCCAATCCGGCCAGACCGTCCTGAATGCGCTGATAGGTGTCGTCGATATCGCTGGCGACCTTGCCATTGAGCACGCCCAAGCCATCCAGAATCTTGCGCGCTTCGGCAAAGCCTTGCTCCACACCACTGCGGGCCTGACTCATCAGCTCTTGCAACTGGGCAGTGTCAGCACCGGCTGCAGCCTCGATCTCCAGACGGCCCTGAATGAAATCCAGAATCCTCCCGGCAACCTTTTCCGGGGTGAAGTCCGATGACTTGGCAGCCAACGCCCCCGGCTCCAGACCGAGTCGCTCAGCCAGCTTGGCTTGCAACAGCGCCTGCTGGTCGGGCATGGGCTTGCGATTGAACGGTTGATCAAACAAAGCCGGACGTGCATTGCCTGAGGTAAGCGGGGATAGCGTATTCATGATGGCGTTACCGATGGGTGCATTCGGTTGCTTGACGGCCTTCGGCCGCAAAACTTGAGCCGGACTGCCCGGTCAGCCGACCAGTGGTCAAAAAACCACCAACTGGACGCCCGCAACACGCCTGCGGCATGCTTTGGTTAATCGCCGGAGTATCCCCCCTTGTTTACCAATCTACTGTTCATCCTGGCTGCCTCACTGGTGGTGATTGCAGCGTTTCGCCGGATCGGTCTGCCGCCGATTCTCGGCTATCTGTTTGTCGGCCTGCTCTGCGGACCCAACGGCTTTGCCTGGATCAGCCACTACGCGGCGGATCAACCCTATCTGGCTGAAATGGGCGTGGTATTCCTGCTGTTTACCCTTGGTCTGGAGTTCTCTCTGCCGCGCATGCTGGCCATGCGGCATCTGGTGTTCGGCCTCGGCAGCTTGCAGGTAGCGGCCTGCGCGCTGGCACTGGCGGCGGTGCTGATGCTGTTTGGCACGACGCCAACACTGGCCTTGTTGCTGGCCACCGGACTGGCCCTGTCGTCAACGGCGATTGTCAGCAAGGAGTTGTCCAGCCTGGGCGAACTGTTCAGTCCGCATGGGCGCAACGCGATTGCGGTGTTGCTGTTTCAGGACCTGGTGGCCGTGATGCTGCTGACCCTGATCCCGGTGTTTGCCGGTCAGTCCGGGCAGCACTGGTACATCGCCCTGCCGCTGACGCTGGGCAAGACCATAGTGCTGTTTGCCGGCTTGATGGTGATCAGCCGCTGGATCCTGCCGCGCCTGTTCCATGAAGTGGCCAGCGCCCGCTCGCCCGAGTTGTTCGTGTTGCTGGCATTGGTGATTGTCATGCTGACCGCCTGGCTGACGCACCTGCTTGGCCTGTCCATGGCACTGGGGGCCTTTCTGGCCGGCATGTTGCTGGGCGAGAGCCACTACCGGCATCAGATCGAGGCGGATATCCGGCCGTTCCGCGATGTGCTGCTGGGATTGTTCTTTGTCAGCGTGGGCATGCTCATCGACCTGCGCCTGTTCGTCACCGACGGCCTGCTGATCATCGGCGGCACGCTGTTGCTGCTATCCATCAAAGGCGCCGTGGTGACGGCGCTGGTGCGGCTGCGCGGGGATTCCTGGGAAACCGGCTGGCGCAGCGCCGTGGCCCTGGCCCAGGGCGGTGAATTCTTCTTTGCCCTGCTCAGTCAGTTGCTGCTGGTGCGGATGCTGGCCGCCGACACGGCCAGTCTGCTGCTGACCATCACCTTCTGCTCGATGCTGCTGACGCCGCTGCTGCTGCGTGGCGCACCCTATCTGGCAACCCGCTGGCGCCCCAGGCAGCACCAGCACAGTCCCATTGAAGAGATTGCCGCCGCCGGGGCTGCGCTACAGCAGCACGTCCTGATCTGCGGCTATGGCCGGGTCGGGCAGACCATCGGACGCTTCCTGCGGTTGGAGGGCATCCCGTTCCTGGCGCTGGATGACGATCCGGTGCGGGTACAGGAAGCCTCGGCCGGCGAGGAAAGCGCGCACTATGGGGACTCGCGGCGTGCCGACCTGCTGCACGCCATGAACATTCTTGAGGCCAGTCTGCTGGTGGTGGCGGTGGACAATGCCGAAGCGGCACTGACCATCGTCCTGAATGCGCGCCGTCTCAATAGCCAGATCCCGATTCTGGTGCGGGTGCGCGACGACAGCCGGCTGGCTGAACTGCAAGCTGCGGGCGCCACCGAAGTCATTCCCGAGACCCTGGAGTCGAGCCTGATGCTCGCGGCCCATGCCCTGGTGCTGCTCGAGCTGCCGCAAGCCCGGGTGCAGTCGCGACTGGACGAAGCCCGCCGCAGTCGCTATCGCCTGCTGCACGGGTTCTATCATGGCTCGCAAACCAGCCTGCAGGATACCCAGGGCAAACCCCGCACCCTGTTGCACGCGGTCAGCCTGACCGCCGATGCCAGTGCCTGCGGCAAGCACCTGGCGGCCATCGACCTTGCCGGGCTCGGACTGGAGATTCAGGGGTTGCGGCGCGACGGCGTGGAACTGGAGCCCAACCAGCACATTTTGCTGGAAGGCGATGCGGTACTGATCTCCGGTCCGGCCGATGCCATTGAAGCCGGTGAGGCCCGGCTGCTGGCGGGTAGTTGAGCGTTTTCGCCTTGAGGTACCTGCGACTAAAGTCGCAGCGACCAAGGTCTAAAAGATTAACCCCGCCTTACATGTTTTAGTCATCTCGCTGTAACAGACCGGCGCCCTGTCCGGCCCGTCCAACACGAGGAGACAATAACAATGCGTATCCACCCCCTTTCCCGCGCCGTGGCTGTGGCCGCACTTGGCTGCGGCCTGAGCCTGCCCATGCTGGCGCACGCCGAGTTCGCCAAAGACAGCAAGCTCGATCTCGGTCTGCGCAATTTCTACATGAACCGCGACTATCGGCAGAGTGCACCGTTGCCGACCGTCACCGGCAAATCGCCCAGCGAAAACAGATCCTATTCCGAAGAATGGGCGCAGGGCTGGCTGCTCAACCTGCAATCGGGCTACACCGAAGGTATGGTCGGCTTCGGCGTGGACGCCATCGGCATGGTCGGCGTGCGTCTGGATTCCGGGCGTGGCCGCAGCGGAACCGGCCTGCTGCAACAGGACCGTGAAACCGGAGCCGCTCAGGAAGAATATGGTTCGGCCGGAGCCAACGCGAAAATGCAGATATCCAAAAGCAACCTCAAGGCCGGCACCGCCCATCGCCCGCGCCTGCCGGTGGTTCAGGCCAGCGACATCCGTCTGCTGCCACAGGTGTTCGAGGGGGTTCAGGGCAACATGCTCGAGTTCAGCGGGCTGAACCTGAATGCCGGCAAGCTGACTCAGGTCAAGCAGCGCGCCTCCAGCAACTACGAGGACCTGCGCCTCAATGGTGTTACCACCGCCAAGGGCACCGACAGTTTCCAGTTTGCCGGCGCTGACTATGCATTCACCGAAACCCTCAAGGCCACCTACTACTATGGCGAGCTGGAAGATTTCTACGACCAGAACGCGCTTGGCCTGCTGTGGACGCAGCCGCTGAACGACGGGCAGGTGCTGAGCCTGGACCTGCGCTATCAGGACAGCAACGACACCGGCGACCAGTTCGCCGGCAAGCTGGACAACGACGCCTACAACCTGATGCTCGGCTACAAGATCGGCGCCCACAGTTTTGCTGCGGCCTACCAGCAGATGGACGGCAACAGCGCCTTCCCCTACATCGCCGAGACCGATCCCTGGCTGGTCAACTATGTACAGATCGGCAACTTCGGCAGTGCCGAGGAAAAATCCTGGCAGGGGCGCTATATCCTCGACTTCGCCAGCTACGGCATACCCGGCCTGAGCCTGATGACCCGCTACGTGAGCGGCGACAACATCAAGGTGGGCAGTGGCGCTGCCAGCAACAACGACGGCAAGGAATGGGAACGCGATACCGATATCGCCTACATGTTCCAGACGGGCTCGCTCAAGGGCATGGAAATCCGCTGGCGCAATGCCACTTACCGCTCGAACCTGGTCAAGACCACCAAGGATCTCGATGAAAACCGCCTGATCGTCAACTACACCCTGCCGATCTGGTAACAGCTCAATCCGGGCCAAGCACAAGGGCAGTCAGGCTTTAGCCGACTGCCCTTTTTTATGGCTCTGTAATGAGTTGGCCTGCTCGCTCTTGAGCTATATCTAGCTGGGCGTCCCATTCATTGCAGCTCTTCAGGTTAGTCGCTATGGTGGCCATGTCAGAAAAACCAAACCCTCTAAAAATAAGAATGACCGTCGACCAATCGAAACCAAATGAAAACAGACTCCAAACTTCTCGAAATCAATCCCACCACTCATCTGGACGACAAATTTCGTCCGCATGGAAGTTATGAAGCAACCCTTATCGGCGACATGGTCCACGCAGAAGTGACCGGCCCGCTGAATTTGGAAGCGCTGAAAATCTATTCAACCCAACTCAAACCAGTCCTGAGTCAGCTTCCTCGGCACCAGCCCATTGGCTGGCTGACGGTTTTCCACCTGAGCATGATGATGCCGCCAGATGGCGTGGAGCTATTTGCCCAAAAGGCGGCTGACCTGGCCGCCTCGGGTGTTGTCTGGGCCGCCGCTCATGTGGCTGGCGAGGATGTCGAAGGTCGCACAATAATGTCGGGCGTCTTCGCTAGCAAAGTATTCGGTCCGGCAAAAATCCCCTACCAACTGTTCAGCAATAGGCAAGACGCAATTGCCTGGCTGGAACTGCAGCAGAGCCAACGTGCAAACTGACTGCCTGTCCAGCAAAAACACGCCAAGCTGAACGCTTTCAGCCATTTCTCCAATGAAAAAGCCCGCTGACAAACGGGCTTTTTCATTCGGTCGGACCCTGTTACTCGCCGCTGGTAGCACCAATCTTGTGCACGGACAGGTCAGCACCGTAGTACTCCTGCTCCTGAGTCAGACGAATACCCACCGCCTTGCGCAATACCCCGTAGACCACAAATCCACCGGCCAGCGCGATCAGGATACCCAGTCCAGTGCCCAGCAGCTGGCTGGTCAGGCTCACGCCGCCCATGCCGCCCAGCGCCGTGGAACCGAAAATGCCACAGGCGATCCCGCCCCATGCGCCACACAGACCATGCAGC
>DATMWH010000339.1:0-1543 GCA_035562615.1 Pseudomonas sp. | reverse complement strand
CAGCACGTGCACCCGCCCCTCGTCGAGCAGGCGTTCGCCCCAATAGCGCGCGCGCGATCCAAAACGCCCTGTCAGGCTGCCTGCGGTCACCTGCAGCCAGGCGCCCTGCGCCACCAGCGTACAGAAAGTCTCATAGTGATCCTCGATCCACGAAAGGCGCTCCGGGTGGGTGATCAGCGGCACGAAGCCGCCCGCCAGCAGGTTGAAGACGAAATCACCAAAGCGTGGCGGCGCCACGTGGTGCGGCGGTTCCAGAAGGAAATAACGACTCCCCGCCAGGCTCGGCGCCTCGCCGCTGCGTAGTTTGGCCGGCAACTCTGGAGCCAGGTGCGCATCTGCCCCGGCGACCAGCTTTAGCGGAATGCGATAGGTTTCGAGCGCCTGCTGCAGTGAGGCCACTGCCTGGCGGATACCATCCCCGGTATTCTCATAGACGCCCGGGTAAATGTGCGGCGTGCAAGCCATCGTCACGATGCCATCGGCCACGGCGATACGTGCCATTTCGAGCGACGTTTCGAGATTGGGCGAACCGTCGTCGATGCCGGGTAGCAAGTGGCAGTGCAAGTCGATCATCTGGATTCCATGGATAAACTAACGTTCAGGTGTGCTGGTAGGGTGCGGTGATACAGGCGCCAGATCACCACGCCCATTTTTTCCGGAAAGGCTGTGCACGAAGCGCTGGGCAATTTGCCAGGTATTGGTGAATGGGCTCAGCAAAAAATAAAGCGGAAACAGGGCATCGGGCAACGGCAGCAGTTCCCAGTCGCGGCGGTGGGTGGCGAAGGTCGCCAGATGATATAACCAGCAATCCACGCCGTCGTTGAAATGCGCCAGGTAGCGGTTTCGCTTGAATATCCCGGCCGGTGTGTTCATCCATCGATCCGGCCGGGTAAGTGCTTGGGCGATGAAGCTGAAATATCTCCCCGGCGCGTCGAGTTCGTCCAGCCAGGGCCGTACCGTTGCTGGAACTTCCCAGCCCGACAGAGCCTCCGCAACCGCCAGTCCCAGCAACAACTCGCGTTCGCAACGATAATGCTGCGCCTTGACGCGCAGCGCAGCCCAGTCCCACTCCCGGCTTTCCAGCACATTGGGCAGGTCGAAAACCCACTTCATTCGATACCACGCATGCTTGGCGCCATGGGCGCACAGGTGCAGCAGCGTCTCCTCGTCGTCGAGAAACGGAATTCGGCAGTCGGCAACTGCCCAGCGGTTCGTTTGTGCGGACAAATCCAGGCCGGCCAGCGAACTAGGTAGTTGTAACGGCCGCCAATGCAGTTCGATGACCGTGCCGGAATCCGGGGCTTCGAATTCGAGTTGGTTGTCCGTGAACAGAAAATAGCTGCGCTGCCGCGGTGTGAAATGGTCGATCGCGTTGCAGGTGCGATAGCCGGCATCGGCCAGCTGCGAGCACGCCCGATCCAGCATCGTCGGCTGGCTCAGCAGGTCGATGTCCCCCGCTTGGCGCAGGCCGGCGTCCCCGTAATAACGTTCCCCGATGGGCAGGCCCTTCAGAATGCAGTGGGAAATTTCCGCCTCGCTCAAC
>DATMWH010000338.1:0-6361 GCA_035562615.1 Pseudomonas sp. | reverse complement strand
TCAAGGCGGCGTCATGGACAAGCTCGGCACCCGCAAGGCCCAGCTCAAGAACATGGAGTCGGACGGCAAAGGGCGCGTGCGCCTGGACTACATGATTCCGGCACGCGGCCTGATCGGCTTCCAGAACGAGTTCCGCACCCTTACCCAGGGTTCGGGCCTGCTGTTCCACGTGTTCGACCATTACGGCCCGAAAGAACAAGGCGCGATCGCCAAGCGCCAGAACGGCGTGATGATCGCCAATGCCCCGGGCGCCACCCCGGCGTACTCGCTTGGACCGCTGCAGGAACGCGGCAAGCTGTTCGCCGCCGAAGGCGACAACGTCTACGAAGGCCAGTTGATCGGCATCCACTCGAAAGACAACGACCTGACCGTCAACGCCATCAAGCCAAAGCCGCTGACCAACATGCGCGCCTCGGGCAAGGATGACGCCATCAAACTCAGCCCGGCGATCAAATACACGCTGGAGCAGGCCCTGGATTTCATCGAGGACGACGAGCTGGTTGAAGTCACCCCGAAGGAAATCCGCCTGCGCAAGAAACACCTGACCGAGAACGAGCGAAAACGCGCCGGCCGCGGTTGAACAAACAAAAACCCCGCTTCGGCGGGGTTTTTGTTATCTTCGCTAAAGACAACGAACAGGATGGACCTTCGGCATGGCCAAGCTCATTTCCACCGATGTGCTGGTTGCGGGCGGCGGACTGGCAGGCATCGTGACCGCACTCGAAGCCCTGCGCGCAGGCAAGCGCGTGACCGTTGTGGACCGCGACACGCCCGAACGCTTCGGTGGTCTGGCCTTGTGGGCCTTTGGCGGCATGGCGTTGGTCGGCACCCCGTTGCAGGCACGGATGAATATTCCCGATACGCCGGAAGTGGCCCTGCGCGACTGGCTGCGCTTTGGCGAAATAGCGTCGGATGACCTTTATCCGCAGCAATGGGCGCGCTACTACGTCGAGCACTCGCGCACCGAAGTTTACGACTGGTTGCTGGGCGAAGGCGTGAAGTTCATGCCGGCGGTGAACTGGGTCGAGCGTGGCATGCACGGCGATGGCAACAGCCTGCCGCGCTACCACGTGGTCTGGGGTACTTCGCGCGAACTGACGCGGCGTATGATCGCCGCGCTGCACGCGGCTGACAGCGGCGGCCGGCTGACGCTTCTGCACCGGCACCGGATCACGGCGCTGGATCATCAGGCCGGGCTGATCAATGGTGCCCTAGCGGTCTGCGAACAGAGCGGCGCCGAAGTGCGCGTGCAAGCACCGGTGGTGGTGCTGGCCATGGGCGGCATCAACGGCAGCCATTGCCAGGTGCGCGCCAACTGGCCGAAACACCGGCCCATTCCCGCGACCATGCTCAATGGCGCGCATCCCTTTGCCGATGGCAAACTGCATCAGCATGTGGCCGATAAACTGGGCGGACAGATCACCCATGCCGGCGAGATGTGGAACTATGCCGCCGGCTTCCCGCATCCCTATCCACATTTCGAGGGCCATGGACTGTCGACTATTCCGTGCAAATCGGCGCTCTGGCTTGATCACCGTGGCCGGCGCATCGGACCCGAGCCTTTAGTCACAGGCTTCGACACCCATTGGCTGTGCCAGCGTGTGGCCGAACAGGAAAAACCTTGGACCTGGCATCTGTTGAACTGGCGCATCGCCGTCAAGGAATTCGCCATCTCCGGCGCTGAGCACAACCCGCGTATCCGCGACATGCAGCTACCGGCCTTCCTCAAGGAAACGCTGCTCGGCAACCATCGACTGATCCAGCAGATGCAGCGCGAAAGCAGGCACTTCCTGGTGGACGACACGCTGGCCGGGCTGGCGGCAAAGATGAACGCGCTGACCTGCTCGCTGGATATTGACCCCTCTGCGCTGCAGGCCACTGCAGATGACTTCGACGCTAATTTCGCCGCTGGCTACCGTCTGCACAACGACGACCAGATCCGCCGCATCCTGCATGCACGCCAGTGGAGTCCGGACCGTCTGCGCACCTGCAAGCCGGCCCCGTTGCAGATGTCCGGTGCCGGTCCGTACATTGCCATCCACATGCAGCTGATCACGCGCAAAAGCCTCGGCGGGTTGCAGACCGACCTGCACAGCCGCGTTCTGGATGCGACTGGACAGCCTATCAGCGGGCTCTACGGCGTCGGCGAGGCCGCCGGTTTTGGCGGCGGTGGCGCCAGTGGCAAACGTTCACTGGAGGGCACCTTCCTGCCCGGCTGCATCCTTACCGCACGGGCAGCCGCCAGCAGCATCCGCCATGGCGGTTGAAAACCGGGAGCCCCGCATGAAAAAATATGCCTATCCTGCCAGTGCTAATGACTACCGTCAGCTTGCCCGCAGGCGTTTGCCGCAGTTTCTGTTCGATTACGTCGACGGCGGCGCTACCGATGAATGCACGCTGGCGGCCAATGTGACCGACTGGCAGCGTGTCAGCTTGCGGCAGCGCGTATTGATTGACGTGAACCGCATCGACACGAGCACCACTCTGGCTGGCCAGCACTGCAGCATGCCGCTGGCACTGGCGCCGGTCGGACTGGCCGGCATGCTGGCGCGGCGCGGCGAAGTGCAGGCGGCGCGGGCAGCCTCAGCGCTGTCGGTGCCCTTTACCCTGTCAACCGTCGGTATCTGTTCAGTGGATGAAGTGCAGGCAGCTACCCCCACGCCTTGCTGGTTCCAGCTGTATATGCTGCGCGACCGTGGCATCGTGCGCGCGATCCTGGAGAAAGCCTGGGCCAGCGGCTGCCGGACGCTGGTGTTCACCGTCGACTTGCCTTTGCCGGGTATGCGCCACCGCGATACCCGCAACGGCATGACGGCGCAAGGTCTGCGCCCGGCACTCACCCGGTTGCAGCAAGTGCTTTCCTGCCCGGGTTGGCTGTGGGATGTCGCCCTGCGTGGCAAACCACTGACGTTTGGCAGTCTCAGCGCGCAGGTACCGGATGCGCGTGATTTCAACGCCTTCAAGGCCTGGGTCGACAATCAGTTTGATCCCGGCGTGAACTGGACAGACATCCAATGGCTGCGCGGCCTGTGGCCCGGCAAGCTGCTCCTTAAGGGGATTCTGGACACCGAGGATGCCCGCGAGGTGGTCCGGATCGGTGCGCAGGGACTGGTGGTCTCCAACCACGGCGGCCGCCAACTCGACGGTGTTGCTTCCACCGCACGTAAACTGCCGGAGATTGCCCAAGCCGTCGGCGCCGACTGCGAAGTACTGGTGGATGGCGGCATCCGCAGCGGTACCGACCTGTTCCGTGCGTTGGCCCTTGGCGCGCGCGGCGTGCTGATTGGCCGGCCCTGGGCCTGGGCGTTGGCCGCCGGTGGCGAATCTGCCTTACAAAATCTGCTCATCAGCTGGCAACGCGAACTGCTGCTGGCCATGACACTGGCCGGTGTCACGCAGATTGCGGACATCGGCCATTCCCATCTCGACCGCGTAGCCACAGATGCTACGCTCTAAAACATCCCTATAAGGAGATTAACCATGCCCAATGGCGCCCAAGCCCTGATGAAAACCCTGGTCGATGCCGGAGTCGAAGTCTGCTTCTCCAATCCCGGCACCAGTGAAATGCACTTCGTCGCCGCCCTCGACAGCGAGCCGCGCATGCGTGCTGTTCTCGCCCTATTCGAAGGCGTGGCCACCGGCGCCGCCGATGGCTATGCACGCATGGCCGACAAGCCGGCCGCCACGTTGCTGCATCTGGGTTGCGGTCTGGGCAATGGCTTGGCCAACCTGCATAACGCACGCAAGGGCAAGGTTCCGGTGCTCAATATCGTCGGCGACCACGCCACGTACCACACGCAGTTCGACGCCCAGTTGCAGTCGGATATCGAGACCGTGGCACGCAACGTCTCGCCGGGTTTTGTGCGCACATCCACCAGCACGGCCGAATTGTGCCGCGACGCGGTTGATGCCATCGCCGCCGCACGCGGCTATCCCGGCCAGGTGGCCACGCTGATCCTGCCGGCCGATGTGTCCTGGGGCGAGGGCGGCGTAGCCTGCCCACCGCCGCCGGCACCGAGCCCCACCGTTGCCGACGATGCGTGCGTGAGCGCCATAGCCGGTGTTATTCGCTCGGGGCGCAAGGCCGCACTTCTGCTCGGCGGCCGCGCACTGCGTGAGGCCGACCTGCTGGCCGCCGCGCGCATCGCCGAACACAGCGGCATCAAGCTGCTGGCCGAGGTGTTCCCCACTCGCCTGCAGCGCGGCGCTGGTTTGCCGGCAGTCGAGCGCATCGCCTACATGGCCGAGATGGCCGGCGTGCAACTGGCGGAAATCGAAGAGCTGATCCTGGTCGATGCCAAGGCCCCGGTGTCGTTCTTCGCCTATCCGGGCAAGAAGAGCTATCTGGTGCCCGACGGCTGCAATGTGCTGACACTCGCCACACCGGCGCAGGATACCACCGCCAGTCTGGACAAGCTGGCCGCAGCCCTCGGTGCGGGCCAAATCCAACCGAAACTGCAGGCAGCACAACGCCCGGGGCGCCCACGCGGCAGATTGACCGCCGCCAAGGTGTGCAAGGCCGTCGGGCACCTGATGCCGGAAAACGCCATTGTGGTCGATGAGGCGATCACCTCCGGACTGATGCTCTCGGCGATGACCGCCGGCGCGCCGCGCCACGACCTCATCACCCTGACCGGCGGCGCCATAGGCCAGGGACTGCCTAGTGCCATCGGCGCGGCCATCGCCTGCCCGGAACGGCCGGTGCTGGCGCTGATCGGCGACGGCTCCTCGATGTACACCATCCAGTCGCTATGGACCATGGCGCGTGAGCAGCTCAACGTCACCTCGATCATCTTCAACAACGCGTCCTACTCGGTGCTCAACATCGAGCTGGAACGCGTCGGCGCGGAGCATGCCGGCCCCAAGGCCAAGTCGCAACTCGACCTGCGCGGCCCGGTGCTGAACTTCGCCCAGCTGGCCCAGGGCATGGGCGTGCACGCGGTGCGCGTGACTAGCGCCGAAGAGCTGGTGAAGGCCATGGAATATGCCTTCGCCCAGCCCGGTCCGCACTTGATCGAGGCCGTGGTGCCGGAATCGCTGAGCGGTGCCAAGCGCAAGATCCTTCCTTGGCTGTTGCGGGCCATGCCCAACCTTCCGCAAGCGCTGGCCAGTGCGCTCAAGCGCAGGATCGCGCCATGAGCTTCAGTATGCGCTAAAAGGCATCAACTCAGGCTTTGCGCTTTCGATACCAGCAGTTGATGGCGAAGCGTGAGTCCCGGAAATCAGTTGAATCCGAAACCACCGGCATGACCCGGTGCGGCACCCAGGACGGAAACAGAAGCAGTCGGTCATTCAGCGGCTCGATATCCAGATGCATGTCTTCGGCGGCATTGTGCCGCAACGGCAGCAGACGCAGATTGCCGCCGTGGAAAGCCTTCGGCTCGGCATGGAAGTAATAGACGGCGGTCAGCACCCTGACGCTTTCATCGTCCTTGTCGATGGCTGTGTCGATATGGGTGTTGTAGAACGCGCCGTTGCCGTGTGCGACCAGTTCAAGTTCCGTGTGATACAGATCGAAACCGGACATGCCGAGCACCTGCAAGGCCTCCGGCAGAGCCGCATTGAACAAGGGTTTGATTTCTTGTTTCAACGGAGCGAAACTGCGCAGCAGACTGGAAACCCGCCAATCAGGCCTGACACGCTCGTTGGCGGTAATCCCGGTGGTTGAATTCTGGAAGCGTGATTCGTTCTCGGCTGCATAATCAATCAGCTTCGCAACCAGATCCGCGCCAAGGAACCCTTCACGGATAAGGTACGGCGGAATGGATTCAAAAATTCCCGCTGGATTTGATATATCGGGCATGTGCGTTCCGTGGGCCGCTGAAACGGGCGGCATCCGCCAACATTATTCCACAATTGCGTATACTGCCATACCGTCATACCCTCTGAATGTATGGAAAACGATACATCCCTTTGGCTGTTGACCGCCCTCGCCGGCTTCGCCGCCGGCCTGATCGACAGCATCGTCGGCGGTGGCGGCTTGGTGCTGACGCCGGCCATGCTCAACCTGCATCCGGGACTGCATATCCTGCAGGCAATCGGCACCCAGCGCACCAGTTCGATAATGGGCACCTCGGTGGCGGCCTGGAATTACCTGCGCAAAATCCGTGTCGAACGCGGCATCATCCTGCCGGCCTGCGCCTCAGCGATGACGGCATCAGCGGTCGGCGTGCAGTTCGCCAAGCGGCTGGATCCGGATGTGCTGAAATGGACGGTACTGGTCATCTGCGTGGTTCTTGCCCTGTATACCGCGCTGCGCAAGGATCTCGGCCTGAAGGAAGAACGCCGCTTCCATCCGAAGCACGAAAGCTTCGCCGCCATCGCCATCGGGGCAAGCACCGGCTTCTACAACGGCCTGATC
>DATMWH010000337.1:0-10157 GCA_035562615.1 Pseudomonas sp. | reverse complement strand
GCCATGACCATGCGGAATCCCATGACCGCGCAGCCTACCCTCGCCGATAGACCTGCGCGCCCTGCTCGCGGAACTGCGCCGACTTCTCGGCCATGCCGGCTTCCAGCGCCCGGGTTTCGTCCACGCCGTGCTCGGCGGCGTATTCGCGCACTTCCTGGGTGATCTTCATCGAGCAGAACTTCGGCCCGCACATGGAGCAGAAGTGCGCGACCTTGGCCGAGTCCTTGGGCAGGGTCTCGTCGTGGTAGCTGCGCGCGGTGTCGGGGTCGAGGCCGAGGTTGAACTGGTCGTTCCAACGGAACTCGAAACGCGCCTTGGACAGCGCGTTGTCACGAATCTGCGCGCCCGGATGACCCTTGGCCAAGTCGGCCGCATGGGCGGCGATCTTGTAGGTGATGATGCCGGTTTTCACGTCATCCTTGTTCGGCAGGCCCAGGTGCTCCTTGGGCGTGACGTAGCAGAGCATGGCGCAGCCGAACCAGCCAATCATTGCGGCGCCGATGCCGCTGGTGATGTGGTCGTAACCCGGCGCGATGTCGGTGGTCAGCGGGCCGAGGGTGTAGAACGGCGCCTCGTCGCAGCATTCCAGCTGCTTGTCCATGTTCTCCTTGATCAGCTGCATCGGCACATGGCCGGGGCCTTCGATCATGGTCTGTACGTCGTGCTTCCAGGCGATCTTGGTCAGCTCGCCGAGGGTTTCCAGCTCGCCGAACTGCGCAGCGTCGTTGGCGTCGGCGATCGAACCCGGACGCAGGCCGTCGCCCAGCGAGAAGCTGACGTCGTAGGCCTTCATGATCTGGCAGATTTCCTCGAAGTGGGTATAGAGGAAGTTCTCCTTGTGATGCGCCAGGCACCACTTGGCCATGATCGAGCCGCCACGGGAAACGATGCCGGTAACGCGCTTGGCGGTCAGCGGCACATAGCGCAGCAGCACGCCGGCGTGGATGGTGAAGTAGTCCACGCCCTGTTCGGCCTGCTCGATCAGGGTGTCGCGGAACAGCTCCCAGGTCAGGTCCTCGGCCACGCCGTTAACCTTTTCCAGCGCCTGATATATCGGCACGGTGCCGATCGGCACCGGCGAGTTGCGGATGATCCACTCGCGGGTTTCGTGGATGTGCTTGCCGGTGGACAGGTCCATCACCGTGTCCGACCCCCAACGAATGCCCCAGGTCAGCTTGGCCACTTCTTCTTCGATGGAAGAACCCAGCGCCGAGTTGCCGATATTGCCGTTGATCTTCACCAGGAAGTTGCGGCCGATGATCATCGGCTCCAGCTCCACGTGGTTGATGTTGGCCGGAATGATGGCGCGGCCACGGGCGATCTCTTCACGGACGAACTCGGCGGTGATTTCCCTGGGAATGCTCGCGCCAAAACTTTGCCCGGGATGTTGCGCATCCAGCAAGCCGGCAGCACGGGCTTCCTGCAGCTTGAGGTTTTCACGGATGGCAACGTATTCCATCTCGGCGGTGATGATGCCCTGACGGGCATAATGCATCTGGCTGACATTGGCGCCCGGCTTGGCCTTGCGCGGATTGCGCACATGGGCGAAGCGCATCGCGGTCAACTCCGGGTCGGCCAGACGCTGCAGGCCGAAGCTGGAACTCAGGCCGTCGAGCAATTGGGTGTCGTTACGGTCATTGATCCAGGCCGAGCGCACATCGCCCAAGCCCTTGCGTACATCGATGGTGACCGCCGGGTCGGTGTAAGGGCCCGAGGTGTCATACACCAGCACCGGGGCATTGGCTTCGGCGCCCCGCGCTGTTGCAGAGAAACCGGTGGAGGTGTCATCCAGGCTGATCTGGCGCATCGGCACGCGAATGTCGGGACGCGAGCCCTGCACATAGATTTTCTGCGAGCGCGGAAACGGCTGGACCGACTGCAGATCGACCTGCGCACTTTGACTAAGGTTTTTTTCTTCAATACTCATCAGGGGAATCTCCACAACGGCAATCTGGGCATGCGTTGTCGGAGTCAACCTGATGATTTTCGGGGCACCTGGGCGGTGCGAGAGGTCCCGGCGCTTGGATACAGCAGCAGACGAGAAATCTTGTTCCCTACGCAGGCGCTAACCTGATCAGGTTCAACGGGATCCGAAACTTTCGATCTCAGCCTCGACACAAGGCACCCCGACAAGAACAGCGGCAGTCTAAACAAGCAGCGGCCGTTAAGCCACGGGCGCAGTAAAGATCCAACGATTACCACCAAAAAACAGACAAACAGCAGCTCGCGATGCAGATTGTTGCACGCAAGCAACATAGCTTGTTGCAAACTAGACTGCCTTGGCCGGCCGCTTGACTTGACCCGCGCTGACGCCGCCCGTAGCCTTCCCCATCGGGTTTAATTTCAGGAATTCCGCATGTTGCGCAGACTTTCACTGGCCATTGCCATCGCCTCCGTTGTTGCCTCCCCAAGCTGGGCAACTGAACCGCCACTGGCTACCCAGACTGACCTGATCGGGGTGTACAAGGCCGCGGTGCAGAACAATGCCGATCTGGCTGCGGCACAAGCCAATCTGGCAGCGCAGCAGGAATCCGTCCCCCAGGCCCTGTCGGCATTATTGCCGCAACTCAACGCCGGAGCCGACACCAACAGCACGCGGACCTCGGTCGACACCCGCATTAACGGCAGAACGGCGAAAACCCAGAGCGGAACTGCCTATCAGGCCAACCTGAACCAGCCACTGTTCAATGCGGCAGCCTGGTTCAGACTGAAAGCAGCCGACGCCACCAGCGAACAGGCCGCGGTGGAGTTTTCCGCGATCCAGCAGGATTTGATCCTGCAAACAGCAGAAAGCTATTACACGATTCTGCGCGCCCAGGACGACCTGGCCGCCAGCAAAGCTGAAGAGACCGCGTTCAAGCGTCAGCTGGATCAGGCCACTGAGCGATTTGATGTGGGGCTATCCGACAAGACTGACGTGCTCGAAGCACAAGCCAGCTTCGACACCGCCAATGCCAACCGTCTGCTGGCTGAACGCTCGGTGGAAGATGCCTTCCAGGCACTCACCACCCTGACCAATCAGACCTACACCTCGCTTAACGGCCAGATGCACAGCCTGCCAGTCCTGCCGCCGGTGCCGCGCGATGCCAAGGCCTGGGTCGACACCTCAACCCAGCAGAACCTGCGGCTCAAGGCCAGCAACTATGCGGTCACCGCCGCGCAAGAAAGCCTCAAGCAAAGCAAGTCCGGCCACGCACCAACCGTCAATGCCTTCGCCAAATACGTCACCGGCGACAACGACAGCATCGGCTTCATCAACAACAGCTCGCTGCCCGGCTTTTACAACGGTGATGCCGATCAAAGCACTGTCGGCGTAGAGCTGAATGTTCCACTGTACAGCGGCGGCCTGACCAGCTCGCAGGTTCGTCAGTCCTACGATGTGCTGCAACAAACCGAATACCAGCAGGAGAGCTTGCGCCGTCAGGTCGTGCAGAACGCCCGCGACTTCTACCGCGCAGTCAACAGCAACGTCGAACAGGTGGCCGCGCGCAAGCAAACCATCGTGTCCAACAAAAGCGCACTGGAAGCCACACAGATCGGTTTTGAAGTCGGCACCCGGGACATCGTCGACGTGCTGAATGCCCAGCGCCAGCTGTTCACTGCGGTGCGCAACTACAACACCGCGCGTTACGCCTACATTATCTCCAACCTGCGCCTGAAGCAGACCGCTGGCACATTGAGCCCGGCCGATCTGCAAGAGCTGGACAAGTACCTTTCGGCCTCCTACAACCCGGACAAGGACTTCCTGCCGCCGGACGTTGACAAGGCCGCCGAGCAGCAACTCAATGCCGATCCGCGACTCTAGTTCGCAACCATAAAAAACGCCGGTTAAACCGGCGTTTTTTATTGGCGCAGCAGAACACCGGCTTAAGCCTTGTCGAGCAACGCCCCCAGCCCGTCCAGCAAACGCTGCAAGGCACCCTGATTACGCCGCATGACCCGCGCCCCGGCGCTGCTCATCTGCTGCGCCAAGGCGGGCTGCAGCCAGAGTCGCAGCACGGCTTCGGCCAAAGAAGCGGCATCTGCCACCTCAGTCAGCGCACCTTCAGCACGCAATTGCGCAGCAATCTCGAGGAAGTTGAACACCTGCGGCCCGGACAAAACCGGCTTGCCCAGCGCTGCCGGCTCCAGCAGATTGTGCCCGCCGTTTGGCACCAGACTGCCCCCGACGAAGGCAACATCGGCCAGCGCGTACAGGAACAGCAGCTCGCCCATGGTGTCGCCGAGCAGCACAGCGCTGTCGACAGCAACAGCCTCGTTGAGAGAACGGCGGCGGGTAGCAAAACCCTCGCGCTGACACAGGTCATACACGTTAGCGAAACGCTCTGGATGCCGTGGAACCAGAATCAACAAGGCGTCCGGATGCTGGATCAATATCTGCCGATGCGCCGCCAGTATGATCTCGTCTTCACCGGCATGGGTGCTGGCCGCAATCCATACCGGACGCTGTCCAGCACCCCACTGCTGACGCAGCTCTGCGGCATCCGCCAGCAACTGTTCATCGATCTTGAGATCGAATTTGATCGAGCCGGTAACCTGTACACAGGCCGCCCTGGCCCCCAGCGCACGAAAGCGCGCAGCCTCGGCCTCGGTTTGCACGGCGATCAGGTTCATCTGCGCCAGCATCGGCGCCGTCAGCCGGGCAAAGCGCGCATATCCCCGGGCGGAGCGCTCGGACAAGCGGGCATTGGCCAACGCCACCGGCACACCCAGGCGCGCGCATTGATGAATATGGTTGGGCCACAACTCGGTTTCCATGATGACCGCCAGACGCGGCTGCAGGTGCCGGAGAAAACGCCGCGCGGCCCAGGGCAGGTCATAGGGCAGGTAGCAATGCGCAACGCTGTCACCAAACAGTGCACGGATCCTTTCGGAGCCCGTCGGCGTCATGCAGGTCACCGTGATCGGCCAATCCGGATAGCGCTTTTGCAACTGCCGGATCAACGGTGCCGCCGCAATACTTTCACCCACCGACACCGCATGCAGCCAGATGCCTCCGGCGCGCACCTCCGGCAAGCCAAAGGCAAAGCGCTCACCGATCCGCCGCGCATAAGCCGGCGCGCGCCAGGCCCGCCAGAGCAGACGCAGAGCAATCAGAGGCAGCAGCAGATGAAACAACAGGCTATAGAGAGATCTGTTCATGGGGATGCAGCTTAACAGGCCGCTGAAAATCGGCCTATGTGGCTGCCGCCTTCGCCGGGTTGATCCGACCTGTTACCATGACCGCCCAGTCAGCCCACCACGGAGCAGTCAATGCCCGGCTACCTCTACCTGACCATTGCCATCATCCTGGAAGTCATCGCCACCAGTTCGATGAAAGCGCTGGACGGATTCAACAAACCGATTCCGCTGATACTGGTTGTGCTGGGCTATCCGATCTCGCTGTTTTTGCTCAGTCTGGTCGTGAAAACGGTTCCGGTAGGCGTGGCCTACGCCATCTGGTCCGGCATGGGCATCGTACTGGTAAGCATTGCGGCATTCTTCATTTACCAACAGAAGCTGGATATGCCGGCCATCGTCGGCATGAGCATGATTGTTGGCGGCGTGGCCATCATGCAACTGTTCTCCAACACCACCGCCTGAGCCTAATCGCCGCGAGATCAGGCCCTGCAGTGCGGTTATACTGCCTGCCTGTCAGATCCACGCCAGACCGAACTGCACATCATGCCCAAGACCTACTCCACCGATATCCTGATCGTCGGCGGCGGCATCGCCGGCCTCTGGCTCAACGCCCGGCTGCGCCAGCAAGACTTCAGCACCCTGCTGCTGGAGCGCGACACGCTGGGCGGCGGACAAAGCCTGAAATCCCAGGGCATTATCCACGGCGGCGCCAAATATGCCTTGCACGGCGCACTGACCGGAGCCTCCGAAGCCATCGCCGACATGCCCCGGCGCTGGGGTGACGCCATCGCCGGCCACGGCGAGATCGACCTGCGCGGCGTACGCCGGCTTTCCGAATCACATTACCTGTGGTCGCCCGGCACGCTGGCCGGCAACCTGACCAGCTTTTTTGCCAGCAAGGCCGTGCGCGGCCGCGTCGATCAGGTCAAAGGCGACCAACTCCCCGCCGCACTGCAGCATCCGAAATTCAAGGGCAAGGTCTACCGGCTGGCGGAACTGGTGCTGGACGTACCAAGCCTGATCCAGCGCCTGAGCGAACTGGCGGGCGACTCGCTGGCCGCCGCCACGCAGATCGAGCCTTTGCACACCGGAAGCGAATTGGCCGGACTGGTGGTTGACGGAACGCCCGTGCACGCCCAGCGCATCGTGCTCAGTGCCGGAGCCGGAAACGCTGGCCTGCTCAAGGCGCTGGGGCTGGCACAACCCGCTCAACAACTGCGGCCGCTGCATATGGTGCTGGCCAAAGGGCCGGCACTCAAACCCCTGTATGCGCACTGTCTGGGTGGAGGCACCAAGCCGCGGGTCACGGTGACCAGCCATCCGGCGGCCGATGGCCAGTGGGTCTGGTACCTCGGCGGCGATCTGGCCGAAGCCGATGGCGTCGCGCGTGATGAAGCCCGGCAGATCACAGCAGCGCAACTGGAAATGGCCGACCTGCTGCCCTGGGTCGATCAGTCACAGACCCGCTGGGCGACGCTGCGCGTCGACCGGGCTGAACCGGCCCAGTCGGGACTGGTGCGCCCGGACAACGCCTTTCTCGCCGAGCAGGGCCGCTTGCTGGTTGGCTGGCCAACCAAGCTGGCGCTCTCGCCCGATTTCACCGATCGAGTTGTGGCGGCACTTGAGCGCGACGGTATCCAGCCCGGTTCCGGCCACGCCCGACCAGACCTGCCCTGCCCGCCTGTGGGGCGCCCGGTCTGGGACGAGCTGCTGCCATGAGCCTGCACGACCTGCACCGCCCGCTGGGTTCAACCGGTCTCAGGGTTTCTCCGCTGGGTCTGGGCACCGTCAAGCTCGGTCGCGATCAGGGTGTGAAGTACCCGCAGCAGTTTCGCATCCCGGATGACGCCCAGGCCCTTGCCTTGCTCAATCAGGCACGCGACCTGGGCATCAACCTGATCGACACGGCCCCGGCCTACGGCAACAGCGAACAGCGACTCGGACCGCTGCTGCGCGGCCAGCGCCAGCACTGGGTGATCGTCAGTAAAGTCGGCGAAGAGTTTGATGACGGCCAATCGTATTTCGATTTCAGCCCGCAACACACCCGCCGCTCTGTTGAGCGCAGCCTGCGCCGGCTGGAAACCGATCACATCGACCTGTTGCTGGTGCACTCCAACGGCCAGGACGTCGATATTCTGCAACACAGCGGCATCTACGAAACGCTGGCGCAACTCAAGCAGGAAGGCAAGATTGGCGGTTTCGGCCTGTCCGGCAAAACCGTTGAAGGCGGACTGCTGGCCCTGCAACAGGGCGACTGCGCCATGGTGACCTACAACCTTGCCGAGCAAGCCGAGAAACCGGTACTCGATTACGCCGCCAGCCATGGCAAGGCCATCCTGATCAAGAAGGCCCTGGCCAGCGGGCATGCCTGCCTGACGCCCGGGGCCGATCCAGTGCGCGCCAGCTTCGAGCTGATCTTTGCCCACCCGGGAACCAGCAGCGCCATCATCGGCACCATCAACCCTGTGCACCTGGCAGAAAATGTCGCCGTCGCCCGGGCAGTGCTGACCTCCACTGACTGACGCCAGCGTGCCACTGATCCTTGCCCGTCACAGCGCCGCTGCCTTTGTCACCCGCCCCCTGACGGTTGAAGCGGATGATCGGGGGCTGCGCTATTCACCTGCGGCCGGAGCGCTGAATTTCATCCAGATGCAGCACCTGCGCAGGCCCATCAGCATTGCTGACGGCCAGACCTTTTCCGCCGAACTGGCCAATCTGGGCGTCTCGGTGCAACTGACCCTTGAGTGGCAGAACCGCGACTTCTGGGTGCTGGTTCGCCAGCATCGGCCAGCGCAGGGCGATCAGGTGCTGAAACTGATTTCCGGTTATGTTCCGCAGGCCGAGCTGGAGCAGCCGTTCAGAACCGCCCTGCAGGAGATCAGCGAGGAATGCCTGATCGAAACCGAACACGGCTGGCTGGGCGGCTGCCATGCCCAACAGCGGCTTGACCAGCCCTACTGTGCTCACCTGGACTATTGTCGCGAGCATTTCTACGAACTGCAGGCAGACGTGCCCGCTACCACCGGCAAACGCCTGCCACTGGCGCAGCAACCGTATGCGTATGTGCACACGGCAACTGCCTCGCTGCAATTGGTCTATCCCTTGCGCCTGCGGCTGCCGACGGAAATACGCCAGCCGAGCCTGTACCACGTAGACGAACAACTGCTCGACAACGAACTGCTGACCCGTCTGGACCGGCGCCGTCAGGACCTGTTCCTGCTGGCCCTGGAACGCGGTAAGCCCACCGGAGAACTGCTGACCCTGCGCGGCGGCCAACTGCGCACCGCCAGCACCCGCAACCTGTGGTTGTCGGAACGTTTCTGTCCGCAGGAGGGCTGGCTGATTCACCAGCAGCGCATCCGCTGGCCGGACTGGTTACGCCAGCTCAACCACTGATCAGCCGCACGGCTCAATATCGATACAGTGCCATGGCGGCCGGCAGATGCCACAAGGCATAGCCACTGAGCACCAGCAAACAGGACGGCAGCAGCAACCACCAGACTCTGGCCGGCAGAGCGGGCAACGGATGGCGGCGCTGCGCGAGCGCCAGACACGCCGCGCAAACACCCCCCGCCAGCAAGCCACCGGCCAGGATATCGGTTGGCCAGTGCACCCCCAGATACACCCGCGAAGCTGCGACCGCCGCAGCCGGCATAGCCGCCAACAGCAGCCAGGTGACCCTCCAGCGCGGTGGCTGTCCGCGTCCGGCCAGCACCCCCAGCAGCAGGAAAAACGCAAACGCCGCGGAACTGTGGCCACTGGGCAGACTGAATGACGCCAGCGGTTCGATCAGCACATCCGGGCGTGGGCGCTGGAAAAACAGCTTGAGCAAACTGGCCACCAGAGCGGTTACCAGCAGACTGCTGGCCGCGAACAGCGCCGTGCGTCGCTGGCCGAACAGCCACAGCATCAGCACCAGCAGGGCGCCGGCCAGCATCTGTACGGAGCGATCACCCAGCCCGGTCAGCAACACCAGCCAACGGTCCATCTGCGCACTGCGCGCCGCCTGCAGCAGGCTTAACAGGCCCTGATCCAGGGCCGCCAGTTGCGGCCAGCCCAGCAGCAAGACAAGCAACAACAAAAGGCTCAAGCCCGCCGCCAGTGGCGCGACACGCCGCATGTGCCGCAGGCTTCCCTGCACCGCAGCAACCAGCAGCAGCGCGATCCCGCTGGCAACCAGCGCCGCCTGCGGCCAGAAGTGTTCAGGCAAGGGCAGGCGCAGCGCTGCGCCGGCCGCCCAGCCGGGCATCAGATAGGCCACCGACCAGCCGGCCGAGGCCAGCAGGCTGACCACCAGAAAGCGTACGAAGGGCATCTCAACCATGCCCGCCACCATCGGCAGCAAGGGTCGCAGGGGGCCGATGAAGCGCCCGACCAGCAGACTGACCGCACCGTAGCGCTGGAAATACTGCTCGGCAGCCAGCAGCCACTGCGGGTGATCACGCAAGTAGGGCAGCTGGCTAATATTCCGGTGTTGATGACGGCCAAACTGATAGGACAGCAGGTCACCCGCCACACCGCCCACATAAGCCAGCAGCAACGTCTGCCAAAGTTCGAGAACGCCACTCCCGGCCAATACCGCCAAGGCAAACAGGGTGAACGTGCCGGGAATCAGCAAGCCAGCCACCGCCAGGCACTCGAGAAAGGCGATCAGCAGGATGGCCAGTCCCAGCCATTGCGGATGCGCTTCCAGCCAGAGGGTCAGGCCATTGAACCAGGCAATCATCGGCGCGCACCCCGGGCCATTGGCCAGGCGATACGTCGGGCAAGAATCAGGGCCAGGCGATAGCGGTAAGTGGGCATACAAGGAATCACTGGCAAATCGGAAGCAAATCCTAGCAAACCGTCCGAGCATGCACTGCAAAGCCAACATGCCGTAATACAAAACCTGCCGCCTGCCGGACAATGCTGGGCTGAGCGGCCCGCAATGGCTATAATCGCGCACTTTTCCTTTTCCCAGACCCATGACCATGACCGAGTCAGTGCTTGACTACATGTCCCGCCTTGGCCGCGCCGCCCGTGACGCCGCCCGCGTA
>DATMWH010000336.1:0-3982 GCA_035562615.1 Pseudomonas sp. | reverse complement strand
GAGTTCCCGCCGATGATGCTGCACATGATTGCCAGCGGCGAGAAATCCGGCGAACTGGATCAGATGCTGGCGCGCACCGCGCGCAATCAGGAAAACGATCTGGCCGCCCAGGTGGCGCTGCTGGTCGGGCTGTTCGAGCCGTTCATGCTGGTATTCATGGGCGCCGTGGTGCTGGTCATCGTATTGGCGATCCTGTTGCCGATTATGTCTCTCAATCAACTGGTGGGGTGAGTAAGTGAAACAACGACAAGGCGGTTTTACCCTGATCGAAATCATGGTGGTGGTGGTCATCCTCGGCATTCTTGCCGCACTGGTGGTACCGCAAGTCATGAGCCGGCCGGATCAGGCCAAGGTCACCGTGGCGCAAACCGACATCACCGCGATCGGCGCGGCGCTGGACATGTACAAGCTGGATAACGGCGCCTACCCCAGTACCCAGCAGGGACTGGAAGCGCTGGTGAAAAAGCCGGCCGGCAATCCACAGCCGAAAAACTGGAATCAGGATGGCTACCTGAAGAAACTGCCGGTGGACCCGTGGGGCAATCCCTACCAGTACCTGTCCCCTGGCACCAAGGGCAAGCTCGACCTGTACTCACTGGGCGCCGACAGCAAGGAAGGCGGTGAAGACAACGACAGCGACATCGGTAACTGGTCACTCTGATGCACCAGCGGCAGCGCGCATTCACCCTGATTGAGTTGCTGGTGGTGATCGTGATCATCGGCAGCATGCTCGGGTTGGCGGTATTTTCCATGGGCAGTGCCGGTGGCAGCCGGGAATTGCGCCAGCAGGCCGAGCGTCTGGCCGCCGTGATGGCCCTGCAACTGGAAGCCGCCACACTGGATAATCGCGAATACGGCGTGCAACTGCGCCGTGACGGTTACCGCGTGCTGGCCTATGACGAGCCACGGGCGCAATGGCTGCCGCCAGAAGGTCAGCGCGATCATCCGCTGCCGGCGTGGATGCAACTGGACTTCACACTGGAAGGCACCCCACTGCAATTGCCCGCCAGTGATGAAGACGACAGCACACCGGCAAACCAGCCACACCTGCTATTGCTGTCGAGTGGTGAACTCAGCCCCTTCAACCTGCGCTTGCGCGACAGCCGCCCGGGCGGGCAGACCTACAGCCTTTCCAGTGACGGCTTCAGCCTGCCGCTGGCCCGCCTGAATCAAGCCGGAAAATGAGTCTCTGCCCGCGCCAGCGCGCCTTCACCCTGCTGGAAGTGCTGGTGGCACTGGCAATCTTTGCCAGCGTGGCAGCGGTCTTGCTGACCGCCAGCGCCCGCAGCCTGCACAACGCCAGCCGGCTGGAAGAAAAGGCCCTGGCCGGCTGGCTGGCGGATAACTACCTGACCAGCCAGCAACTGGCCGATACAGCGCCGGCTATCGGTGACGAGCAGTTTGATCTGGAATACGCCGGGCGGCAGTGGCAGCTGTACAGCGAGACCCTCGCCACCAGTGATCCGGGCCTGCGGCGCATCGACGTGTGGGTCGCCGTGGCCGCTGACAGGCGCGCCAGCACGCCGGTCAAAGAGCGCTCCACGCTGGCACTCAGCGGCTTTGTCGGGGTGCCCCAATGAATACCCGCAGCAGTGGCTTCACCCTGCTGGAAGTGCTGATCGCCATCGCGATCTTTGCCCTGCTGGCGCTGGGCACCTACCGCATGCTGTCCAGCGTGCTGGCCAGTGATGAAACCATCCGCCGCCATGAAACGCAGCTGCGCGACCTGCAGCGCGCCTTCCAGGTGCTGGAATCCGATCTGAATCAGGCCGGCCCGCGGCCGATTCGTGATGCCTACGGTGACGCTCAACCGGCCCTGCGCGGCGAAAACCAGCCAACGGCGCTGGAGTTCAGCCGGCTGGGCTGGCGCAATCCGCTGCAGCGACCGCGCGCGGACTGGCAGCGGGTGCGCTGGCAACTGGAGGGTGAGACCCTGCAGCGGCGTTACTGGAATGTGCTCGATCAGGCGGTCGACAGCCAGCCACAGGTGCAGCAGGTGCTCGCTGAGGTGCAGGGCTGGGAAGTGCGCTATCTGGACAGTCAGGGCAACTGGCTGGATCAATGGCCCGCCGGACAGACCGGCGAAAACCCGGCCAGCCTGTTGCCAAGGCTGCCGCGCGCGGTGGAAATCCGCCTGGAACACCGCCGCTACGGGCTACTCACCCGACTGCTGCGCTTGCCCGACACGCCAAAACCCAAGCCTGCTGACGCCGGCATTACGCCGCCCGAGGAGGCGCCATGATGCCCGGGCAACGCGGGGTAGCGCTGATCACAGTGCTGCTGGTGGTGGCCATCGCCATGGTGGTCACGGCAGGCATGATCGCCCGTCAGCAACTAAGCATTGAAAGCAGCAGCCAGCAATTGAATGCCCGCCAAGCCTGGCATTACGCCCTGGGCGGGGAGCTGCTGGCCAAGGCCATCCTGAGTCGCGACCTCCGGCAACCGGGCAGCAACCCGCGCCAGAGCGTGGATCACCCGCAGGAAGCCTGGGCGCGGCAACTGCCACCCTTCGAGATTGATCAGGGCAGTGTCAGCGTGCAGATCGAGGACCTCAGCGGACGTTTCAACCTCAACAGCCTGCTGCGCAACGGCCAACCCGACCCTTTGGCCATGCAACGCTTCCAGCGCCTGCTGCTGCGCCTGAACATCGACCCGGCGCTGGCCGAGCGCTTGCTCGACTGGCTCGATGAAAACCAGCAAAGCGCCTCTGCCGGCGGCGCCGAAGACAGCGAATACCTGCTCCTGCAGCCCGCGTACCGGGCAGCCAACCGCCCGCTGCAAGAGGTTTCGGAACTGCGCCTGCTGCTCGATCTTGACGCTACGCAGTTCCAGCGTCTGCAGCCCCACGTCAGCGCCTTGCCCGCCGAAACGGCACTGAATGTGAACACCGCCAGCGCACTGGTGCTTTCGACGCTGGCTGACAATCTGACCCCCGAGGCGGCACAGGCACTGGTGCTGGCGCGGGGCGCGGAGGGCTTTCGCTCACTGGCGGCCTTCACCGCGCAACCGGCACTCGCCGGCATGGGCGAGCTGGGAGACCAGCTGACAGTGGGCAGTCAGTATTTTCTGGCGCGCAGCGAAGTCCGGCTGGGTGAGCGCCGCCGCCTGCTGACCAGCCTGTTGCGCCGCGAACCGGACGGTCGCGTGCTGGTGCTGCAACGCGACCTTGGACAGGCTGCACGCATGCTGCCAGCCGACCCGCAGACAAAGGAGCAACCATGAAGGATTGCCTGTTTTTACCCGCCAGCTGTGGCGCCCAACTGCACGAGCACACGCTGCTCTACTGGCAACCATCCGGCGCGACCGGCAAGCCGCTGACCTGGGCCGACTGCGCCAGCGAGCTCAGCGGGCGCAGCTTTGCGCTGGTCATACCGATGGAACGGGTCAGCGCCTGCGCGGTGAAACTGCCGACCCTGAAACCACGCTGGCTGCGCCAGGCGCTGCCGTATGCCGCGGAAGAATGCCTGGCGGATGATGTCGAAGGCATGCATCTGGCGCTTGGCAGCCCGCTCACCGATGGCCGCCATCGGCTGTTGAGCGTGGAGCGCAGCCTGCTGCAAGGCTGGCTGGGACAACTGGCCGAGCGCTCGCTGCAGGTCAGCGCCATCTATGTGGATGCAGACATGCTGCCCCACGACGGAACCCAGGTGGTGTGGCACGAGCAGCGCGGTTTGCTCGGCGGCGACAGCGAGCTGCGCCTGGCATTCGAGCGCAGCGCCTGGCACAGCCTGTCTGCCGGGTTGGTCGAACCGCTGCAGGTGCTCGAGCCGCCCGCCCCCTGGCCAGTGCTGGCGGCAGGCCAGCTACAGGCGATCAATCTGGCCCAGGGCGAATTCAGCATTCACCAGCGCTCCGCAAATAACGCACTCTGGCGCACGGTCGCGGGCATGGCGGGGCTGTGGCTGATCCTGCAGCTGGGCTTTGATCTGGCCCAGAGCGGATCGCTGCAACGTCAGGCAGACCAGCAGGCCGCCGCCAGCCG
>DATMWH010000335.1:0-2667 GCA_035562615.1 Pseudomonas sp. | reverse complement strand
TGGCGCTCAAGGCCTGGCGGCAGGGCATGCCGGTGTTTATCCGTGGCAGCGATGCCGCGCAGTGCGAACAACTGGACCAGCTGCTCTGGCATTTCCGCAGCGACACCTTTGTGCCGCACAACCTGTACGCCGATGACCCGCAGTCACCAGTGGTCATCGGTATGGACGAAGCCCCCGCGCAGGCCAGTGGCCTGCTGCTCAATCTGGCGCCCAGCATCGCGCCACACCTCAGCCAGTTCCAGCGGATTATCGAAATCATCAATCAGCAAGCGGAACTGCTGGAAGCCGGCCGCGAGAATTTCCGCAGTTATCGCCAGCGCGGTTATGATCCGCGCCGTGTAGAGCTCTAAGCGCAAACCATGGACAGCCAGAACCCCAAAGACAAACCCGCTCACCTGCTCAGCGACCTGGAGTCGATTCGCCAGTTGCTCGAACCGCTTGCCGTCGAGCCACCCCTGCTGACTGACTCGATTGACCCGCAGAGCATTCCGCTGCTGTCGGACATTGTCGCACCGGCCTATGCGGCGCAGCCCCTGCAACCCATCGCCCCGCCGCGCCCGGATCCGGCAGCCGTCATACTGAACAACCCGGTAGTTTCGCGGCAGGTTACGGAGCTCAGCCGGCTTGATGGCGAGTTGCGCGCGGCTGCCCAGTTGCTTTTGCAGGATGTGATTGATGACTTCGTGCCGCAGATCGAAGCCGAACTCAAGCGCCGTCTGCAGGACCGCCTGGACCGGCTGCACAGCCAGCGCAAACCCTGATCAAACCCACCGACAAGCAGACATCCGCCGCCTGATGCTTACGGCCTGGTGCCTGAAACCGTTATACTCGCCGGCTTTCCCGATCAGCTGCCATAACGGTCCCGCCACCCATGGACAAGACCTACCAACCCCACGCCATTGAAACTTCCTGGTACCAGACCTGGGAGCAGAACAACTACTTCGCCCCGCAAGGTTCTGGCGAGCCCTACACCATCATGATCCCGCCGCCGAACGTCACTGGCAGCCTGCACATGGGTCATGGCTTCAATAACGCGATCATGGATGCCCTGATCCGTTTCCGCCGCATGCAGGGCCGCAACACCCTGTGGCAACCAGGCACCGACCACGCCGGCATCGCCACGCAGATGGTGGTAGAACGCCAACTCGGCGCTCAGGGTGTATCCCGGCATGATCTGGGCCGCGAGAAGTTCCTGGAGAAAGTCTGGGAGTGGAAAGAACAGTCCGGCGGCACCATCACCCGGCAGATTCGCCGCCTGGGCTCCTCGGTGGACTGGTCGCGCGAGCGTTTCACCATGGACGAGGGCCTGTCCGCAGCGGTGCAGGAAGCCTTCGTTCGTCTGCATGACGATGGCCTGATCTATCGCGGCAAGCGGCTGGTCAACTGGGACACCAAGCTACACACCGCAATCTCCGATCTCGAAGTGGAAAACCATGACGAGAAAGGCAACCTGTGGAACCTGCGTTATCCGCTGGCCGACGGCAAACGCACCGCCGAGGGCATGGATTACCTGATTGTCGCCACCACCCGCCCGGAAACCATGCTCGGCGATGCCGCCGTGGCGGTGAACCCCAACGACGAACGTTACCAGTCGCTGATCGGCAGCTTTGTCGAACTGCCGCTGGTGGGACGCCTGATTCCGATCATCGCCGACGATTACTGCGATCCGGAGTTCGGTACCGGTTGCGTGAAGATCACCCCGGCGCATGATTTCAACGACTATGAAGTCGGCAAACGCCATAACCTGCCGCTGATCAACATCTTCGACAAGAATGCCGCGGTGCTTGAACGCGCCCAGGTGTTCAACCTCGACGGCAGCCTGAATCTGGCGGTCAATCCTGACCTGCCGGGCCGCTATGCCGGGCTTGACCGCTTCGAGGCGCGCAAGCAGATCGTGGAAGCCTTCGACCAGCTCGGCCTGCTCGAATCGATCGATGATCACGCACTCAAGGTGCCCAAGGGCGACCGCTCGGGCACCATCATCGAGCCGTGGCTGACCGATCAGTGGTACGTCTCCACCAAACCGCTGGCCGAAAAGGCCATTGCTGCCGTGGAAGAGGGCCAGATCCAGTTCGTGCCCAAACAGTACGAGAACATGTACTTCAGCTGGATGCGCGACATCCAGGACTGGTGCATCAGCCGCCAGCTCTGGTGGGGCCACCGCATTCCGGCCTGGTATGACGATGCCGGCCGCGTGTATGTCGGCCGCAACGAAGCCGAAGTGCGGGCCAAGCACAACCTCGGCGAGGCCAATCTGCGCCAGGACGAAGACGTGCTCGACACCTGGTTCAGTTCGGGCCTGTGGACCTTCTCCACCCTCGGCTGGCCGGAGCAGACCGAGTTCCTCAAGACCTTCCACCCCACCGACGTACTGGTCACCGGCTTCGACATCATCTTCTTCTGGGTCGCCCGGATGATCATGATGAGCCTGCACCTGACCGGGCAGATTCCGTTCAAGACCGTCTATGTGCATGGTCTGGTGCGCGATGGTCAGGGTCAGAAGATGTCCAAATCCAAGGGTAACGTGCTTGATCCGCTGGATATCGTTGACGGTATCAGCCTCGACGAACTGCTCGAAAAGCGCACCGGCGGGCTGATGCAGCCGAAAATGGCCGAGAAGATCGCCAAGCAGACCAAGGCCGAGTTCCCCGAGGGCATCGCCAGCTA
>DATMWH010000334.1:0-28352 GCA_035562615.1 Pseudomonas sp. | reverse complement strand
CTATGGCGTGCACCTGATCCATGACGAGATCGCTGTGGGATTTGGCCGCACCGGCAGCATGTTTGCCTGCGAACAAGCCGGCATCACCCCGGACTTTCTGGTGCTGTCCAAGGCACTCACCGGCGGTTACCTGCCGATGGCCGCGGTACTCACCACCGACACCGTGTATCAGGCGTTTTACGATGATTACGCCACCCTGCGCGCCTTCCTTCATTCGCACACCTACACCGGCAACCCGCTGGCCTGCGCGGCGGCATTGGCCACGCTGGACATCTTCCGCGACGACAAGGTGATCGAAGCCAACCAGGCGCTGGCAGCACGCATGAGTAGCGCCACGGCGCATCTGGCCGAGCACCCGCATGTCGCAGAAGTACGGCAGACCGGCATGGCCGTGGCGATCGAAATGGTCAAGGACAAAGCCAGCAAAACCGCGTACGCCTGGCAGGAGCGCCGTGGCCTGAAGGTCTATCAGCACGCCCTAAGTCGGGGTGCGCTGCTGCGTCCGCTGGGCAGTGTGGTGTATTTTCTGCCGCCTTATGTGATCACCCCCGAGCAGATCGACTTCCTCGCCGAAGTGGCCAGCGAAGGTATTGATCTGGCGACCCGCGAGTCCGTGCGGGTGGCGGTTGGCGCAAACCTGTACCCCAACCACCGCGATCCGGGCTGAAACCAACCGTTCACGCCGTTACCGCAACTGACCTGAAGTGACCTGTATGCGCCTATCCCGCTTTTTCATTGATGCCCCGCTGAGTCTTGGCCAACACGCGCTGCCGGAGGCGCAGGCACATTACATTTCCCGCGTGCTGCGCATGAGCGAAGGTGCAGCGCTGCAACTGTTTGACGGCAGTGGTGTGGAATACCTTGGCGAGGTTATCGAGGCCGGCAAGAAGGCGGTCCGCGTCGAGTTGCGCGAGCAAATGGCCGGCATGGCCGAATCGCCCCTGCAGGTCCATATCGGGCAAGGCCTGTCCCGCGGCGAGCGCATGGACTGGGCCATTCAGAAGGCCACCGAACTGGGAGTCAGCGCGATCACGCCGATTGTTTCCAGCCGCTGCGAGGTACGCCTGAAGGATGAGCGCACCGACAAACGCATGAGCCACTGGCGCCAGGTAGCGATCAGTGCCTGCGAGCAATGTGGCCGCTCGGTACTGCCGCTGATTCATCCGCCACTGGTACTGGAAGACTGGCTGAAACACTGCTCAGCGGAACTGAAACTGGTGCTGCACCCGGTGGCAGAACCATTGACCAGTCACCCCAAGCCACAGTCGCTGGCCTTTCTGATCGGGCCGGAAGGAGGCCTGAGTGATACCGAGGTCGCGCTGGCGCAGGCGGCTGGTTTCCATGCCGCCCGGCTGGGGCCGCGGGTGTTGCGCACCGAAACCGCACCGGTGGTTGCGCTGGCGGTGGCACAGCAGCTTTGGGGTGATTTCTAGGCAGTAGCCTGCAACAGAATCAGATCAGCCCTGCATCGGCCAGCAATTGCTCAAGACCCACCAGATCCGGGATTTTCACTACGCTGTCATCCAGCAACACCGCGTCCAGCTCCAGCGGAGCCAGCGTTGCATCAGCCCTTTCCAGCTTGCTGTCAACCTTGATCGAGTGCGGAATACTCTGCAGCAGCAAAGCGATGAATTTCACCTCCGGCCGTCCGCCCAACGCATTGAGTACCGCGACCCGGCAATTCGCACCGACTACGGGCATGCCGTTGGAGGCGGCTTCGAAGGACAGCAACGGCAGCCGCAGATCGCGCCAGTTGATCTGGCCCAGCAGCCAGGCGGGCATACCCGCCGCCGCTTGTGGCGCGCGATAGGGCACTAACTCAGCCAGCGCGACGTTAGGCACCAGCAGGGTTCGGTCAGCCAGCGGCAACAGCAGCCCGGTGAGGGTTTCAGTGTTGACCGGGGCGGCGACGGCTTGGCTCATCGATAACTCCTAAACAGTAGATAGAACGAATGCGCCAACCAGTGCTCAGGCGCACTGCTCCGCGAGATGATTGACCAGCGCACTGGCCAGCTCCCGCGGGTCGCCGGTGAAACTGCTGTAACCGCCTTCACGCAGGCTGTCGGGCATACTCGGACAGGCGCAACTTTCGGCACGCTGGGTCCAGATGACGCCGCCCTGACGAATCACATAAGCGGCCGCGGCACTGCCATCGCTGCCCATGCCACTGAAAGCGATCACGCCGCAACGATCACCGAATTGCCGGCCAAGATTGAGCATCATCTGGTCGATTGAAGGACTGTAGGGCTCCGGCCAGCGGCGACTGCTCATGTGCATCAAGCCGTCATCGGTAAAACCCAGCTCGTTGCCCACCGGCGCCACGATGACTTCCCCACAGCGCACCGCATCGGCGTCTCGCGCCGTGTTCACATGCCACTGGCTGTGCCGCCCAACGGCCTGCGGCAACATGGCCTCAAAGCCCGAATCAATATGCTGGGCGTAGACAAAACCGATCGGCAGCCCACCGGGCAGTGCATCCAGAAAAGCTTTCACCGCACCCGGCCCGCCGAGAGAAGCTGCCAGCAACCAGACCTGATCAGCCGGACCGGATTTCAACGGCGAATCCGCCAGTACCTTGGGCAACTCAACCCGGTTGGGCCGCTGCGCTTCCTGCAACAAGGCATCCAGCGCCGGGCCCACCGCTTTGGTCGGATCACCAACCAGCTTCTTGAGCTTGCCGAACAAACGACGTTCCCAGCGCGGATAATTCTCGGAGTGGCGCTCCGGTGCATGCCCTTCGCCGAACAACACTGGCGCGGCAGAGCGCTCGATCAATTCGTCCACCAGCGGTGAATCTTCCATCTGCGCCAGATCGACCAGCCACAGATCGGTCTCACAGGTGTCCAGTGCGTCAGGCTCAAGACGTGCCGGGTCCGTATTGAGCACCACCTGGTAACCGTTACTGACCAGCGCTTGCTGCAGCACATGGCGCTGCAGCGAAGTGTCGGCGATTACGGCTATGCGTCCTGCAGTTTTCTCAGTCATGGGCCTTGACCAACCGATTGATGGTTTCGAGCAACAGTGATTCCTGATAAGGCTTGCCCAGATACTCGTTGACGCCAATCGCCATGGCACGCTGACGGTGTTTCTCACCGGTACGCGAGGTGATCATGATGATCGGCAGGTCTTTCAGACGCTCATCGTGACGCACCAGCGTGGCCACTTCAAAGCCATCCATGCGGGGCATTTCAACGTCGAGCAGAATGATATCCGGGCGGTGCTCCTGCAGCTGAGTCAACGCATCGACACCGTCCTTGGCGGTCAGGGCATTCATGCCGGCCCGTTCAAGCAGTCGCGTGGTTACCTTGCGCACTGTGACCGAGTCATCGACCACCATGACCAGCGTCGGCCGGGCCAGATCCGCTTCGGCCTGCGCCTGGATCTGCATCGACGAACGCGGCTGCAGCACAAACTGCTGGGCGTGCAGCGTACGAATGGTCGCCAGCAGGTCGAGAATGACCACCACGCGGCCATCCCCCAGAATTGTTGCACCGGAAATACCATGGACTGCCGCAAACTGGCGGCCCAGGCTTTTCACCACGATCTCGCGCGAGCCTGCCAGGCTGTCCACCTGGACCGCCATTGCGTGCTCGTTGGAGCGCACCAGAATCACCGGCAAGGGCAGACTCTGGCCAATCAGTTTGGGTTGCTGGCCATTGTCCAGCAGATCGCCCAGATACTTCAGATCATAGGTCTGGCCGGCATACTCAAAGCGCGGCGCCGCCGTCTGGCCTTCTTCGAGCTGGTAAAGGGCCTCCAGCTCGAAGGGCGAAACCCGCACGATACCTTCGATGGTGTTCAGCGGAATGGCATACAGGTCTTCGCCCGACATCACCATCAGGGCGCGGTTGACCGAAACCGTGAACGGCAAGCGAATCAGGAAGCGTGTGCCCTCACCCACCGTGGACTCGATACGCATGGAGCCGCCGAGTTGTTTGACCTCGGAGTGCACCACGTCCATCCCAACGCCACGCCCGGAAATCTGCGTGACCTTCTCGGCCGTCGAGAAGCCGGCTTCGAGAATGAACTGCAGAATCTCCTGATCGGTCAGATCGGAATCCGGCACCATCATGCCGCGTTCGATGGCCTTGCGCCGAACCGCCTCAAGCCGGATACCGCCACCATCGTCTGACAGGGTCAACAGGATGTCGCCACCCTCGCGCCCCAGTGTCAGCATGATGTTGCCAACCTCAGCCTTGCCGGCGGCACGGCGAACTTCCGCAGGCTCTATGCCATGGTCAACCGCATTGCGCAGCATATGCTCCAGCGGCGCGACAATGCGCTCAAGCACGGTGCGGTCCATCTCGCCTTCGGCATTGCCGACGTTGAACTCAACCTGTTTGCCAAGCTCGCCCGCCACTTGCCGGACAATCCGCCGCAAACGTGGCACCAGTCGGTCGAAGGGCACCATGCGGGTGCGCATGAGGCCTTCCTGCAGCTCGGTGTTGACCCGGGCCTGCTGCAGGAGCAGGGTTTCGGCGTCGCGATTCTTGCCGGCCAACGTTTCTTTCAGATCCAGCAAGTCGGATGCCGACTCGAACAGGGCACGCGAAAGCTGTTGCAACTGGGAGTGGCGATCCATCTCCAGCAAGTCGAACTCTTCATAGCCCGAACGCTCGGTTTCAGCCTGATAGCGACTGAGAATCTGCGCCTGGGTTTCGGTGTCCAGCCGCCGCAGCTGGTCACGAACCCGCTCGATAGTGGCTTCCATTTCACCCAGTGTGAAACCGACGTCGCTGACCTGCTGTTCAACCCGTCCTCGGAAAATCGAAGTTTCACCAGCCAGGTTGACCAGCCCTTCAAGCAGCTCAGCCGGAACCTTGACCAACTCCTGCGGCGCTCTGCGCGCTTCGGCTTCCTGCGCGGCCTCGGCCGCACGCTGCACAAACGGCAACACCTTAGCCTGCCTGGCCGAGAGCGCCGGCTGACTACTGGCGGCGATGATCGGCAGATCCAGCTTCGGCAACGGCTGGGGCGCTGCAGGCTGTGCCACCGGCACGACGGGGTCAATGGCTTGCACTGCGCTCTGGCTCAGGCGCAGCCGCAACTGTTCAATTTCATTCTGCAGGCCATCGAAAGCCGACTGCACATCGACAAACAGGCTTTCTGGCCATGGTTGCCCCTGCTGCTGCACTTCACTCAGATATTGCTCGAAGTCATGTGCCAGATCACCCAATCGGCTTTGTCCGGCAAGTCGCGCGCCGCCCTTGAGCGTATGCAGGGTGCGCTGCATGTCAGCGATCGGAGCTGCATCATCCGGTACGGCCTCCCAGCGTCCGACTGAAGCTTCCATGGCCTCCATCAGGTCATCGGCTTCCTCGAGAAAGATATCCAGGATATCGGTCTCGCCATCGGTATTGGCGGGCGCATTGTCTACCGGTTGCAGGTGCACACTGGCAGGGACGCTCAACTGCTCCTCGGGGTTGGCCCGCAAGCGTTTGATTGCGTCAATCAAGGCTGCACCCGGCGGTATGGCTCGCCGGTCACGCACGGCTTCAAGCATCTCGGCCAAGCGGTCGTGACAGTTCTGCAACAAACCGAACAACTCGTTACCAGCTCTCAGGCTGCCGTTGCCCAGTCCCTCGTAGAGAAATTCAAGCTCGTGAGCAAGATCGCCGATTTCGCGAATCTCGGCCATTCGTGCACCGCCCTTGAGGGTGTGCAGATCGCGCTGGAGTGACTCCAGCTCCAGGCTGTTTTCAACATTGTCCATCCAGCGCAGCAGGGATGCCGCCGCGCTGTCCATGATGTCAAAACCTTCCTCGAGGAAAATCTCCACCAGCTCCGGATCGGCAGCCTCGAAGGGCACAAAGCCTGCTGCGGGCTCGACCTCGGCTGCCTGAAGAGCTGGCGGCTCGGAGACTGCGTCGGGTAACGGCTGCAGGTCAGCGGCGTCCAGCGGCTGCGCACCCATTTGCGGCAAGGCTTCGTCAATCGACCATTGGCTCTGGCTAAGATCAGGCATCTCGGCCACTTCATCAGCAGCAAATATCAATGGCTGACGTGGCTCATCTTCGCCGGCCAGGCTGGTCGGCATATCCAGTGCGGGCAACTGGAAATCGACTGCCGGCAATTCACTCAGATCAAACTCTCGGGTTTCAGCTGCCGCGAGACCATCCAAAGCCTCTGGGTCATATTCGGCGGGCTCTTCAAGCAGGACTTCGGCCTCAGGGAGTTGCGCGCCCAATTGCGGAAGTGCCGCATCCAGCGACCATTCATCCTGACTCAGCGCCGGCATTTCGGGCACTTCATCTGCGGCAAAGATCGGCTGCAGTTCTTGCTGCGCCTCGGAATCAGCACTTGGCGCCAGCCCGAGGGCCGGCAACTGCAAGTCGGCATCCGGCAGCTCGGCAAGATCGATCTCTTGGGTGTCAGTCGCGGTACTTTCCGGCAAGGTTGATTCAGGCAGAGACTCCAGTGCCTCAGCCGAAACGACTTCAGCAGCGACCGGTTCAGCCGCGCCAACAGCGCTGCTGCTGCGTGAAAAGGCCAGCAAGGCGCTGATCAACTCAGCCGGATTACCCATTGGCTGACGGGCCTGCATCTGTTCAACCAGCACCGCGAGCAGGTCATGTGACTGATGCAGCAGGCCGGACAGTTCGCTGCCAGGCATGTAACGGCCATCCACCAGTCCCTCGTAAAGCGTTTCCAGCTCGTGGGCCAGATCGCCGATCGGTCGCACACCGGCCATGCGGGCGCCACCCTTGAGGGTATGCAGATCCCTGAGCAGTGAACTCAAGGCCTGACCGTTGTCTGGGTCACCCAGCCATTTCTCCAGCGAGTGACTTGAGCTTTCGACCAGTTCGATCGCTTCTTCAAGGAAGATCTCGACCATTTCCTCGTCGAGCTCTTCGGCTGCATACGCCTCGATGACTACCGGGGCTGACTCAGCCTCAACGGGTACCGGCTCCTCATCAACCTCGACAAGCAGCTCAGTGACCGGTTCTTCATCGAGCTCAACGATGCTCATCAGGCCGCTATTTTCCGTGGCCAGCAAGTCCATTGCCGCATCGCTGAGCGATTTGGACAGCAATTCGCGCAGCGCCATTATCTGTTCGGTCTGAGGGATCACTTCCAGCCCTGCGGCCACCTGATCCATCATGCTGATCAGGGCCTCATGGGCGAGCTCTACCTGATCAAAGAATTCCGCGCTGACCGGCAAACGCCCTTCCTCAACGGCGGCGTAACACTCAAGCAGGCACTGACAGAGCGCATCGATCTGCGGCAGCTCGGCCATCTGGGCGCCACGCCCCAGCGTACTGAGCTCATCAAGCAGCGCATTGAGTTCCTGCTGCTCGCCCGGATGTTCGCGCCAGCGCCGCAGCAGCGCCTCCGCATCCAGAAGAATGTCCATGCCTTGCGCGAGAAAGATACCAATCAGTTGCGGGTCACGCTCAACACCTTCTTCTTTGAGCTGGCTGGCCTGAACCGCCAGGCGCTCGTCATACAGCCGCTGCACCCGTTCAAGAAATTGGGCTGCGCCGTCAATCGGCTCCAACGGCGTCGTTTCAAGCTGATCGAGGCCACGCTGAAACAACTGGGTTGCATCACGCAGCAGTTCGACTTCAGCCAGGTCGATATCAATCAGGTTGACCTTGAAATCCTTGGCCAGTTTTTCCAGGGGAGCAGCAATCTCAGCCATGGGCAGTATGCCGGCCATGTGGGCGCTGCCCTTGAGGGTATGCAAGGCGCGTTGCAGGTTGTCGGTAATCGGTCGCGGCAGCTCCTTGGCACACTCATCGAGGAATGCCTTGAGCGTCTCCAGATGCGCATCCGCTTCGGCGAGGAAAATCTCCAGCAGCTGTGCATCAAGGATCTCCGCCGGTGCAGGCTGTGGCCCCTTGATTGCGTCTGCAGGCTGCTCGGACGCCTCCTGATCGTCAGGCTCTTCCGGTTTCGCTACCAGCTTCTGACCGCGCGCCAAGGCATGCGCCCTCGCGGCAAGCAGATCAACATCATCACGCTGACGCTGGCTCTTTGCGGCAAACTCCTCGACCAATTCCGGCAGCAGGGCAACGACATCACCAATCGCCTGCTGAACCTCAGCATCGGGCTCAATGCTGCGATCCAGGACTCGATTAAGCAGGTTCTCGACAGACCAGGACAGCTCGCCCACCACCAATGCGCGTACCATGCGCCCGCTGCCCTTGAGGGTATGGAAAGCCCGGCGCACTTCGGTCAGCGCGACCTTGTTTTCGGTATCAGCGGCCCACTGGGGCAGGTATTCGCCAATCGTCTCCAGGACTTCACCCGCTTCCTCGATAAATACCTCGAGCAGGTCTTCATCCATCGGCTCTTCATCAGCCGGGGGCGGCAGCAAGCTTTGTGGAACGTCCAGCGCTGGCGGATTGATCGCCTGAACCGGAGCGGCCATGACATCGGCCATGGACAATGGCTTCTCGGTCTCTTGTGGCAGTTCAACCTCAAGGACGGCGGGCAACTCGACTTCCGGCAAGTCCATCGCCTCGATCTCGGCTGCATCCCACTGATCCAGCGGCTTGTCGAGATCCACAAGGGTAATTTCGACAGGCTCGTCCAGAGGCAGCACTTGCCCCTCGCTTACATCAACAGACTCGAACTCGGAGGTCAGCTCGTCCCCCAGGCTCCAGCTTTGCTCTGCAGGAGAGGTCTCAAGCAGCGACAGTTCGATCTCGGCCACGCCCTGCGAAGACTCATCAGCAGAAGCCAGTTCTTCAAGCACCAGTTCGGGTAGTTCGTCACTGGCTGGCGGCTCATCCAGCTCCATCTCTGGCGTCGGCTCAGGCTCAGAGAAAGGCTCGGCGGCCAGAACATCAATTTCCTGCAAAGGATCTGCAGCAATGCTGTATTCAACCGGCTCGGCTTCAGGCCAATCGAGGATCGACGGTTTTTCCTGCAGCGGATAACCAAGGCTTGCCAGACTGTCTTCAGCCACATCGAGAATCTGATCGCCCTGATCAATGCGATCTTCAGCCACTCGCTCAAGGTAATACTCAACCCCGGTTATGGCATCGGCAAGGGTGTCCAGGCTTTGCCAGTTGGGTACCATTTTGCGAACCAGCAACTGCTCCTGAATATAGCGCGTCGCTGCCCCCAGCAACGCCGCCGCCCGGGGCAGCGGAATCATTGCCAGGCCACCACGTACCTGCGTCAGCAACTCGGGAACGCGCGCCAGATGCTCATGATTCCATTGCGAAGCAATGAACTCGACAATCGCATCCTTGGCCTGTTCCAGTCCGTTTCTGGCTTCCTTGATCACCACTTGATGGATCTGCGCAACATCCGTGGTCGGCATCAGGCTTTCTTCGCCGCGAATGTTTTCCGCAGGCTCCGCCATGCCTGCCAGCGTGGCTTCCACGTAGAGCAGTGCGCCGGCAATATCCATCAGCAGTGCGTCACTGGCCGGCTGCTGCCCCGAGGACATGCGCTGAACCAGCTCCAACTGATCGAGAATGACCTTGCGCGGCTGGCCAAATCCCAACACCGCGAGGGTATCGCCGATCTGCTTCAGCGGGGTCAGCAAGGCATCAAGATCTGCAAAGGCCTTGCGATCGCTGCGCACAAACAGGTCAAGGCTGTCCTTGACCCGCACCAGCTCCTCGCACAGTGCAGTGACCACCGAACGCATGGCGTCTCGATCAGGTCCCGCCAGGCGCGCGCGTTCGTCCGCCACCACGCCCTGATCCGGCAGCGCTTCGTCGAGGCGGAACTGCGCTTTGAGCGCCTTGATTCGTGGTGATTGCGCAGTCGACTTGGCAATGTAGAACAGCAGATTCTTGATCAGCACCTCGGGGGCCGGCTGATTAATCCCGGCGCTACCCTGTTCAAGCAGGCGCTTGAGCTCTTTATCCACCTGGCGCAGCAAACTGCGCACCGAAGCGCCATTGACCACACTGCCGTTGGCCAAACCTTCGATCAGACCCGAAGCGATCTGCCACAAAGGACCCAAAGGGGCCTCCTTGCAGAGACTTTCCAGGCGCGCATAAACCCGTGCCATATAACCAAGATTGGTGGGTAAATCCTGGTTGCGGATGACCCCCACCAACGCCTGCTGCTGCATCTGCCGCAACTTGCGCAGCAAAACCGGAAACTCCGCACCGTGCAGTCGGGACAATGCATCGGGTGGCAGTACAGAAGGCCGCGAGGATAAATCGGGGGAAAACAGACTGGTTTCGGAGAGCAGGGTTTCACCCCGTGCCGAACGCAAATCGTTCAGCAACGGCAGCACCACCATCGGCAAATCGCGCCGGGCTTCCTGAACGCGCTCAAGATACACAGGCATCTGCAGAATGGCCTGCATCAACACCTCAAGCGCCTCATTCTGGTTGCTGACGCGGCCTTCGATCATGGCCTGCGCCAGGTGTTCCATTTCCTCGGCCAGCAAGGCTGCACCAAAGAACTCAACCATCTGCAAAGTGCCATGGACCTGATGCACATAAGTCAGGCAGAAGCGCATACGCGTCAGATCTTGCGGATTCTCGACATAGGCTTCCAGCGCCTGACGCGCCTGCTTCAGCGTTTCAGCAATTTCGCCTTTGACCCACTCGAGGGCGACATAGTCGTGCCAATCACCCATAACGACTCCGCTCATACATTCTTCCGGATAAATGCCAAAACTCGATCGTCAGCCACCGGTTGCAGATCCGGATGTTGCCAACCAACCACTTCACCGACACCAACCACCAGCAGGCCGCCCGGGGCCAGACGCTCCGCCAGACGATTGAGAATCTCGCGGCGACGCCAGCGGCGGAAGTAGATCAACAAGTTCTGGCAAAAAATGACGTCCATACCTGAAAACGGCGACTTGGCCAGTTCCAGTACATTAAGTCTGGCGCAGCACACTCTCGACGCCAGTGTCGGTACAACTTTGTAGCGTCCATCGGCCAACTGCTCGAAGTAGCGCTCGCAGAGGTCGATATCCATTTGTTCCAGCTTGCGCGCAGCATAAATACCGTCACGCGCCTTGTTCAGCGCGCTCAGACTGATGTCGGTACCGGTCACCCCGAACAATTCCACCAACGGATTGCCCTGCATCGCTTCGGCTGCAGAAATCGCCAGTGAATAAGGCTCTTCACCTGACGAGCACCCCACGCTCCAGAGCGCCAGAGGCTGATTCGATCGGGCTGCAGAACAGCGTTCACGCAGGTAGTTTTGCAACAAGTCAAAGGATGGTCTGTGACGAAAAAACCGTGTTTCCTGAACAGTCAGTCGATCCATCAGCGTGGACCACTCGACGGCTCCGCGCAGCCCATCGGTTACCTGCAGGTAATAGGCTCGATAATCATCGATACCCAACTCACGCATGCGCGCACTCAGGCTGGTCTGCAGAAACGCCCGACGCTGCTCGTTGAGCACCAGTCCGGTACGGTCTTCCAGCAGGACCTGCCAGTCGTGGAACTCCTGCTCGGACATATCAGCCAATGGTCTCAAGGCCCAGACAGCGCCTGACTGCATGCCGTGCCCCTCGCCGCTGTTCATGGTTGGGCCTCTCAAACAGGGCCCCAATCGGGGCCGCTGCTAGGTGATTGCTTGGACCTAACCCGCAGATTCCGGCAAGGTGAAACCAGAAACCGATCCGCGCATCTCACTGGCCATCTTCGCCAGGTTACCAATGCTCTTGGCAGTCACCGTGGTACCGGCAGATGTCTGCGAGGTAATTTCCTGAATCACGTTCATCGTGTTGGAAATATGGCCTGCGGAAGAGGCCTGCTGGCGTGCAGCGTTGGAGATGTTCTGGATCAGTGCCGCAAGCGTTTTGGATACTTTCTCGATCTCTTCCAGTGCCACCCCGGCGTCCTGCGCCAGGCGGGCACCGCGCACCACTTCGGAAGTCGTCTGCTCCATGGAGATAACCGCTTCGTTGGTGTCGGTCTGGATCGTCTTAACCAGCGCCTCGATCTGCTTGGTTGCCGCCGAGGAACGTTCTGCAAGGCGCTGTACTTCGTCCGCTACCACGGCGAAGCCGCGACCTGCATCACCGGCCATCGACGCCTGGATCGCGGCGTTCAGTGCGAGGATGTTGGTCTGGTCAGCAATGTCGTTAATCAGGCTAACGATGTCACCGATCTCCTGGGACGACTCACCGAGGCGTTTGATCCGCTTCGAGGTGTCCTGGATCTGCTCACGGATGTTATCCATGCCGGTGATGGTGTTGTGCACCACTTCGTTGCCTTTGTTGGCGATGGCTACGGAACGTTCCGCTACCGCGGAGGACTCCGAGGCGTTCGCCGATACCTGGTCAATCGACACGGCCATTTCGTTGATGGCCGCGGAAGCGCCGGCGATCTCCTGGGCCTGGTGCTCGGAAGCCTCAGCCAGATGCATGGCGGTCGCCTGAGTCTCCTGAGCGGCCGCAGATACCTGAACGGCTGTCATGTTGATGGTCTCAACCAGGTCACGCAGTTGGTCAATCGAGAAGTTGATCGAGTCCGCAATGGCACCCGTGAAATCCTCGGTTACTGTTGCGTTCACGGTCAGATCACCGTCTGCAAGGTCCGCAATTTCATCCAGCAGCCGCAAAATCGCCGTCTGGTTACGCTCGTTCTTCTCTGCGGTATCTGCCAGACGCAGGTTGGTTGCCCGAACCATGACGAAACCGACCAGAATGATCGAACCCAGCGCCAGCGCACCCAGTACATAGCCGAGCAAGGTGTTGAAATAACGACCATCAGCCAGGTTTTCAAACGCCGTGCCGAGAGTCGACGCCCGCCCCAGCAAGCTCTGCGATACGCTGAAGATGGTGTTGGCTGATTCACGTACCTGGAACAGTTCAGGCGAGGTTTCCAGAATCTGGTCAACCGATCCGGAAACGAACTGGAACAGTTCAGCAATTTCGGCCAGCCGCTCCTGAGCTTCCGGGTCGGTTACCTGGGAAATGTCCATGGCGGGATTGCCATTCTGCATGCCATCCAGCACTCGACCAAACAGACTGGCATCACGGCCAAACATGTCGGAGGCCTGAACCGAGTTGTCATCGCCGGCGAGAACCTGGTTTACCGAACCAAGAATCCGCTCCGCCAGCAGAGCCTGACGCTGGGCAACCGAAACCTGGCTAGCTGGCGCGTTGCTGGCCAGAAGAATCTCATTGACCTCTTCATACTCGATCTGCAACTGGGGAATGGTGTCTTCCAGAGTGGTGGCGAGCTCATGCAGGGAGGTTACGGTTTTTTCGGCAGCCAGAATTTCATCGGCGTTTTTACGCATCACATCCCAGTCGGCCTGAACTGCGGCCATTTCAGCCTGCACCTGAGCCGGTGCCGGCGGCAGTCCCGTGGCCGGGTCGCCCTCCAGCAGCAGCTTCCAGCCAGCAGCAAAATCATCCCGCGCCCTTTTCAGCACGCCGAATGCCTCCGCCTTGCCGGTGGCCGCTTCGGTTGCAGCCTTGGATATCTGCTGCGACAGCACACGCAGTTCGCCGGCTTGCGACAGATAGACCTTGTCGAAGCCCGACTGCTTGCCCAGATAGAAGAAGTTGGCAAACAGCAGCACGATTGAAATGATCAGGATTGCAAACAACCCAGTGATCAATGTGTTGCTGCGTAAACCCGCAAGGAAAGTGCCCGCATCTATTTTTTTCATTATCTGGCCCCCGCCCGGACCCTTTTTTCACAATTAACAGGTAACGCCAAAGGGCCGGCTATGCCGACCCAACCGAAAAACTCAAACTGCGACCTCTATGAAGTCCTGATGCTGCGCCAGCGCATGCGGGCTGAACACCAGCCATGCCTGTTCACGCTGAAAAACCCCATGAATGAACGACTGGATATTGGCTTCCAGTGGCGGCAACTGCTCGGAGAAGGTTTCTACCGGAAAGTGCTGCATGCCGAAAACCTCATCAACGGTGAGGCCGGCAAAAATTTCCTGATGATCAACAACCAGAACACGCCGCTGCTTGCGATGCGGAGACAGTTCAGCTCCAAAGAAACCACACAAGTCCATGACCGGCAGAAGCCGGCCACGCACATTGGCTACCCCTTTCACCCATGACTTGACGCCAGGCAAAAGAGTGAATCGTGGTTCGTGGAGCACTTCACTGACTTCACCCATTGGCGCAACAAACCGACGCTCGCCCATGCGAAAGCCGATGCCACTCCAGGTTTGCTGCATTTCTTGCTGCGACGGCAGACCCGCCGCCAACGCACGGCAACGCCTGTCTATGCCAGCCAGAAGCTGAAAGGGTGTCTGCAGATCCGACATGCGGCCTAAGCCTTCTATTTATTGTTTTAGTAGCGCAGCCAGGGAACTTAACCTGCCAGAACTGCGTTAAGGGTTTTCAGCAGCGTTGCCTCATCAATTGGCTTTGTGAGGTAGTCACGCGCGCCCTGACGCTTGCCCCAGACCTTGTCTGTTTCCTGGTCCTTGGTGGTAACAATAATCACCGGAATATGACTGGTTTCAGCATCTTTACTCAGCTGACGGGTTGCCTGGAAGCCATTCAAACCGGGCATAACGATATCCATCAGGACTGCATCAGGCTTCTCCTGACGCGCCAGCGCAACACCATCCGCACCATTTTCCGCCTTCAGCACCTGATGTCCGTTCTTTTCAAGCACGGCTGTCAGCTTGTACATCTCGGTCGGCGAGTCATCAACAATAAGAATACGAGCCATGGAACTCCCCATAATTTGGCTTGACTGGCTTTACACCAGAATTCAGGTTGGCTGTTCCACGGGAACGAAATCGGGAACATGCGCCTTGATTGCGCCCAGCAACTCTTCTTTGCTGAACGGCTTGGTCAGATACTGATCAGAACCCACGATGCGTCCCTTGGCCTTGTCAAACAGGCCGTCCTTGGAGGACAACATGATTACCGGAGTGGACTTGAACTCACTGTTGTTCTTGATCAGCGCGCAGGTCTGATAACCATCGAGACGCGGCATCATGATATCGACGAAGATGATCCGCGGATGACTGTCGGCAATCTTAGCCAGCGCATCGAAGCCGTCTACCGCCGTGATCACATCGCAACCCACTTTTTTTAGCAGAGTTTCAGCGGTGCGACGAATCGTTTTCGAATCGTCGATCACCATGACCCTCAAACCTTCGGAATGCTGTTCCATGTATGCCCTTCCATCGCCTCGGTGATTCATTATTGTGTTTTACATCAGTGCGCCGAGACTCGCTACCGATTAGGCAAAAACCTATCGTTCGGCCTTTTTAACACAGACTCCAGCGGCAATCTAGCAAGCAGAAAGCCGATCAGCCTTGACCGCAAACTCTCATCGCGCCAACCTCCTCCACCTTAACAGGGCTGCGCTGTCAGCCCGCCACCACTCAGTCTGGAGAATATCCCATGAGCATTCGCCTCGGCGTCGTAATGGATCCGATCGCCAATATCACGTTCAAAAAGGATAGCTCCCTGGCCATGCTGCTGGCAGCCAAAGCGCTTGGCTGGTCACTGTTCTATATGGAGCAGCAGGATCTGTTCCAGAAAGCTGGCGAAGCACGGGCCAAAATGCGCGCCCTCAACGTTTTCAATGACCCCCAACACTGGTTTGAACTGGCCGAGGAAGAAGACTTACCACTGGCGAGCCTGAATGTGATCCTGATGCGCAAGGATCCACCCTTCGATAATGAGTTCATTTACAGCACTTACCTGCTCGAGCAAGCCGAGCGGGAAGGTGTTCTGATCGTCAACCGTCCGCAAAGCCTGCGCGACTGCAATGAAAAATTCTTTGCCACGCAATTTCCACAGTGTACGCCTGCCACGCTGGTCAGCCGGCGTGCCGACATCTTGCGCGAGTTCGCCGAAGAGCAGCGTGATGTCATTCTCAAACCACTGGACGGAATGGGCGGCGCGTCGATCTTTCGTCACCGTGCCGGCGATCCGAATCTGTCGGTGATTCTCGAGACCCTGACCGCCCACGGCACCCAGCAAATCATGGCGCAGCGCTACCTGCCGGAGATCATCAACGGCGACAAACGCATCCTGATGATTGACGGCGAACCCATACCCTATTGCCTGGCCCGCATCCCGGCGCAGGGTGAAACCCGCGGCAACCTTGCGGCGGGCGGCCGCGGAGAGGCTCGTCCGCTGAGCGCGCGCGATCTGGAAATTGCCCAGCTGATTGGCCCGGAACTGCGCAAACGGGGATTGCTGTTTGTCGGACTCGACGTGATCGGTGAGCATCTCACGGAGATCAATGTCACCAGTCCGACCTGCATCCGTGAAATCGACAACGCCTACAACACGAACATTGGCGCACGTCTGATGCAGGCCATCGCCAGCAAACTGGCCAAAGGTTGACGCATTTCGCATTGACAGCTTTACGCCAGGCCCTGCATGGCCGACACCCTGAGCGGTTCGTGGACTTTTTGCTGGCCGCTGGGCAGACTGCCGGCAATCCAGCAAAAGCAGCGCACCATGCCAGCTGACTCAATTCCCCCCGAACTGCTCAACTCAGGCGTCCGCCCCGCGGATCGCCTGGGTTTTACCCTGCTGCTGGCTGCGATCATTCATCTGGCGCTGATTCTGGGGGTCAGCTTCAGCTTTGAAGAACCATCCCAGATCAGTAAAAGCCTGGAAATCACACTGGCCAGCTTCAAAAGCGATAAAGCCCCGGATAAAGCTGACTACCTGGCCCAGATAAACCAGCAGGGCAGCGGCACACTTGAGCACAAGGCCGCCCCCAAAACCAATGAGCAAGCCCTGTTTCAGGATCAGGAAGTCCGTCGCGTAACGCCACCCAGCGCACCGCCTCCGGCCAAACAGGAAACACCGCAGAAAACCGCGCTGGCGACCACTACGCGCCAACCGGAAAAAACCGCCACCAAGCTCAAAGAAGTGCCGCAGGCCAAGCCCGTGCAACAGGTCGCCGTGTTTGACAGCACGCAGCTATCCAATGCCATCGCCAGCCTGGAAGCCGAACTGGCTCAGGATGTTCAGCGCTACGCCAAGCGCCCGAAAATACAACGCCTGAATGCCGCATCCACCATGCGTGACAAAGGCGCCTGGTACAAGGACGAATGGCGCAAGAAGGTCGAACGCGTCGGCAACCTGAATTATCCGGCCCAGGCGCGACAGCAAAGGATTTACGGCAGCTTGCGCCTGCTGGTCTCGATCAATCGCGACGGCACCCTGTACGAAGTGCAGATCCTGGAGTCCTCCGGCCATGATGTGCTGGATCAGGCCGCATTGAAAATTGTCCGGCTGGCCGCGCCCTACACGCCCTTTACCGGCGACCTGAACGAGTTCGACCGCCTGGAAATCATCCGCACCTGGCGCTTCGACCGCGGTGATCGGCTTTCCAGCCAGTAACCGGATCTGCGCACAATCTCCGGCTAACGCTTGCGGGAGGTCTCGCAACCTCGGAAACTAGGCCCATGAAGAACCTAGAACCCAGCTGCCTCAAGCATCACTTCCTGATTGCCATGCCCCAGATGGACGATCCGAACTTTGCACAATCACTGATTTATCTCGTCGATCACAGCAGCCAGGGCGCGATGGGGCTGGTCATCAACCAGCCAAACGGCCTGAACCTGGCCGATGTGCTGGAGCAACTGCGCCCGGAGATCACTCCCGCCGAGCACTGCCTCGGCCTGCCAATCATGAGCGGCGGGCCGGTGCAAACCGATCGCGGCTTTGTGCTGCACCCAGCCGGCCATCACTACCAGGCCACCCTGGAACTGGGTGAACTGGGTCTTTCGACGTCGCAGGATGCCCTTTTTGCCATTGCCGACCAGACCGGCCCGAGCCAGTACCTGATTGCCCTCGGCTACGCAGGCTGGGGAGCCGGGCAACTGGAGACGGAGCTGGCTGAGAATGCCTGGCTCAGCTGTCCGGCAGACACCGCCATCCTGTTTGATCTGCCGCATGACCAGCGCCTGAATGCAGCTGCCAAACGTCTGGGAGTCAACCTCGCCCTGCTGACCCGTCAGGCCGGCCACGCATGAACCAGCCGTCGCACGCTAAGCCGCTGCGCTTGCTGCTGGGCTTTGATTACGGCAGCAAGCAGATCGGCGTAGCGGTCGGCCAGGTGGTTACCGGACAAGCGCGCGAACTGTGCGTCCTGAAAGCGCAAAATGGTGTGCCCGACTGGCAGAAAGTCGAGGCCCTGATGCGCGAATGGCAACCCGATGCCTTGGTTGTAGGGTTGCCGCTGAACATGGATGGCACCCCCAGCGACATGAGCGCGCGTGCCGAAAAATTTTCCAGACAGCTCAACGGGCGCTTCAATCTGCCGGTGCACACCCACGATGAACGCCTGACTACTTATGCCGCCAAAGGCGAGCGCATGGCTCAGGGACAGCACAGCAACAGTTACCGGGACAATCCGGTCGATGCGCTTGCCGCCGCCTTGCTCCTGGAAGGCTGGTTGAGCACCCACTGCGAGGAATCACCATGAAGTTACCCAGCCCGGCCGAACTGCTGCCCGGCATGGCCGCTGAACTGCAGCGCCATCTGGCTCATAGGGACATCGACAATCCCTGCTTTATCGGTATACATAGCGGCGGCGTATGGGTCGCCCAGGCGCTGCTGGAAGCACTGGGAAGAGATGATCCGCTGGGCACCCTGGACGTTTCTTTCTACCGTGATGATTTCAGCCAGAATGGCCTGCACCCGCAGGTACGTCCGTCTGCGCTGCCGTTTGAGGTGGAGGGCCGGCATCTGGTGCTGATTGATGACGTACTGATGAGTGGTCGCACCGTTCGGGCTGCCCTCAATGAACTGTTCGATTACGGTCGTCCGGCCAGCGTCACGCTGGTCTGCCTGCTCGAGCTGAATGCCGGTGAATTGCCCATCCGCCCTGACGTGGTGGGTGCCAGACTGTCCTTGCCGCCCGGTGAACGGATAAAATTGCTCGGCCCGACACCGCTCAGCCTTGAACTCAAGACCCTCGCCACCCACTGAGAAGACCGCGATGACGCCAATTGCCAGCAAGCGCCCGCTGCAACTCAACGACCAGGGCCAGCTATGCCACTTTCTCTCCCTTGACGGCCTGCCCAGGGAGTTGCTCACCGAAATTCTGGATACCGCCGACTCCTTTCTCGAAGTAGGCGCGCGCGCGGTGAAGAAGGTTCCGCTGCTGCGTGGCAAGACGGTGTGCAACGTGTTCTTCGAAAATTCCACGCGCACCCGCACCACCTTCGAGCTGGCTGCGCAGCGTTTATCGGCTGACGTCATCACGCTGAACGTATCGACCTCCTCGACCAGCAAAGGCGAAACCCTGTTCGACACCCTGCGCAACCTCGAAGCCATGGCCGCCGACATGTTTGTCGTACGGCATGCCGATTCCGGCGCGGCGCACTTCATTGCCGAGCATGTCTGCCCGGAAGTAGCGATCATCAATGGCGGCGACGGCCGTCACGCCCACCCGACCCAGGGCATGCTCGACATGCTCACCATTCGCCGGCACAAGGGCGATTTTTCCCAGCTCTCGGTGGCGATTGTCGGCGACATCCTGCATTCACGGGTGGCCCGTTCGAACATGCTGGCGCTGAAAACGCTCGGCTGCCCGGACATCCGCGTGATCGCCCCGAAGACCCTGCTGCCAATAGGCATCGAGCAGTATGGCGCGCGCGTCTTTACTGATCTTGCCGAGGGGCTGAAAGATGTCGACGTGGTGATCATGCTGCGCCTGCAGCGCGAGCGCATGGCCGGCGGATTACTGCCCAGCGAGGGCGAGTTCTATCGGCTTTACGGGCTCACCGAACAACGCCTCAAGCTGGCTAAAGCGGACGCTATTGTCATGCACCCCGGGCCGATCAACCGCGGCGTGGAAATCGAATCGGCGGTGGCCGACGGCAAGCAATCAGTCATCCTCAATCAGGTCACCTACGGCATCGCGATCCGCATGGCCGTGATGTCGATGGCCATGAGCGGGCAGAACGCCCGCCGCCAACTCAAGCAGCAAGCCGGGGAGCACAACTGATGCGCATACAGATCCTTGGAGCGCGGGTGATCGATCCGGCCAGCGGTCTTGACCAGACTCGCGACCTGTTCATCGACGCCGGAAAACTGCTGGCATTTGACCAGGCTCCGGCAGGTTTCAAGGCTGATCAGAGCATCGACGCTGCCGGGCTGATTGCAGCCCCCGGTCTGGTTGACCTGAGCGTCGCCCTGCGTGAACCGGGTTACAGCCGCAAAGGCACGATCGCCAGCGAAACCCTGGCTGCCGCTGCCGGCGGTGTCACCAGCCTCTGCTGTCCGCCACACACCAAACCGGTGCTGGATACTCCGGCAGTGACCGAACTGATCATTGACCGTGCCCGGGAAGCCGGTCACGCCAAGGTCTATCCGATCGGTGCGCTGAGCAAGGGACTGGCCGGCGAGCAACTGGCCGAACTGGTGGCCCTGCGCGATGCCGGCTGCGTGGCCTTTGGCAACGGCTTGAGCAATTTCCCCAGCAATCGCGTGTTGTGCCGCGCGCTGGAATACGCCGCCACCTTCAATCTGACCGTGGTGTTCCACTCCCAGGATGCCGACCTGGCCGCCGGCGGGCTGGCCCATGAAGGTCCCATGGCGAGCTTTCTGGGCCTTGTCGGTATTCCGGAAACCGCGGAAACCGTTGCCTTGTCGCGGCACCTGCTGCTGGTTGAGCAAACCGGCGTGCGCGCCCACTTCAGTCAGCTGAGCAGCGCCCGCGCCGCTGAAATGATCGCTGCCGCGCAAAACCGTGGCTTGCCGGTGACGGCAGATGTGGCGCTCTATCAACTGCTGCTGACCGATGAAGCCCTGCGGGATTTTTCCAGCCTGTACCATGTCCAGCCGCCGCTGCGCACCCGCAAGGACCGTGACGGACTGCGTCAGGCGGTCAAGGATGGCGTGATCCAGGCCATTTCCAGCCATCACCAGCCACACGAGCCCGACGCGAAACTCGCCCCCTTTGCCGCCACCGAAGCAGGCATCAGCAGCGTCGAATTGTTGTTGCCGCTGGCGTTGCAACTGGTAAGCGAGGGCTTGCTCGATCTGCCGACGCTGCTGGCCCGCCTCAGCTGTGGCCCGGCCAGCGCCTTGCGTCTGCCTGCCGGCCGGCTGGCCGTCGGCGCACCCGCCGATCTGGTGCTGTTCGATCCACAGGGATCAACCTTGGCCGGCAGCTCCTGGTTCTCCAGGGGTCGCAACTGCCCGTTCATCGGTGAGCAACTGCCCGGCAAGGTGCGCTTCACGCTGGTGGATGGGCATATCAGCTATCGCAGCTGAACGGTCTCACTCAGCGGCGCTCCCAGCACTCGAACACATAAGCAGGTGATGCTTCCTGCGCCGGGTGACTGTCGCTGCTGAGCAGCGACCAGTGGCTCTGATCAAACTCGGGGAACCAGGCATCACCTTGCGGGCTGAGGGCTACCCGGGTCAGATACAGGCGATTGGCCAGGGTCATGGCCTGTTCGTAGAGTTGTGCACCACCGATCAGCATCAATTCAGCCACGCCTTGCTCGCCGGCCCATTCGGCAGCGCGCTCAATGGCTAACTCCAGCGAAGCAAACACTTCAGCCCCTTGCAGTTGCAGCCCCGCCTGGCGGCTGACCACCAGATTCAGCCGCCCCGGCAGCGGCCGACCCAGCGAATCCCAGGTTTTGCGGCCCATGATGATCGGCTTGCCCAGCGTCAGAGCCTTGAAATGCTTGAGATCCGCCGGCAGATGCCAGGGCAGTTGATTGTCACGGCCAATCACGCGGTTATCGGCCAGCGCGGCGATCAGGCACAGCGGCAACGTCATATAGCCACCGGCGCCGGGATATGCGGATGGGCCTGATAGCCGACCAGTTCGAAATCCTCGAACTTGAAGGCCAGCAGGTCCTTCACCTCTGGATTGAGCTTCATCACCGGCAGCGGCAACGGCTCACGTGACAACTGCAGGTCGGCCTGCTCCAGATGGTTCGAGTACAGGTGGCAGTCGCCACCAGTCCAGATGAAGTCGCCCGGCTGCAGGTCGCAGACCTGCGCCACCATCAGCGTGAGCAGGGCGTAGCTGGCGATGTTGAAGGGCACACCGAGGAAGATGTCGGCCGAGCGCTGATACAGCTGGCAACTCAGCTTGCCGTCGGCCACATAGAACTGGAACAGCGCATGACAAGGCGGCAGCGCCATCTGCTCGACCAGCGCCGGGTTCCACGCCGAGACGATCAGCCGCCGCGAGTCCGGGTTGCTCTTGATCATCGCGATCAGGTTGCTGATCTGGTCAATCGCGCCGCCGCTGGGAGTCGGCCAGCTGCGCCACTGATAGCCATACACCGGCCCGAGGTTGCCATTTTCGTCGGCCCACTCATCCCAGATGCGCACCCCATTGTCCTTCAGGTACTTGATGTTGGTATCGCCCTGCAGGAACCACAGCAACTCGTGGATGATCGACTTCAGGTGGCACTTCTTGGTGGTGACGATGGGAAAGCCGTCAGCCAGATTGAAACGCATCTGGTGGCCGAAAATGCTGTAGGTGCCGGTACCGGTGCGATCGGTCTTGAAGGTGCCGGTGTCACGCACCAGGCGCATCATGTCGAGGTACTGTTTCATCCGGCAACTCCCTGCGCGGCCTGACGCCGGTAGGCGTGAATGATCAGGAAAATCCCCAGCGCGACCATCGGCAGACTGAGCAACTGGCCCATGGTCAGCCAGCCGAAAGCCAGGTACCCCAGCTGGGCGTCCGGCACACGGACGAACTCGGCGACGATGCGGAAAATCCCGTACCACAGCGCAAACATGCCGGAAACGGCCATGGTCGGTCGCGGCTTGCGCGTGTACAGCCAGAGGATGGTGAACAACAGCACGCCCTCCATGGCGAACTGATACAGCTGCGACGGATGCCGCGCCAGCTGTTGCGGGTCACTCCAGGCCGGAAACACCATGGCCCAGGGCAGATCGGTAGCGCGCCCCCAGAGTTCGGCATTGATGAAATTGCCGATGCGCCCAGCCCCCAGACCGATCGGCACCACCGGAGCGATATAGTCCATCAGCTGAAAGAAGGTCTTGCCATTGCGCTTGCCAAACCACCAGCAGGCCAGCATCACGCCGATGAAACCGCCATGAAACGACATGCCGCCCTTCCACACCTGCAGCACCAGCAGCGGGTCATTCAGATAGGCCGCCAGATCGTAGAACAGCACATAGCCCAGCCGACCACCGAGGATCACCCCCAGCGCCGACCAGAACACCAGATCGGAGAGCTTTTCCTTGCTCCAGGTCGGATCGAAGGCTTTCAGCCGGCGCGACAGCAGCCACCAGGCGCCACCAATGCCGATCAGGTACATCAGACCGTACCAGTGGATCTTCAGCGGACCGAGGGCCAGAGCCACCGGATCAATTTGCGGATAAGCCAGCATTGCGACTCCTCAAAACAGAAAATTCAGACCCACACAAAACAGCAACAAGGCAAACAGGCGCTTGAGCAGGCGTGGCGACAACCGATGGGCCAGGCGGGCGCCGAAGCGGGCGGTCAACATGCTGGTAACGGCTATGCCCAACACGCCCGGTAAATAGACGTAACCCAGGCTCAGCGGCGGTAGCTGCGGATTATGCCAGCCAATCAACAGGAAACTCAGTGTACTGGCCAGCGCAATCGGAAAGCCGCAGGCCGACGAAGTCGCCACGGCTTGCGGCATCGGCACGCTGCGCCAGCTGAGGAAGGGTACGCTCAACGAGCCGCCGCCAATCCCGAAAATCGCCGACGCCCACCCGATCACCGCGCCGGCAGCACTCAGACCGACCTTGCCGGGCAGTGGCGCTGCAGCCTTGGGTTGCAACGCAAAAGCCATCTGCACCGCGATCACCAGCGCAAACACGCCGATGATCTTTTGCAGCAGCGGACCCTCGATCGAAGCCGCAGTCAGCGCACCCACACCGGCACCGAGCAAGATGCCCAGAGACATCCAGCGCGCAATATGCCAGATCACCGCACCACGCCGATGATGTTCAAGCACGGCGTTGATCGAGGTAAAGATGATGGTGGCCAGCGAGGTACCGACGGCCAGCTGGGTAAGAATTTCCGGAGCAAAGCCTTGTGCAGTGAAGCTGAACACCAGTACCGGCACGATGATGATTCCGCCGCCCACACCGAACAAACCGGCCAACACCCCGGCTGCAGCGCCCAGTAGCAGATACAGTGCAAATTCCATGGAAAACCCCGAAAACCAGCCACGCATGATACCGATGGCTCCTTCACCGGGCTACCCAGCGCGGCAACTGGACGCCGGCAGGCCGGCAGGCCATGATCGGCTGCCCTGAATTTCCGAGATCAACGCATGTGCCTGATTGTTTTCGCCTGGCGCCCCGGGCATCCACAGCCTTTGATCGTTGCCGCCAACCGCGATGAATTCTACGCACGCCCAAGCCAGCCCCTGGCGCACTGGGAGGATCGTCCGGGGCTGTATGCCGGGCGAGATCTGAAAGCCGGCGGTACCTGGCTGGGCATTGGCCGCGATGGCCGTTTTGCCGCACTGACCAACATCCGCAATCCGCAACTGGCGCAGGGCGGACCTTCGCGCGGCGAGCTGGTGGCCGATTTTCTGCACAGCCAGCAAGCGCCTGCCGAATACCTGCAAAGCCTGAGTCATCAGGCCGGCGAGTATGCAGGCTTCAACCTGCTGGTCGGTGATGCGCAGCAACTGTGGCATTTCAACCAGCAGCAGGGTGAAGCGCGGCAATTGACGGAGGGTCTGTACGGCGTGTCGAATGCCGATCTGGATACCGCATGGCCCAAACTGCAGCGGGCCAAGGCCGCGCTCAACGATTGCCTGGCAGATGCGCACACCGACGCCCTGTTGAGCCTGCTGGGAGACAGCCGGGCCGCCGCTGACCATGAACTACCCGACACCGGGGTAGGCCTGCCGCTGGAGCGCCTGTTATCCAGTGTATTTATTGCCAGTCCCAGCTACGGAACCCGGGCCAGCACGGCGCTGATCGTAGCGGCGGACGGCAGGCGGCAGATAGCTGAACGGCGTTTCGGCCCGGCCGGTATTGCCCTGGGTGAGACTCGCCTGGAGCTGCGCTGACAACCGACAAAGCGCCTGAAACGCTTATGCCTGAATGGTCGCCGCCGGATTGATCATGCGGCCCAGACCCAGATTGCGCAGCGCCAGTTGCAGGGTGCTATGGATGACTTGCGGGTTATCCATGCTCATCAGCTGTTCCAGCAACTCGGTGGCCATGCGTTTGCTGATCTGGCGCAGCAACCACTTGACCTTGGGCAGGTTGGTGGAGTTCATCGACAGGCTGTCAAACCCCAGCGCCAGCAGCAGCACCGCAGCCGCCGGATCACCGGCCATCTCACCGCAGATGCCCACCGGTTTGCCTTCGGCATGACCACCATCGACCACCAGCTTGAGTGCCTGCAGCACCGCCGGGTGCAGGAAGTCGTAGAGGTCGGCGACCCGCGGATTATTGCGATCCACCGCCAGCAGGTATTGGGTCAGGTCGTTCGAGCCAATCGAGATGAAGTCGACCTGCCGCGCCAGCTCGCGTATCTGGTAAACCGCTGCCGGCACCTCGATCATCACGCCGACCGGCGGCATGGGAATATCCACCCCCTCGTCACGCACCTCACTCCAGGCGCGGTGTATCAGGTGCAGCGACTCTTCCAGTTCCCGCAGGCCGGAAATCATCGGCAGCAGGATACGCAGATTGTCCAGCCCCTCACTGGCCTTGAGCATGGCCCGGATCTGCACCAGGAAGATTTCCGGGTGATCCAGCGTGATGCGGATACCGCGCCAACCGAGAAACGGGTTGTCTTCGCTGATCGGAAAATAGGGCAAGGCCTTGTCGCCGCCGATATCCAGCGTGCGCATGGTGACCGGCAAGGGGTGAAATGACTTGAGCTGCTCGCGGTAAATCGCCAGCTGCTCTTTTTCGCTGGGGAAGCGGTCGCGGATCATGAACGGCACTTCCGTGCGGTACAGACCCACGCCCTCGGCGCCGCGTTCCTGCGCGCGCACCACGTCGGCAAGCAAGCCGGTGTTGACCCACAGCGGCATGCGCACTCCGTCCAGTGTTTCGCAGGGCAGATTGCTCAGGGCGCTAAGCCCCTTGGCCAGTTCGCGCTCTTCCGCGATCACCGCCCGGTACTGTTTGCACAGTTCTTCGGAGGGGTTGGTAAATACTTCGCCGTGGTAACCGTCGACGATCATCTCGATGCCGTCGACCTTCGAATACGGCAGGTCGACGGCACCCATCACGGTTGGAATGCCCATGGCGCGGGCCAGAATGGCGACGTGCGAATTGCCGGAACCAAGCACCGACACCAGTCCGACCAGCTTGCCTTCCGGCACTTCACCGAGCATGCCCGGGGTCAGCTCTTCACTGACCAGAATGGTGTTATCGGCATAGGTCAGAGTCTGCGTGCGCGCCTCCTGCAGATACGCCAACAGGCGCCGGCCAAGGTCTTTGATGTCCGAGGCGCGCTCGCGCAGATAGGCATCTTCCATCAACTCGAAGCGCTGCACATGATCACCGACCACCTGGCGCAGCGCCCCCTGCGCCCACTGACCGGTGCGGATGATGCGGATAATCTCGTTGCCGATGGCATCGTCGTCGAGCATCAGCAGGTAGACATCAAACAGCGCGCGCTCTTCCGGGCGCAACTGGGTAGCCAGTTTGGCTGACAACGCATGCAGATCGCCACGAACCGAATCCAGCGCACGACTGAACAGTGTCAGCTCCGCTTCGACATCCTCGACCCGCTTGTCCGGTACAACCTCCAGATCGGCCGGCGGCAACATGACCACCGCCCGGCCAACAGCCGCTCCGGGAGAACCCGGCACACCGGTGAACTTGGCCTCGTGGATACCCTTGCCCTGTTTACCCAGACCGCGAATCGAGCCGGTGGCTTCGGCATGTGCGATAACCCCGGCGAGCTGGGCACTCATGGTTACCAGAAAGGCCTCTTCGCCTTCATCGAACTGCCGGCTCTCCTTCTGCTGGATAACCAGAACGCCCATCACCCGGCGGTGGTGAATGATCGGCGCACCAAGGAATGAGGCGTAGCGCTCTTCGCCGGTCTCGGCAAAATAGCGATAGCGCGGATGGTTGGCCGCATCTTCAAGGTTCAGCGGTTCTTCGCGCGCCCCCACCAGCCCGACCAGACCTTCGTTGGAGGCCATGCTGACTTTGCCCACCGCCCGCTTGTTCAGACCCTCGGTCGCCATCAATACATAGCGGTTGCTCTCAGGGTCCAGCAGATAGACCGAGCACACATGGCTGTGCATGGCCTCGCGCACACGCAGCACAATGATCCCCAGCGCCGCCTTGAGATCCTTGGCAGCGTTCACTTCCTGGACGATCTTGCGCAGCGTGTTGAGCATGCCGAAGTCCTTGGGGTATCAGTCGCGTGCCGGCAGGCACGGAGCCAGTTCCTTGAGTGCGCGACGATAAACTTCGCGCTTGAATGTCACCACCTGGCCGAGCGGATACCAGTAACTCACCCAGCGCCAGCCATCAAATTCCGGCTTACCGGTCAGATCCATGCGCACCCGGCTTTCATCGCCGGTAAGACGCAGGAGAAACCATTTCTGCTTCTGGCCGATACACAAAGGCTGACTGTTGCTGCGCACCAGACGTTGCGGCAGACGATACCGCAACCAGCCGCGGGTGCAGGCCAGAATCTGCACATCCGGCTGTTCGAGCCCGACTTCTTCATTCAGTTCGCGGTACAGCGCCTCTTCAGGTGACTCGTGCGGATTGATACCACCCTGGGGAAACTGCCAGGCATCCTGATTGATGCGTCGCGCCCACAGCACCTGACCGACATCATTAGCGAGAATGATGCCGACATTCGGGCGAAAACCATCGGAATCAATCACGGCGGGGACCTCTGAAATGCTTGTGACCGCATTGTTCCACAAAGCCTTGCAGAGCGGCAATGCAGGCATTCTGCCGGTGGGCAGTGCGCTGAAAAGGCCTTATCCTGTCGGCCCTTTTTCGCTCTACCGGGGTTCACCATGCGCCTGGCTCTGTTTGATCTGGATAACACACTGCTGGCTGGCGACAGCGATCACAGCTGGGGCGACTTCCTCTGCCAACGCGGCCTTGTCGACGCCGATGAGTATCAGGCGCGCAACGATGCCTTCTACGCCGATTATTGCGACGGCAAGCTGGACGTGGTGGCTTATCAGAACTTCAGTCAGGCGATTCTCGGCCGTACGCCCATGGATGTGCTGGCACAGTGGCATGCCGAGTTCATGGCTGAAGTGATTGAACCGATCATTCTGGCCAAAGGTGAAGCCCTGCTGGAGCAGCATCGCGCCCAGGGCGACAAGCTGGTGATCATCACCGCCACCAACCGTTTCGTCACCGGCCCGATCGCCACGCGGCTGGGGGTCGAGACACTGCTGGCCACCGAATGCGCCATGCAGGACGGCCGCTATCTGGGCAGCATCACCGGCATTCCGTGCTATCAGGAAGGCAAAGTCACCCGGCTCAGGCTATGGCTGACCGAACAGGGGCTGGA
>DATMWH010000333.1:0-1798 GCA_035562615.1 Pseudomonas sp. | reverse complement strand
CAGCGGCGCGGCGATCAATTCATAGTCAGTGGTCTGCTGGTCGAACGGCCGCCCCAGCCAGTAGCGCACGCCACCCGCCCCCAGCCCGGCGATACCCACGCCAGCCAGGCCGGCGAGCACTTGTCTGCGGGTAAAGGACATGCACGCGAACTCCAGAAAATGAAAGGCCCTGCTGCAGCCACGCTGCTCCAGGGCCGGGAGTTTACCGCGATATTGCCTGCCGATGCCCGCTCAGCCCGGGCAATGCACTTCAGGCATTAGTGACGGCTCCGTTCTCGCGCCTGACTGCCCGTACCGCCAGCAGGAAGCAGATCAGCGCCAGGCCGATCAGCAGGTCGCCGGCGATCAGCACGATTGTCAGCGGAGTCGCATGCCCACTGGCCGCCAGCCCGTCGCTGGCGGCGCCGAGGGTCAGGGTACCCAGCGCGATCGCCCCGACATTCAGGCACATCATGGTGAAGCCGACAATCGAGGCGCGCATGCTGTGCGGCACGCTGCCCTGAACCAGACTGAGCGTGCTGCCATAAACCGAGAACGGCAGGAAAAAACTGGCCGCCAGGCCGGCATAGATCAGCGGACTGTCCAGTTCGGCAAAACGGCTGGCCAGCATCAGCGGCAGGCAGACCAGCAGGGACAGCAGCGGGAACGCCGCCAGCCGGGCGCGCACGCCCTTGGCCAGACGATCCGCGGCGATGCCGCCACCGAGTGCACCGAGGCAGCCGAAGAGTATTTGCAGCACGCCGATCTGCTTGGCAATCGTCGCCTCCTGGGCACCCAGCTCGCGTACCAGCCAGAGCTGGATAAAGGAATTCTGCGCATACACCAGGTGCACCAGGACGAAACCGGCGATGGCAAAGCACAGGGCGGGCTGACTGCGCAGGGCGGTAAAGATCGCACGCATCTGCGGCAGAAAGGCTTCACCATGAGCCTGATCACTGGAACTGACGTCATCGCGGACAAAAAACACGCACAGACCGATCAGCATGCCGACCACGCCCAGTACGATAAAGGTGTGGCGCCAGCCAACCTCGGCCCCAATCGTGCCGCTGAGCAAGTAGGCCAGACCAACGCCCAGCGGAATACCCATAAAGAACAGCCCGTTGGCCGTGCTGCGATGGCGACCGTCGAACAGGTCGGCCAGCAGCGCCATGGCCGACGGCACCAGAGCGGCCTCACCAGCAGCCACCATGAAGCGCGCCAGAGCCATCTGTTCGAAGTTCTGCGCCAGACCGGAGAGTACTGTGCAGGCACTCCAGATCAGCATGCCGCCACCAATGATCCGGGTACGGCTGAAGCGGTCGGCCATGGAGCCCAGCACCAGCACCATGATGCTGTAGCTGAAGACCCAGACCACTCCGGAGAGAAAGCCGAACTGGGTGTTGTTAAGGGCGATGTCCTGAGTGATCTGCGGTGAAAAACCCAACAGCATGGTGCGGTCGACATAGCCGAGGATATTGATCAGCAACAGCACGCCTAGAACGGTGCGCGGAAAACGCTTGAGCATGAACTCTCACTCCACAAATGAATAAACGCCCAGGCCTGCAGGGTCCAGGCAAGGGGTCAGACAGAAAACTTCAGGAAGCCGATGACCAGTCCAACCAGCAGGGCTGACTCCAGCAGCATCAGCAGGATCGGCTTGACCCCGACCCGCACCAGTTCCTGCAAACGGGTCTTCATGCCCAGACCAGCGATGGCGGTGACCAGGCAGACCTGAGACAGGTCACTGCCCAGCGCGGGCAAGGCCGGCGGTAACCAGCCTGTGCTGTTGATCGCCGCCAGCACGATAAAGGCCACGGCA
>DATMWH010000332.1:0-9069 GCA_035562615.1 Pseudomonas sp. | reverse complement strand
GCGGGCGCTGAAACGGCGGCCCGGGCATCGATTGGCTTCACTTATCAGGATCACTCATCCGATGCGATGGAAGTGATCAAGAAGAGCTTTACGCCGGAGTTCCGCAATCGACTGGATACCATCATTCAGTTTGGCCGCCTGAGTCCGCAGGTGATTCACAGCATTGTGGACAAGTTTCTCATTGAGTTGCAGGTCCAGCTGGAAGATAAGCATGTGCATCTTGAAGTCAGCGAGGCGGCACGCAGCTGGCTGGGTGAGCGTGGTTATGACGTGCAGATGGGCGCGCGACCCATGGCCAGGTTGATTCAGGACAAGATCAAGCGGCCACTCGCGGAGGAAATCCTGTTCGGCGACCTAGCAGATCACGGCGGGGTGGTGCACATCGACGAGAAGGATGGAGAGCTGGTCTTTGACTATGAGACCGCCGCTGAAATGGCCTGACTGCTTGAATTAAGGCCAGCAAAAACGCCCGGCATGCCGGGCGTTTTCGTTATAAGCAGGTGTTAGCGGGCGCGGTAGGTGATGCGGCCTTTGCTCAGGTCGTATGGAGTCAGCTCCACGCGCACCTTGTCGCCAGTCAGAATGCGGATGTAGTTTTTGCGCATTTTTCCGGAGATGTGCGCGGTAACGACATGCCCATTTTCCAACTCCACGCGAAACATGGTGTTGGGCAGGGTGTCGACGACAGTGCCTTCCATTTCGAAGCTGTCTTCTTTCGACATGCAGTAAAGCCCTCGGTAACAATAAGCCGCCAGGCACGAAGAGCACCCGGCAAAACGGCGTGCATTGTGCCCGAAAAGTCCCCCAAACGCCAAGGGTCTCAGCTGATGGCCGTCCAGCGCTGGTTGACCAGCAGCTCAATAGGGCGGTATTGGGTCTTGTAACTCATCTTTCGACAGTTCTTTATCCAGTAGCCCAGGTAAAGGGCATGCAGTCCCTGTCTGGCGGCCTCGCTAATCTGCCAGAGGATGGCAAAGCGCCCCAGACTGCGTTGTTCGCAGGCAGGATCGAAGAAGGTGTAAACCGCCGACAGTCCGTTTGGCAGCACGTCAGTCACTGCAATGGCCAGCAGTTGGCAGTCCAGGCGGAACTCGATGAATCGGGAAAATGCCAGTTCGCTGACCAGAAATGTACTGAACTGCTCGCGACTGGGCGGATACATGTCGCCATCGGCGTGGCGTGTTTCTATGTAGCGCAGGTACAGGTCGTAATACTCTTCGGTGAAGCAGGGGGTGACTGCCTGAACATTCAGGTCAGCATTACGGTTAAGAATTTTGCGTTGCTGGCGGGTTGGTGTGAACCGATCGACCGGAATTCGTGCCGGGATACAGGCCTGACATGACTGACAGTGCGGTCGGTAGAGATGGTCGCCACTGCGGCGGAAGCCGAGCGTGGAGAGTTGTGCGTACACCTCCACATCCATTGGCTGGCTGGGGTCGAGAAACAGGGTCGTGGCCTGCTCGTCCGGCAGATAGCTGCAGGGGTGCGGCTGAGTGGCGTAAAACTTGAGGTGGGCCAGCTCGGTCATGATCAGCGCTCGGAGAACCTGCGATCAAGTGTAAGTCAGCTACGCGTGATCGACTAGCTGAGCCAGTTGGCCGTGCTGGGTTGGTCCAGATGTTGTTGCAGGTAGCTGGAAAACTGCTGACGGCTGATGGCTCGGGCACCAAAGCTGTGCAGGTGCTGAGTCGGCATCTGGCAGTCAATCATGACAAAGCCCCAGTCCTTGAGTTGTCTGACCAGCTCAACAAATCCGACCTTCGAGGCATTGCTGACCAAGCTGAACATGGATTCACCAAAAAACAGCTGGCCCATCGCAAGCCCGTAGAGGCCACCCACCAGTGCGCCATTGCTCCATACCTCGACGGAGTGAGCCACGCCGCGTTGATGCAGTTCACGGTAGGCTGCTTGCATCGGGCTGGTGATCCAGGTGCCATCGGCGTATGTGCGCGGGCCGGCGCAGGCCTGAATAACCGCGTCGAACGCGCGGTCGAAGGTCACGCTGAATGCACCTTGGCGCAGCACTTTCTGCAGGCTTCTGGAAACATGCAGCTCAGCAGGGAATAGCACCGTGCGCGGGTCGGGGGACCACCAGAGCAGGGGTTGCCCATCCTGATACCAGGGAAAGCAGCCGTGCCGATAGGCCTGAATCAGGCGCTCGGGGGACAGGTCGCCGCCGGCTGCCAGCAAGCCATTGGGCTCGCGCAGGGCGTTGTCCAGCGGCGGGAAATCCAGCGAGTCGCGGCTAAGCCAGGTCAGCATCAAGGACGAGGCGGTGCGTCATGACGCACCGCCACTCACTCAGAGGTCGAGGTAGGTTTCGGCATCCAGCGCGGCCATGCAGCCGGCGCCTGCCGAGGTGATTGCCTGACGGTAGACATGGTCGGCTACGTCGCCGGCAGCGAACACACCTTCAATACTGGTCGCCGTCGCGTTGCCTTCACTGCCACCTTTGACCTTCAGATAGCCATCCTTCATCTCAAGCTGGCCGCTGAACAGGTCGGTATTGGGTTTGTGGCCGATGGCAATGAACACGCCGGTCAGGCTCAATTCCTGGGTGTTGCCTGTCAGGGTATCTTTCAGTCGCACGCCGGTAACGCCGCTGTTATCGCCCAGCACTTCTTCCAGCGAATGGTTCCAGTGCAGGCGGATATTGCCGTTGGCAGCCTTTTCGAACAGTTTGTCCTGCAGGATCTTCTCCGAGCGTAGCTTGTCGCGGCGATGGATCAGGTGCACTTCCTTGGCAATGTTCGACAGGTAAAGTGCCTCTTCCACGGCCGTGTTGCCGCCGCCAATCACGCACACCACCTGGTTGCGGTAGAAAAAGCCGTCGCAGGTGGCGCAGGCCGAAACACCCTTGCCGGAGAAGGCTTCTTCGCTGGGCAGGCCAAGGTACTGGGCGCTGGCGCCGGTGGCGATAATCAGGGCGTCGCAGGTGTAGGTGCCGCTGTCGCCCTTCAAGGTGAAAGGTTTTTTCTGCAATTCGGCGGTATGGATATGGTCAAAAACGATTTCCGTGTCGAAGCGCTCGGCATGTTTTTGCATGCGTTCCATCAGCGCCGGACCGGTCAGGCCTTCGACGTCGCCGGGCCAGTTGTCCACTTCGGTGGTGGTGGTCAGTTGGCCACCTGCTTGCATGCCAGTGATCAGCAAGGGTTTCAGATTGGCACGGGCGGCATAAACCGCAGCGGTATAGCCTGCCGGGCCGGAACCCAGAATGAGCAGACGGGAATGCTTGACTTCACTCATAAAAAGATCTCATAAGTCTTTGTCGCGAAAGAGAATGCGTGCTCAAATTGAGCAGCCCTGTGGGTGCTGGCCGGTATGCTACACCGAAGCGCAAGTCAGGGGGAGCCGGGTTATCGGTTCGCCCGATGATCTGGTTGCTGCGGGCGCCAGCATGCTATCCCAAGCGTAAATCCGTACAATAGATTGTGTTTATCCCATCTATGCCTGAAACCTTGTTGATGCGCAGGAACCCGCTGTTTTGAAGAAGTCCGCCACTCCCCCCCAGGCTCTTGCCTGGCGCAACCAGTTGAACGCCCGGCTCCAGGATGGCGCGCTAATCGCACTGGCAGCCATGTGCCTGTTTATGTGGATGGCCTTGCTCAGTTACGATCAGGGTGATCCGGGCTGGACTCATGCCAGCACCCTTGAGCAGGTGCAGAATGCCGGTGGGCGCTTTGGTGCCTGGTGCGCCGATGTGCTGTTCATGACGCTGGGTTACTTCGCCTACCTGTTTCCGCTGTTGTTGATGGTCAAGACGGTGCAGGTCTATCGCGAGCACAAAAAGCCGCTCGACTGGAATGGCTGGCTGTTTGCCTGGCGTCTGCTGGGTCTGGTGTTTCTGGTTCTCTCGGGTGCCGCCCTGATCGACATCCACTTCATGGATGACCATCTGATGCCTGCTTCGGCCGGCGGTGCGCTGGGCGAAAGCCTTGGTCAGCTGGCGCTGGATGCCTTCAATGTTCAGGGCAGTACGCTGCTGTTTATCGCTTTATTCCTGTTTGGCCTGACGGTGTTTACCGATCTTTCCTGGTTCAAGGTGCTTGACGTGACCGGCAAGATCACCCTGGATCTGATCGAGTTGATCCACAGCCTGATCAATCGCTGGTGGGATGCCCGCAACGAACAAAAACTCAAGATGGCCAAGCTGCGCGAAGTCGATGTGCGTGTGCGTCAGGTTGCCGAACCGGTGGTGTCTGATCGTCTGGAACGAACCAAGGTCAAGGAGCGCCTGATCGAGCGCGAAGATTCGCTGGTCAAGAGCGTGGTCGAGCGCGAGAAGCGCACGCCGCCGGTGATCAATGCACCGGAGCAGCCAAAATCGGTCGAGCCGAGCAAGCGCGTACAAAAGGAAAAGCAGGCACCGTTGTTTGTTGACAGCGCCGTCGAGGGCACGCTGCCACCAATATCCATCCTCGATCGGGCCGAGAAGAAGCAGAAGAGCTTCTCGCCCGAGTCGCTGGAAATGATGTCGCGCCTGCTGGAGATCAAACTCAAGGAGTTTGGTGTCGAGGTCATCGTCGAATCGGTGCACCCGGGCCCGGTGATTACCCGTTTCGAGATCCAGCCGGCCGCTGGCATCAAGGTCAGCCGGATTTCCGGTCTGGCCAAGGATCTGGCGCGTTCGCTGGCGGTGATCAGCGTGCGGGTGGTGGAAGTCATACCCGGCAAGACCACCGTCGGTATCGAGATTCCCAACGAAGACCGGCAGATCGTGCGTTTCTCCGAGGTGCTTGAGTCGCCGGAATACGATGATGCCAAGTCACCGGTGACCATCGCCCTCGGCCACGATATCGGCGGCCGGCCGGTGATTGCTGATCTGGCGCGCATGCCGCACCTGCTGGTGGCTGGTACTACCGGTTCGGGCAAATCGGTGGGTGTGAATGCGATGATCCTGTCGATCCTGTTCAAGTCCACGCCGGAAGATGCGCGGCTGATCATGATCGACCCGAAAATGCTCGAACTGTCGATTTACGAAGGCATTCCGCACCTGCTGTGTCCGGTGGTGACCGACATGAAGGAAGCCGCCAACGCACTGCGCTGGAGCGTTGCCGAAATGGAGCGGCGCTACAAGCTGATGTCGGCGATGGGCGTGCGTAACCTGGCCGGCTTCAACCGCAAGGTCAAGGATGCCATTGACGCCGGAACGCCGCTGACCGATCCGCTGTACAAGCGGCAGAACATGGAAGACGAAGCGCCGCTGCTGAAAACCCTGCCGACCATTGTGGTGATCGTCGATGAATTCGCCGACATGATGATGATCGTCGGCAAGAAGGTCGAAGAGCTGATCGCGCGTATTGCCCAGAAGGCCCGTGCCGCCGGTATTCACCTGATTCTGGCGACCCAGCGGCCCTCGGTGGATGTGATCACCGGTCTGATCAAGGCCAACATCCCGACGCGCATGGCGTTCCAGGTCTCCAGCAAGATCGATTCGCGCACCATCCTCGATCAGGGCGGCGCCGAACAACTGCTCGGCCACGGTGACATGCTCTATCTGCCTCCGGGCACTGGCCTGCCGATTCGCGTGCATGGTGCCTTTGTGTCCGATGAGGAAGTTCACCGCGTGGTGGATGCATGGAAACTGCGTGGTGCGCCGGATTACATCGAAGACATCCTGGCCGGTGCGGGCGGTGATGACGGTTTCTCCTCCGGTGGCGAGGGTGGTTACGGCGAAGGCGGTGAGGGCAGTGAGGAAGATGCGCTGTATGACGAGGCCGTGCGCTTTGTCACCGAGAGCCGCCGGGCGTCGATTTCCGCGGTGCAGCGCAAGCTGAAAATCGGCTACAACCGCGCGGCACGCATGATTGAAGCGATGGAAATGGCCGGTGTGGTCACCTCCATGAGCACCAATGGTTCCCGTGAAGTGATTGCCCCCGGGCCGATTCGCGACTGATTTCGATTTTTGTACTTCTGAAGAGGATTCCCATGCGCACTTTCCGCATGCTGCTGATTGCACTGCTGGGTTTTGCCAGCTTTTCATTGCAGGCCGCCACTGAGCAAGTGGCTATTGAGCGCCTGACTACACTGCTGAATCAGGCGCAGACCATCAGCGGCCGTTTTTCCCAGCTGACCCTCGATGGCAGCGGCACCCAGTTGCAGGAAACTTCCGGCGAAATGGCGCTCAAGCGTCCTGGCCAGTTCCGCTGGCATACCGATGCACCGATGGAGCAGTTGCTGGTCTCCAATGGTGAGCAGATCTGGCTGTATGACCCGGATCTGGAGCAGGTGACCATCCAGAAGATGGATCAGCGCCTGACCCATACACCGGCGTTGCTGCTGTCGGGCGATGTCTCGCAAATCGCCGAGAGCTTCGAGATCACCCTCAAGGAAGGCGGCAGCGTGGTGGACTTCATCCTCAAGCCGAAAGCAGCTGACAGCCTGTTTGAAAGCCTGCGCCTGTCCTTTCGCAATGGTGTGATCAACGACATGCAACTGATCGATAACGTCGGTCAGCGCACCAATATCCTGTTTCTCGGCGTGAAGATGAATCCGCCGATCCCGGCCAGTCAGTTCACTTTTGAAGTGCCGGAAGGTGCTGACGTCATTCAGGATTAATCGAGGCTTGGCGTCCACCGCATGGAACTGTTTCGCAGCGAACCGCTAGCCCAGCCTCTGGCAGCACGTCTGCGTGCCACCTGTCTGGATGAGTACGTGGGCCAGCAGCATCTGCTGGCGCCCGGCAAGCCGCTGCGTGAAGCGCTGGAGCAGGGCGCGCTGCATTCGATGATCTTCTGGGGGCCGCCGGGAGTGGGCAAGACCACGCTGGCGCGGTTGATGGCGGAAGTCTCCGATGCGCATTTCGAGACCATTTCGGCGGTGCTTTCCGGGGTCAAGGAAATTCGGCAGGCGGTTGAACTGGCGCGGCAGCAGGCGGCGCAATATGGCCGGCGTACCATTCTGTTTGTCGATGAAGTGCACCGCTTCAACAAGAGCCAGCAGGATGCCTTTCTGCCGTTTGTCGAAGACGGCACGCTGATTTTCATCGGTGCGACCACGGAAAATCCCTCATTTGAATTGAACAATGCGTTGCTTTCGAGGGCGCGTGTTTATGTGCTGAAAAGTCTCGACGAGGCGGCCTTGCGCCGTCTTGCCGAGCGCGCGCTGAGCGAGGACAAGGGGCTGGGCAAGCGTCACCTGAGCCTGCCTGAAGAAAGCCTGCAGCTTTTGCTGAGTGCTGCCGATGGAGATGGCCGGCGACTGCTGAACCTGCTGGAAAATGCCGCGGATCTGGCCGAAGACGGGCAGGCAATCGGCACCGAACTGTTGCAGAACCTGCTGGGCGACAGCGTGCGCCGTTTCGACAAGGGCGGCGAGGCGTTTTACGACCAGATTTCCGCGCTGCACAAGTCGGTGCGCGGCTCCGACCCGGACGCCACCTTGTACTGGTATGCGCGCATGCTCGATGGCGGTTGCGATCCGCTGTACATCGCCCGCCGTGTGGTGCGCATGGCCAGTGAAGACATCGGCAATGCCGATCCGCGTGCGCTGACCCTGTGCCTGAATGCCTGGGATGTGCAGGAACGTCTGGGTAGCCCCGAGGGCGAGCTGGCGGTGGCACAGGCGCTGGTCTATCTGGCCTGTGCGCCGAAGAGCAATGCGGTCTACATGGGCTTCAAGGCCGCGATGCGCGAGGCGGCCGAACATGGCTCGCTGGAAGTGCCACTGCACCTGCGCAACGCACCGACCAAATTGATGAAAGAGCTGGGCTACGGTGACGAATATCGCTACGCCCATGACGAGCCGGAAGCCTATGCCGCTGGCGAAGACTATTTCCCTGATCAGCTTGAGCCGCGCCGCTATTACCAGCCGGTGCCGCGCGGGCTGGAACTGAAGATCCGCGACAAGCTGGAACACCTGCGGGCACTCGATCGCCAGAGCTCCCGGCAAAGGAGAAAACCATGACTCAGGCTATGGCTCATGCTCTTGTAGGGTGGGTTAGGCCGCAGGCCGTTACCCACCAACCGGCCGCAAGGCTGGCAAGGGCGATGCCTTTGGCATCGATGGTGGGTAACGCCGGGCGTCGCTACGCCGGGCGTCGATACGCCATCAGGCGGCTAACCCACCCTACAGAATCAGTCGGTGCAACAGCATGATCAAGGTTGCATTGGCTGTCGCTGCCGGGGGCGCTGTGGGTTCGGTGCTGCGTTTTCTCACCAGCGCCTGGGTCGTCGCCCAGTGGCCGCGGCATTACTATCTGGCCACCTTCGCCGTTAATTTGATCGGTTGTCTGGCCATTGGTTTTCTCTCGGCCCTGTTTCTGCTGCGTACGGATATCTCTCTGGAGCTGCGCACCGGCTTGACCGTCGGCGTCCTGGGCGGCCTGACGACCTTCTCCAGTTTCAGTCTGGAAGTCCTGCGTCTGCTCGAAGCCGGCCAGTTTGGCGTGGCCATCAGCTACCTGCTGTGCAGTGTGCTGGGCGGTCTGGGCGCCGCCTGGCTGGGCATGAGCCTGGCGCGCCTGTAAAAAACCCGCAAAAAGGCTCGGCTTGACCGCGAACAGTTCGTAAACTGCTCGGCCGCAGACATTATTCAACCGTATCTGAGAGTCACACCATGCTTGATTCCAAACTCATCCGTTCGCAGCTCCATGAAGTCGCCGAGCGCTTGGCCAAACGCGGTTTTCAACTCGATGTAGCGCGCTTCGAAGCCCTTGAAAGCCAGCGCAAGAGCGTGCAGACCCGTACCGAACAGCTGCAGAACGAGCGCAACACCCGCTCCAAAGCCATCGGTCAGGCCAAAGCGCGCGGTGAGGACATTGCACCCTTGCTGGCCGAAGTCGACCAGATGGGCAGCGATCTGGAATCCGCCAAGCGCGAACTGGAAGCCATCCAGCTCGAACTTGACAGCCTGATGCTGAATATTCCCAACCTGCCGCACGAGTCGGTGCCGCAGGGCGCGGGCGAAGAAGAAAACGTCGAAGTACGTCGCTGGGGCACGCCGCGGCCGTTTGATTTCGCCATTCAGGACCACGTAGCGCTGGGTGAACAACATGGCTGGCTGGATTTCGAAACCGCCGCCAAGCTCTCGGGCGCGCGTTTTTCCCTGATGCGTGGGCCGATCGCC
>DATMWH010000331.1:0-19891 GCA_035562615.1 Pseudomonas sp. | reverse complement strand
GGAGGAAGAACTTTAGCCATCTGCTCAGCTTCAAGCTGCTGAATAATCTTGTTGATCATGTTGCGCTCCTAAGACAGACCACGGCCTGCCATCGATACGTTAACTATCGTTCCGCTGACGAAGGTATTCCGCCAGCAGCTTTTGTTCTTCTCCAGAAAGCGAGCGGCTATCCAGAAGATCAGCGCGACGCTCGCAGGTTCGTCCCAGGGACTGCTGCAGGCGCCAGCGCCGGATATGTTCATGATTTCCGCTAAGCAGCACATCAGGAACACGCTTGCCTGCATACACCTCAGGTCGGGTGTAGTGCGGGCAATCGAGCAGGCCATCCGTAAAGGAGTCCTCCTCAGCGGAGTCCGCATGGCCCAAGGCCCCCGGAAGCATCCGCGTTACCGCGTCAATCAGCACCATTGCCGGCAGCTCACCGCCGGACAACACGTAATCGCCAATCGACCATTCTTCATCAACATGCGCTTCAATAAAACGCTCATCAATGCCTTCATAACGTCCGGCAATCAGGATTAATGCATCCTCGTTTGCCAACTCGCGAACAGCGGACTGTGTCAGACGCCGTCCTTGCGGCGAAAGATAAATCACTTTCGCCTGCGCCCCTGCAGCCAGTCTGGCATCTGCCAGCGCCCGCTCCAGCGGTTCAATCTTCATGACCATGCCGGGGCCACCACCGAAAGGTCGATCATCCACCGTTTGGTGGCGATCCTCGGTGTAACTGCGCGGGTTGCGACAGGTCAACTGCAACAAACCCTGCTTCACCGCACGACTGGTAATGCCGTATTCACTGATGGCGGCAAACATCTCCGGAAAGATGCTGATGACTTCAACCTGCAGACTCTTCATGCGGGTCAGAAGTCCGCATCCCAATCGACGCGCATCTCTGCTGCCTGCAGATCTACCGACTGTACACACTGGTCGGTATAAGGCAGCAAGCGCTCCCGATCATCCAGACTGCCGGCACAAGGTCTGACTACCATTACATCGTTGGCGCCGGTTTCGAGCAGATGGTCGATCTTGCCGAGCAACTGCCCCTGCAGATCTATCACCTTCAAACCTTGCAACTGGAGCCAATAGAACTCGCCATCATCCAGCGCCGGCAACAAACTGCGCGGCACACAAATGTCATAACCGGCAAAGGAGCGAGCTTCTTCGCGGTCATCGAGTCCTTTGATCTTTACTACCAGAACCTTGCCTTGCAGGCGGCCGCTGGCCAGATCAACCTGCCGACTCTGTCCGTCACGACGTAACGTCCAGCGCGGGTAATCAAGCAGGTTGTCTATGGGATCGGTAAAGGAATACACCTTCACCTCCCCACGCACGCCATGCACGCTATAAATCTTGCCGAGAACTATCAAATCCTCGGCTGCTGCAGGCGATGCGCTCATAAAGTGCTTAGGCTGCAGCCTTGGCCGCTTCCTTCAACAACTGAGCAACGCGCTCGGAAGGCTGTGCACCCTGGCTCAGCCAGTAGTTAACACGTTCCTGATCAATGGAAATACGCACTTCAGCGCCAGCAGCGACCGGGTTGAAAAAGCCAACACGCTCATTGAAACGACCGTCGCGAGCATTGCGGCTGTCGGTCACGTTGAGGTGGTAAAACGGGCGCTTTTTGGAGCCGCCACGAGCAAGACGGATAGTCAACATTGGAATTCGTTCCTGTAGTCGGTGCTTTGCAAACTGAAATACACACTGGGCATGTGCCCGAAAGGCCGCATATTCTAAGGATTATCCGGCCAAATGCAAATCTCTTTTTCCTGCCAGCGATCGGAAGGCCCGATTACATCTTGGGCATACCACCACCTGGAAGCATGCCACCCATGCCGCGCATCATTTTGGCCATGCCGCCTTTGGCGGTGAACTTCTTCATCATTTTCTGCATCTGCTTGTGCTGCTTGATCAGCTTGCCCACATCCTGCACCTGAGTACCCGAGCCCATGGCAATGCGGCGCTTGCGCGATCCGCTGATCACTTCAGGATCGCGACGCTCCAGCGGCGTCATGGAGTTGATGATCGCCTCCATCTGCTTGAACTGTTTCTCGGCAGCCCCCTGAGCACTGCCCATCTGCGCCAGATTGACACCACCCATCATGGGCAACTTGTCCATCAGCCCACCAAGCCCGCCCATATTCTTCATCTGCTGCAACTGATCGCGGAAGTCCTCCAGATCGAAGCCCTTGCCCTTTTTCAGCTTTTTGGTGAGCTTCTCGGCCTTTTCCCGATCCATGCTCTGCTCGGCCTGCTCGATCAGACTGAGCACATCCCCCATCCCCAGAATGCGCGAGGCAATCCGATCGGGATGGAAGGGATCGAGCGCATCACTCTTTTCACCCATACCGAGAAACTTGATCGGCTTGCCGGTGATTGCCCGCACCGACAATGCCGCACCACCGCGAGCATCACCATCGACCTTGGTCAGAATCACCCCGGTCAGCGGCAGCGCCTCGTTGAAAGCCTTGGCGGTGTTGGCGGCATCCTGCCCGGTCATGGCATCGACCACGAACAAGGTTTCTACCGGCTTGATCGCCGCATGCAAGGCCTGGATCTCGACCATCATCTCGGCATCGATATGCAAACGACCAGCAGTATCGACCAGCACCACATCGACAAACTGCAGCTTGGCCTCACGAATTGCCGCTTCGGCAATGGCTACCGGGCGCTGACTGAGATCCGATGGAAAGAAGCTCACACCCACTTCAGCGGCAAGGGTTTCCAGCTGCTTGATGGCCGCAGGGCGATAAATATCCGCAGAAACCACCATCACGCTCTTCTTTTTGCGCTCTTTCAGGAAGCGCGCCAGCTTGCCTACCGTGGTGGTCTTGCCCGCACCCTGCAGGCCCGCCATCAGAATGACCGCAGGCGGCGTAGCATTAAGCTGCAGATCTTCGTTAGCCGCCCCCATCAACGCTTCAAGTTCGGCCCGGACAATTTTTACAAAGGCCTGCCCCGGCGTAAGGCTCTTGGAAACCTCGGTGCCGACCGCTCGTTCCTTGACCTTGTTGACGAAATCCTTGACCACCGGCAAGGCCACATCCGCCTCCAGCAGCGCCATGCGCACCTCGCGCAAGGTGTCCTTGATATTGTCTTCGCTGAGCTTGGCCTTGCCGGTGACCTGGCGCAGCGTCAGTGACAGGCGATCGGTTAGATTGTCGAACATGCTGGCTCCTTAGAGAGCGGAACTACGGCAAAGGGAGAAGTATACCCAAGTGCCACAGACGCCAACACCGCCTGCGCTCTTTCGTGCGCAGGCGGACTTGTGACACACTGAGATCCTCTAACGCGCGCTTGCCCGGACTTATGCAACCTCTCTATCTAAGCCTGATCGCCGCCAGTCTGTACGCCGCTTCCACCGTTTATCAGGGCCGCCAGCTATTGCGGCGCAGCGTTCCAGAGCGCCGCATTGTGGCGACTCTGGGCATTTTTGCACTCACCGCCCAGCTGGCCTGCCTGTACCTGCAACTGGTAACCCCGACCGGCCTGGCGCTGGATTTTTTCAATGCCTCCAGCCTGATGGCTGCAGTGGTGATATTGCTGATATTGCTGGCCTTCCAGCGCATGCCGGTCGACAACCTGTTGCTGCTGTTATATCCGCTGGGCATGCTGACAGTCCTGCTGGCCCAGTTTGCACCAATGGGAACCAGCGATCCGATCAACGAGCAGCCCGGCATACTGGCGCACATCGTGCTGTCGATACTGGCTTACGGGCTTCTCACCCTGGCGGTTTTCCAGGCGCTGCTGCTGCTGTTGCAGGACCATCAACTCAAACACAAGCATCCATCGGGCCTGATCAAGAACTTCCCGCCCCTGCAGACCATGGAAAGCCTGCTGTTCGGCTTTCTCTGGGCCGGATGGGGGCTGCTCTCGCTGTCGCTGCTGTCGGGCTGGCTGTTTGTCGAAGACCTGCTGGCTCAGCATCTGGCCCACAAGACTTTGCTCTCAGGCTTTGCCTGGCTGGTGTTCGGCGTGCTGCTGTGGGGACGCCAGCAACTGGGCTGGCGCGGGCATAAAGCCATCCGCTGGACTCTGGCAGGCTTTTGCCTGCTAATGCTGGCCTACTTCGGCAGCAAACTGGTTCGCGAATTCATCCTGCATATCTGAGAACCACCTTGGACGACTCCCATTTAGGCCCGCTTCTGGGCCTGCTCGTATTTCTGATTATCTGCTCGGCATTCTTCTCCAGCTCGGAGACCGGGATGCTCAGCCTTAACCGTTATCGCTTGCGCCATCTAGGCCGTGAAGGACACAAAGGTGCCCGGCGCGCCATTCGCCTGCTGGAAAGACCGGATCGCCTGCTGGGCACCATTCTGGTGGGTAACAACGTGGTCAATATTCTGGCCGCTTCGATCGCCACCGTGATCGCGGTTGATCTCTGGGGTGAGGCCGGTATTGCAATCTCCACTGTCGCCCTGACCATCATTGTGCTGATTTTTGGTGAAATCACCCCGAAAACCCTGGCGGCCCTGCGCCCGGAAATGATCGCCTACCCAGCCACTCATCTATTGCTGCTGATCCAGCGCCTGCTCTACCCCGTGGTCTGGCTGACCAGCATGGTCAGCAACGGCCTGTTGCGCCTGGCCGGGATTGATCCGGCGCAGAAGAATTCCGACACACTGTCAACCGAGGAACTGCGCAGCATAGTGCGCGAGTCGGGCGGCACCTTGCCACTCAACCGCCAGAATATGCTGCTCAGCGTGCTGGATCTGGAAACCGTCACCGTCAACGACATCATGATCCCGCGCAACGAGGTCAGAGGCATTGATCTGGACGATCCGCTGGAGCAAATCATCGAGCAACTGCGTACGACCACACATACCCGCCTGCCGGTATTTCGCGGAGACATCAATCAGATTGAAGGCGTGGTACACATGCGCCATATCGCCCGCCTGCTGACGCAGAACCAGCTGAGCAAAGAGGACCTGCTGGCGGCCTGCAACACCCCGTATTTCGTCCCGGAAAGCACCCCCCTGTCGACCCAGCTAATCAACTTCCAGAAACAGAAACGCCGGATCGGCATCGTCGTTGACGAATATGGTGAAGTGATTGGCGTAGCCACACTGGAAGACATCCTCGAGGAGATCGTCGGCGAATTTACCGCCCAGGATCCCAGCCAGCCTATCGAAATTGAACCTCAGAGCGACGGCAGCTATGTCATCGAGGGAGCCATCAACCTGCGCGATTTGAACCGCCAGCTGGGTTGGCATCTGCCCTGCGATGGCCCCAAGACCCTGAACGGACTGGTTACCGAGGCCCTCGAAAGCATTCCAGAGAACAGTGTCTGCTTGCAGATTGGTCCTTATCGACTGGAAATCCTGCAAGTCACTGAAAGTCGCATCACTCACGTACGCGCCTGGAAAGCCGGCAAACTGCTAGAGCCGCAGATCCCGCAGGACTAGTGCGCCCAAGCCCTCGGCCCAGTAACGATAGCCTTGGGCAGACGGGTGATATCCATCGCGGGCCAGATACTCCGGCGTAAACTCCAGCTCGACAGCGTAATGCAGTGCAGCACCATCCGCCGCAACCCGGGCCAGCTGCCGGTCAAGCAAGACCGCACGCAACCCCAGCACCTGGCGCAGCAGCCAAGGCAATGCTGAAAAATGCCGGACCGGCGGCACCGCAGTAAAGATGACCCGACAATCGGGGGTAGCAAAAGCCTGGGCCAGCTTGCGCAGCGCCTTTTGCCAGCAGGCATCGGAGCTGAAGTGCGTGGTGTCGTTAACACCAAAAACCAGCAACACCAGTTCAAAACGCTGATCGCTCACCTGCGGCAACAAGCGCTCCAGTGCTTGCGCAGCCGTTATGCCGTTTTCCCCCAAAGCCCGCCAGACAACCGTTCGCTCCAAGCGTTGCGCCAGCTGCTCGGCAAAACGTCCGGCCAGCGCCTCCTGCTGACAGCTCACGCCAACACCCGCCACCGTTGACTCACCCAGCACCAGCAGGCGCAACGGTTCACCAACTCCACTACCCGAAATCCCCGTCTGCACTCCCTGTGCCGGCTCCAGCCTGATGGCCCGACGTCGGGAGATCAGCGCCTGCGGCAGCAACACCGGCAGCAACAGAAGGAACAGCAGCCACCAGCCAAAGGTTGCCAGCCGGATCACAGCTTTACCCGCACCGCTCTGGCTGCCCGGCAGGCTTTCTGCCGGGCCAGCTCGACAGACTCGTCACGCGCCAATGCCACACCCATGCGCCGTTGACCACTGACTTCGGGCTTGCCAAACAGACGCAACGCAGTGTCCTGCTCGGCCAATGCTTCCTGCAGATTGCCGAAACTGACCTCGCTTGACTCGCCCTCGACCAGAATCACCGCCGAAGCAGACGGACCAAATTGTCGAATATGCGGAATCGGCAACCCGAGGATAGCCCGGGCATGCAGGGCAAATTCGGATAAATCCTGCGATATCAACGTCACCAGACCGGTGTCATGGGGCCGCGGTGAAACCTCGCTGAACCAGACTTGCTGATCCTTGACGAACAGCTCCACACCGAACAGACCCCGACCACCGAGTGCTTCTGTGACGGCCCGGGCAATCTGCTCGGATTTTTCAAGCGCATCCGCATCCATCACCTGTGGCTGCCAGGATTCGTGATAATCCCCCCGGACCTGGCGATGCCCGATCGGCGCACAGAAGGTAGTGCCGCCGGCATGCCGGACGGTCAGCAAGGTGATCTCGTAGTCGAAATCGATAAAGCCCTCGACAATCACCCGCCCCTTGCCGGCCCGTCCACCTTCCTGCGCGTAATCCCAGGCGACCTGCAGGTCAGATGAAGACTTGAGGACAGATTGCCCCTTGCCGGAAGAACTCATGATCGGCTTCACCACACAGGGAAACCCCAGCGACCTGGCTGCCGCTGCATACTCTTCATAGGTGTCGGCAAAGAAATAAGGCGAGGTTGGCAGCTCCAGCGCTTCCGCAGCCAGCCGGCGAATGCCTTCACGATTCATCGTCAGACTCGCCGCCCGGGCAGTCGGTATCACCGTATAGCCTTCGCGCTCCAGCTCCAGCAGCGCGTCCGTGGCGATGGCCTCGATCTCGGGGACGATGTAATGCGGATTCTCCAGCTCGATGACCGCACGCAACGCCTGCGCATCGAGCATGTTGATCACATGACTGCGGTGCGCGACCTGCATCGCCGGTGCATTGGCATAGCGATCCACGGCAATCACTTCGCACCCGAAACGCTGCAGTTCGATGACCACTTCCTTGCCCAGCTCACCAGACCCGCAAAGCAGTACCCTGACAGCAGAAGGTGACAATGGGGTTCCAATATGCGGCATGTAAATACTCCATGAACGGGCAGTGAATACGGCAGCTGCGTTAGCTGCCCGAGAATCTCAGGGTGCCGACAAGAATCGACCGCTGTCCTGCGCGCGCTGACGACAGAGCGCCAGCACCGCAAGACGCTCGGCATTGCTCATGCGTCCCCAGCGGCTTATTTCCATGGCCGTGCGCTGACAACCGATACAGATGTCCTGTTCATCCAGCGCACAAATCTCGACGCAGGGCGAGGCGACCGGACGCTCTGGTTGCATCAGTCGACCTGCTCAACCAGATCACGGGCATAGCGCTGGGCATTTTGCACATAGTGATCGGCGCTGGCCTTGAGCATGAGCTTTTGCGGGTCGCTGAGGGCGCGCACCACTTTCCCCGGAGAGCCGACAACCAGACTGCCATCGGGAATTTCCTTGCCCTCGGGAATCAGCGCATTGGCGCCGATGATGCAGTGTTTGCCGATCCTGGCACCATTGAGAATCACCGCATTGATACCAATCAGCGAATAATCATCCACCGTGCACCCATGCAGCATGGCGTTATGGCCAATGGTGACGCCCTTGCCGATGGTCAGCGGACTGCCCATATCGGTATGCATCACCGTGCCGTCCTGGACGTTGCTGTCCTCGCCGATGTGGATCAGTTCGTTATCGCCACGCAGCACCGCGCCGAACCAGACGCTCGCGCCTTTTTCCAGCCGCACCTTGCCGATCACCGACGCGCTCGGCGCAATCCAGCTTTGCGGATGACAGTCGACGCTGGCGCTGCCCAATCGGTACTTCATGGATACTCCCTCGATTAGCTTCAACTCAATTTGATGAACGACTCTGGCGGCTCATGCAGACGGATATCGGCATCGAACAGCAGATTGACCAGTTCGACCACCATGATGGCGGTCAGACCCCAGATCTTGAACTCGCCATAACGATAGCTCGGCACGTACCAACTGCGCCCCTGATAATCAATGCGGTGGGTCATTTCGCGCGGGTCGGTGCAGAAAAATTCCAGCGGCACATTGAACACGGCGGCAATCTCGCCATCGTTGGGCAGGTACTCGATATAGTCCGGGACAAACCCGACAAAGGGCGTGACCTTGATGCCATAGCGCGACACCAGCGGTGTCAGCGGCCCCACCACTTCAACCAGCCCGGGCGCCAGACCGATTTCCTCTTCCGCTTCACGCAGGGCCGTGTGGATCAGATCGCGATCTTCAGGATCGCGCCGCCCACCCGGAAAAGCCACTTCGCCGCCATGCGTGGACAGTCCGCTGGCCCGCAGCGTCAACACCAGCTCGGGCGTTTCACTGCGGGTGATCGGCATCAAAACCGCCGCCTCCGGAAAGCGCGGATCGACCTCGAAGGATTGCGGCAAATAACCCTGAATGCGGCGATACATCTCGTCCAGCATGAACGTTCTCGTCTATTTTCTTGTGCCCTCATCATGGCACGAAGGTGCAAACCGCCCAAGCCCCATCGGGCAGTCTGCACAGTTTGCTGATTTGCTCGCCATGCGCCTTGTCGGACGCCCGGACGGAGGTCAAGATGGGCCACCGCTCAGGAGACAACATGAAGTTCTGCAGTCAATGTGGCAGTCAAGTCAGGCAAAAGGTTCCGCCAGGCGACAACCGGTTAAGGCATGTCTGTGATCAATGCCAGACCATTCATTACCAGAATCCGCGCATCGTCGCCGGCTGCCTGCCCGTCTGGGGCAAACAGGTATTGCTTTGCCGCCGGGCGATTCAACCGCGCTACGGCCTGTGGACACTGCCTGCAGGCTTCATGGAGAACGGCGAAACGGTCGAGCAGGCGGCCATTCGTGAAACGCTGGAGGAGGCCTGTGCGAGAGTGCGCGACCTGCAGCTCTATACCCTGTTCGATCTGCCGCATATCAATCAGGTCTACATGCTGTTTCGCGCCGAGCTGGCAGATCTGGATTTTGCTGCCGGCGAGGAAAGCCTCGAGGTGCAACTCTTCGACGAAGCGGACATCCCTTGGTCAGAGCTGGCTTTCCCGACCATCGGCCGTACCTTAGAATACTTCTTCGCTGACCGGCTGGCCGATGTCTACCCGTTGCGCAACGAGCCGATTGCCCCGCTTTCGGCGCCAAAGAAAGTCTGATGTTTGCCTGAAGGGTTCCGGATGTACCTGTTAATTCGCTGTCTGCTGGTCGCTCTCTGTCTGTCATTTGCTGCAATCGGCAGCGCCCACGCCAGCCAGGCCATCAAGAACAAACCGGTCGATAAAGTCCTGGTGCTCAAATCAGAGCGCAAACTGCATCTGATGCACCGCGGGGAAATACTCAAGTCGTATCGGGTTTCGCTGGGCAAACAACCCAAAGGCCCCAAGTTGCGCGAGGGCGACAATCGGACGCCTGAAGGTTTTTACTGGATCGACTGGCGCAAGACCAGCCAGAACTACAACCTGTCGATGCACATCTCTTATCCCAACGCCCGTGACCGCGCCACCGCAAGCGCCAAGGGGCTGGCTCCCGGCGGGATGATCATGCTGCATGGCACGCCGGTGGATGAGGAGTATCCCGAGTGGTACTTCCACACCCTGGACTGGACCAACGGCTGTATTGCCCTGAAAAACTCCGAAATGCGCGAAGTCTGGAGCCTGGTGAAAGACGGGACCCTGATCGAGATACGCCCCTGATTACTGGCAGAGCGTGTCGTCTGCAATGTCCGCCAGTCGCCATACCTCGTAGGCCGGTGTTTCGTAAGGATGCGCCTGCAACAGGGCAATGACTGCAGCGCGAACCTGCCGGTCAGCCACCACCAGCTCGACCTTCCACTCCGCTACGTGCTCCACTTGCCCGGTTTGCCCGATAAACGGCTGGCTACCGACCAGCGGGCGAAACTGGCCCTGCCCCAGCACCTGCCAGCAGCAACAGTCATAAGCCCCGATCAGTCCGCCACCGGCAGCAAACACCGCCTGCTTCACCGGCTCAAGATGGCTGGGCGGCACATAGAAACACAGCTTGTACATACACATTGCATCCAGCAGCGGCGATTTTTCGCACAAAACCAAATCTGAATCTGCCCTGCACCGGGCCTGTCGACTAGCAGGAAGCTGTCTGGATGGCAGCGAAAATCCGACCACGGTTACGACCGGCCTGCTTGGCCGCATAGAGGGCCAAATCCGCATTTTTCGACAGTGCCTTGCCATCTTCACTGCCGGACAGTTCGGCGATGCCGCAACTGAAGGTACAGGACAAATCCTGCGGCTGGGCCGGATGCAAGATTTCGGCAAAACGCTCGCGAATACTGTCCATCACCTTCAGCGCTGCTGCCGCATCGGTTTCGGGCAGCACCACGGCAAACTCTTCGCCGCCATAGCGGCCAATGATGTCCGACTTGCGCAGCCGCTGCTTGAGAAAGGTAGCCAGACTCTTGATCACCCGGTCACCCATCGGGTGGCCGTAGGTGTCGTTGACCTTTTTGAAGAAATCGATATCCAGCATGACAAAACTCAGTGCCTTACCCGTGCGCCGGGCGCGGGCAGCGGCATCTTCGAGCAATTGCAGGATATGCGTGTGATTGAACAATCCGGTCAGACTGTCGCGCACCATCAACCCATGCAACTCACGGGCCCTTGCCACGCGCTGGCGCACGATTGAAATCAGGTGGCGCGGCTTGATCGGCTTGGTCAGAAAGTCCTCGCCGCCTTCTTCCATGGCGCCCAACTGCTTTTCCAGGTCGCCTTCGGCCGACAGATAGATGATCGGCACGCTGACATAACGCTCACTTTGACGAATTACCCGGGCCAGCTCAGGCCCCGTGCAGCCGGGCATATACATATCGAGAATGATCAGATCCGGCTTGAATTCGCCCAGTTCATCCATGACCCTATGCGGCACATTCAGGGTGCAGGTCACAATCCCTGCACTATTGAGAGTGCGTTCGGTAAACGAGGCCTGGGCACGCGAATCGTCCACAATCAGCACCCGGTAGGGATCCTGCTGGGCGATACAGGTCAGGGCCTCAACCCGCTCCAGCAAGCCTGATGCATCAATCGAGCCTACATAAAAAGCGGCACCACCGGCACGCACAGCAGCCAGACGGGTCACCGTATCCACCTCCTGCTGACTGAACAACAGCAGCGGGACCTTACCGGCCGGACCGGCGCGCAACTCTTCGGCCAGGCGCAGGCCACAGCCATCGCCAGCAAAATTGATGTCCAGCACGATTGCCGCCGGATAGCGCTCAGCCATGGCGCCACGAAAGCCGTTGATCGTGTCGAACACCTGGGCCAGCAAGCCAAAGGACAGCAATTGCGCACACAAGCGTTGCGCATGCGAAGTATCGTCCAGCGCGATGTAAATCGGTCTGCGCAGCGTCGGCAGCACCACCTCTTCAAGCTGATCGTCGTGCCGCAATCCGGTGCGGGACAAGCGCTGCATAAGGGAGTTGAGCTCGGCAATCAGGTCGCTGTTGAGTCGCCCGCGATTTTCCGTGACCGCGTCCAGACAGGTATTGATCTCACTGGCCAACTGACTGTGTTCGAGCTGATCAAAGCGCTGCGCATAACGCAGCAGCAGCGCATTGTTTTCAACCAGCTCAGCTAATTTGGCTTCACTCCAGGCGCTGGATTGCAACCCCTGCCATACATCCAGCGTCAGACGCGCCTGGTGAATGACACGACGGGCAAAGTGCCGCTTGAGGCTGGTGCTATCGGGGGTTTCTTGCACGCGCATGGCCTTGGACTGACTGCTCAGGATGAATGATGGCGTAACGCTAGCACAAGATCTGAAAAAGACAGGCGCCGCCGATCGATTGGCGTCATTTTTTTGGTTTTCGCTGAGAGCAACACCCTCGGACTACAGCGGGCCGCGACGTATCCCGACCATTGAACTCCCAGGACTCAGTCGGCCCCTGTAAAACGCTGCCATTTAGCCCGAAAACCAATCGCCTCGGGCTGATGACTGCCGTCGCAATAGGGCAGCCGCGCCGACTTGGCGCAACAGCAGAGCAACAGACTTTGCGCGCGCACAACTTCAATACGCAATGCACCGCAACAAGCTGAATCGCAATCAGGCAAAGTGCCTGAGCGACCGCAGTTACACAGCAGCAGCGTATCGCCAGGCCGAACCTGGCGCACCTGCGGAAGCACGATCTGGGTGACGGGGGATTCTGAGTTGCTCATACATCCCCCCGGTAATCAATCGACCCACACCCGCGCATTGCGGAACATGCGCAGCCAGCCGCCATCTTCCTGCCAGCCAGCCGGCTTCCAGGAGTTCTGCACGGCGCGGAAGACCCGCTCCGGGTGGGGCATCATGATGGTCACGCGACCATCCTTGTTGCACAAACCGGTAATACCGCGTGGCGAACCGTTCGGGTTGGCCGGGTAAGTTTCCGTGACCTTGCCGTAGTTATCGATAAAACGCAGCGCCACGCTGCCGGACAAGTCGGCCTGCAGCAGCGCCTCTTCGCTTTCGAACTCGGCATGTCCCTCGCCATGCGCGATGGCAATTGGCAGCCGCGAGCCGGCCATGCCCTGCAGGAAGATCGAGGCCGACTCCTGCACCTGGACCATGGCTACACGCGCCTCGAACTGCTCCGAGCGATTGCGCACGAAATGCGGCCACAGCTCACTGCCCGGGATCAGCTCGTGCAGGTTGGACAACATCTGGCAACCGTTGCACACACCCAGCGCGAAACTGTCTGCGCGCTCAAAGAAGCCCTGGAAAGCATCACGGGCGCGACTGTTGAACAGTACCGACTTGGCCCAGCCTTCACCGGCACCGAGTACGTCGCCATAGGAGAAACCACCGCAAGCTACCAGACCTTTGAACTGCTCCAGACTGACGCGACCACTGAGAATATCGCTCATGTGCACATCAACTGCCGCGAAGCCGGCGCGGTCAAATGCCGCCGCCATTTCCACCTGTCCGTTCACGCCCTGCTCACGCAGGATGGCGATCGACGGGCGCACGCCGGTTTTGATGTATGGCGCAGCGATGTCCTGATTCACATCAAAGGACAGCTTGGCCGACAAGCCCGGATTGTTCTCATCCAGCAGGCCTTCGAACTCCTGATCGGCACAGCGCACGTTATCGCGCAAGCGCTGGAGGCGGTAGCTGGTCTGGCTCCAGTCGCGCTGCAGCAGGCGACGCTCGGCACTAAACACCACGGCATCGGCAAAACGGATAGTGACATCCTCACCATTTACCGGCTGCCCCAGCACCGCCACGCAATCGCCGAGTCCGGCCGCACTGAACTGCGAGAGTATTTCTTCGGTATCGTCCTGACGCACCTGAATCACGGCGCCCAGCTCTTCATTGAACAGCACCGCCGCCAGCTCGTCGCTGGCACCGGCCAGCGGATCAAGGCAGATATCCAGCCCGCAATGACCGGCAAAGGCCATTTCCAGCACAGTGGCCAGCAGGCCGCCATCGGAGCGGTCGTGATAGGCGAGCAATTTGCTGTCGGCATTCAGGCCCTGGATGACGGCAAAGAACGCTTTGAGGTCCTCGGCGTCATCGACATCCGGCACCTGTTGACCGAGCTTGCTGTAGACCTGCGCCAGAATCGAGGCGCCCATGCGGTTCTGCCCGCGGCCCAGATCGATCAGCACCAGATCGGTTTCGCCCTTGTCCAGCACCAGCTGCGGGGTCAGGGTCTGACGGATGTCGCTCACCGGGGCAAAGCCGGAAACGATCAGCGACAGCGGCGAAGTCACACTCTTGTCTTCGCCGGCATCATTCCAGCGGGTTTTCATCGACATGGAGTCCTTGCCCACCGGAATGGTGATACCCAGCTCAGGACAGAGCTGCATGCCCACCGCTTTCACCGTGTCATACAAACGTGCGTCTTCGCCCGGGTGTCCGGCAGCCGCCATCCAGTTGGCCGACAGCTTGATGTCAGCGATTTTCTCGATGCGCGCGGCGGCGATATTGGTCAGCGTCTCGCCGATCGCCATCCGCCCGGAAGCCGCTGCATCCAGCAGTGCCAGCGGGGTGCGCTCACCCATGGCCATGGCTTCGCCGCTATACACATCGAAGCTGGTTGCCGTGACCGCGCAATCCGCCACCGGTACCTGCCAGGGGCCGACCAGCTGATCGCGCGCCACCAAACCAGTAATGCTGCGATCACCGATGGTGATCAGGAAGTTCTTGCTGGCCACCGCCGGGTGGCTGAGCACGCGTGACACGGCTTCGCCCAGCTCAACCTGACTGGCGACAAAATCATCACCCTGTTCGGCTTCGCGAACCGCACTGCGGTGCATGCGTGGCGCCTTGCCAAGCAAAACGTTGAGCGGCATATCGACCGCGTTGTTGCCAAAATGACGATCCGTCACCGTCAGCTGCGGCTCGGCTGTGGCTTCGCCGACCACGGCAAACGGGCAGCGCTCGCGCTCGCAGATGGCCTTGAACTGTTCCAGATCCGCCGCATCGACAGACAACACGTAACGCTCCTGGGATTCGTTGCACCAGATTTCCAGTGGCGTCATGCCCGGCTCGTCATTCGGGACATTGCGCAGCTCGAAGCGCCCGCCGCGCCCGGCATCATTGACCAGCTCCGGAAAGGCATTGGACAGACCGCCGGCACCGACGTCATGGATGAATCGGATCGGGTTGTTCTCACCCAGCTGCCAGCAGCGGTCGATGACTTCCTGACAACGCCGTTCCATTTCCGGGTTGTCACGCTGTACCGAGGCAAAATCCAGATCAGCAGAACTGGCACCGGTGGCCATGGAAGAAGCCGCGCCCCCGCCCAAGCCGATCAGCATGGCCGGACCGCCCAGCACAATCAGCTTGCCGCCCACACTGATTTCGTCTTTTTGCACATGGTCTTCGCGGATGTTACCCATGCCGCCGGCAATCATGATCGGCTTGTGATAACCGCGCACTTCATCGCCACGCGGCGTGCTGATGCTTTGTTCGAACGTGCGGAAGTAACCGGTCAGCGCCGGGCGGCCGAATTCGTTATTGAACGCGGCCCCGCCCAGCGGGCCTTCCAGCATGATGTCCAGCGCGGTGACAATCCGTTCCGGCTTGCCATAAGGCTTTTCCCACGGCTGCACGAAACCCGGGATATTCAGGTTGGAAACGGTAAAACCGACCAGACCGGCTTTCGGCTTGGCGCCGCGGCCGGTGGCGCCTTCGTCACGAATCTCGCCGCCGGAACCGGTGGAGGCGCCCGGAAACGGCGCAATGGCGGTTGGGTGGTTGTGCGTTTCCACCTTCATCAGGATATGCACCGCTTCCTGTTTGGCGCTGTATTCGCGGGTCTGCGGGTCTGGATAGAAGCGCCCGGCAACATTGCCGACGATCACCGCCGCGTTATCCTTGTAGGCCGACAGCACGCCCTCACGGTGCAGTTCGTGGGTGTTCTTGATCATGCCGAACAGCGACTTGTCCTGACTCTCGCCGTCGATGTCCCAGCTGGCATTGAAGATCTTGTGCCGGCAGTGTTCGGAGTTGGCCTGAGCAAACATCATCAGCTCGATGTCGTGGGGGTTACGCCCCAACTCGCCAAAGCTGCGCACCAGATAGTCGATTTCATCTTCGGCCAGCGCCAGCCCGAGGCTGATATTGGCCTGTTCCAGTGCGGCACGTCCGCCACCCAGCACATCCACCACGCTCAGCGGTTTGGGCTGGGCATGGCTGAACAGCCCGGCGGCGCCATCCAGAGCACCGAGCACCTGCTGGGTCATGCGGTCATGCAGCACCCCGGCAACCGCCAGCGCATCGGCCTCGCTCAACACGCCAGCCACGTAATAGGCAATGCCGCGCTCCAGCCGGAGGATCTTGCTCAAGCCACAATTGCGGGCAATATCGCTGGCCTTGCTCGACCATGGCGAAATGGTGCCAAAACGCGGCAGCACCAGAAACAGACGACCCACAGGAGCCTGCACCGGCACACTCGGACCGTACTTGAGCAGCCGATCCAGCACCTGCCGTTCGTCGTCAAGCAGTTCACCGCCGAGATCGGCGAAGTGCGCAAACTCCGCATACAACCCGGTAACAGCGGGAACCTTGCTGGTCAGTTGCGCAAACAGTTTGCCGTGGCGAAAGGCGGAAAGAGCGGGGGCGCCGCGCAGAATCAACATCGTCGGAACAGCCTCAGGGGATGTGCTGGAAAGTTGCGCATTCTAGCCTAAACGCCCCCCGATCGGCACCCGCGAACACCGTTTGACCGTTCAGACAGGTGTATATGGCGCCATCCTTCCATTGCGTATACTCGGCCCATGCTTATTCACTTCACGCTCCAGGCCCGCCACCTCCTCTGCCTGCTGATGATCGGCCTGACCCCCTTGATAAGCGGCTGCGAGGAGAAACCAGCCCCCACGACCCTCGAACGCGTTCGGGACGAAGGCGCATTGCGGGTGGTCACGCGCAACAGCCCGACCACTTATTTTCAGGATATCAATGGCGAAACCGGCTTCGAATTCGAGCTGAGCAAGCTGTTTGCCGAGTCGCTGGGCGTCGAGCTGAAAATCGAAATGGCCGACAATCTGGATGACCTGTTCGAGCGTCTGAACCAACCCGATGGCGTCGCGCTGGCAGCCGCCGGACTGGTCGAAAGCCCGGGACGCAAGGATCAGGCACGCTTCAGCCACTCCTATCTGGAGGTCACGCCACAGGTGGTTTATCGCAGCGGCAAACTGCGACCGACCCAACCCAAGGACTTGCCCGGCAAGCGCATCATGGTGCTCAAAGGCAGCAGCCACGCCGAGCAGCTGACGGCACTCAAGAGCGAACTGCCAGAGCTGCAATTCGAAGAATCCGATGCGGTCGAGGTGGTCGACCTGCTGCGCATGGTCGACGAAGGTGTGATCGACCTGACCCTGGTCGACTCCAATGAACTGGCGATGAATCAGGTGTATTTCCCCAACGTCAGGGTCGCCTTCGACTTTGCCGAGCCAACCCGCGTGGCCTGGACAGTGGCAGCCCGCGATGATGACAGCCTGCTCAATGAAGCCAACAAGTTCCTTGATCGCGTGATCAAGAACGGCACCTTGCAGCGCCTCAAGGAGCGCTTCTATGGCCACGTCGACGAACTCGGCTATGTGGGCGCCTATACCTTTGCCCAACACCTGCAGCAACGTTTGCCGCGCTACGAGAAGCAGTTCAGAAAGACCGCTCAGGATCAGGGCATTGACTGGCGGCTGATGGCCGCACTGGGCTATCAGGAATCGCTCTGGCAGCCGGAAGTCACCTCGAAAACCGGGGTACGCGGGCTGATGATGCTCACCCAGCGCACCGCTCAGGCCATGGGGGTAGCCAACCGGCTGGACCCGGCGCAGAGCATCTACGGCGGCACCAAGTATTTCGCCCACGTCAAGGAGCAGCTACCGGCCAGCATCGCCGAGCCGGACCGCACCTGGCTGGCACTGGCGGCCTATAACGTTGGCAGCGGTCACCTGGAAGACGCACGTGAACTGGCACGCAAGGAAGGCCTGAACCCGGACAAATGGCTTGACGTGAAGAAGATGCTGCCGCGACTGGCGCAGAAGCAGTGGTACAGCAAGACCAAATACGGCTATGCCCGCGGCGGCGAACCGGTGCATTTCGTCAACAACATCCGCCGCTACTACGACATTCTCAGCTGGGCCACCCAGCCACAACTGGAAGGCCATCAACTGGCCGACAGCAGCCTGCACAAACCGGCGATCAACAAGACCCCGCCCAAGGAAGAGCTGGCGCCGATGTAAGACCTGCGCTCAGCCGTTCTGACGGCGCAGACGGAAAAATTCGCGCAACTCGGCGGCACATTGCCCGGCCAATACCCCGCCCTCCACCAGCACCCGGTGATTGAGAAAGTCCTGCGCAAAAAACTCACCGCGGCTGACCACCACACCAGCCTTCGGCTCTGTGGTGCCGTAGACCACCCGCTGGATGCGCGAATGCACGATCAATCCGGCGCACATGCTGCACGGCTCCAGCGTCACATACAGGGTGCTGCCCGGCAGCCGGTAATTACCAACCTGACGGGCCGCCGCACGAATGGCCACCATCTCGGCATGCGCACTCGGATCATGGGTACTGATCGGGCAATTGAAGCCCACCCCTATGACTTCGCCTTGCAGCACCAGCACGGCGCCCACCGGCACCTCACCCAGCGCCGCCCCCTGCTGCGCCTGCTGCAGTGCCAGCTGCATGAAGTGCTCGTCTTGCGAGCGATCAATGATCTGTATCTGTTTCATCGATTCCATCCGTAGGGTGGGAAACTCGCGCAGCGATTTCCCACCAGCCCATTGGTGGATAAGGCTATGCCGTTCTCGACATGCGCATCACACCACTTCGATAGCCGCCATCAGGCCGGTTTCCATATGGTCGATGACATGGCAGTGAAACATCCAGATCCCCGGATTATCCGCAACGAAGGCAATCCGCGCGCGCTCGTTCTTGCCCAGCAGATAAGTGTCGGTGAAGTACGGAACGATCGTCTTGCGGTCGGAATCCAGCACCTTGAACGCCAATCCATGCAAATGAATCGGATGCTGGTACTGGGTCAGATTGCGCAACTCGAAAATGTAATGCCCACCCAGTTGCAGGCGGGCAATCGGCCGGTCGGCACAGGTCTTGTCGGCAATGTCCCAGGCCTGACCATTGATCTGCCAAAGTTTGTACGCCGCGCCCTGATCAAGATTTTCCGACAGTGCCGCCGCCCACTCGAAATTGAATTTGAGGGTTTCTGCCTGCGCCAGATCCGGCTCCGCCAGCGGATTGGCCGGCAAGGCAGGCGGCCAATCCGCCGTCACTTCCGTACTGGCCTGACTGACCAGCGTGGCCAGACGCAGCGGGCCGTTGCGCAAAGCCAACTCGCTGCCGGCTGCCGGCACCTTGAGCGCCAGATCCAGACGCATCCCCGGCCCCAGCCAGTAATCCTTGCCCAGTGGCCGTGGCTGCTGCAGCGGCTGGCCATCCAGCGCGTAGAGGCGCGCTTCGGCACCTGGCAGATTCAACCGGTAGGTCACTGTGCTGTCCAGATTGATCAGACGTAGGCGCACCACCTGGCCGGCGGGCAGCTCGATACGGGCAGCATGCTCGCCATTGACCGTGGACAGGCGCCCCGGCGTACCGCCGCGCGCCGCTTCACGCGGGACGCTGAAGGCGGTGAAGGCGCCCTGCTCATCGACTGCCCAGGTCTTCAGCGCCAGCGTGCGCTCATGGACAAACCCTGTCGGCTCACGCTCTTCGACAATCAGCGGCCCGACCAGACCGCGGCCCAGTTGCTCACTGCTCGACAGGTGAGGGTGATACCAGAAGGTCCCGGCATCCTGCACCACGAAGGAATAATCGAAGTATTCCCCCGGCAGCACCGGTAACTGCGAGACATAAGGCACCCCATCCATCTCGATCGGCAAACGGATGCCATGCCAGTGAATGGTGGTCGGCTCGCTCAGCTTGTTGATGAAGCGCACCCGCAGACGATCGCCCTGCCGGCAACGCAACGCCAGCCCCGGCACTTGCCCGCCGTAAGCCCAGGCCGGCGTTGCATGTCCGGCCACCAGCTCGACATCCAGCGGCGCGGCGATCAATTCATAGTCAGTGGTCTGCTGGTCGAACGGCCGCCCCAGCCAGTAGCGCACGCCACCCGCCCCCAGCCCGGCGATACCCACGCCAGCCAGGCCGGCGAGCACTTGTCTGCGGGTAAAGGACAT
>DATMWH010000330.1:0-4827 GCA_035562615.1 Pseudomonas sp. | reverse complement strand
CCCCAGGCCAGGGTGATGTGTTCCAGATCCGGCAAGACGTTGTTGGTGGGGTCAAAATCCACCCAGCCCAGTCGCGGGCAGTACACCGACACCCAGGCGTGCGACGCATCCGCGCCGATCATGCGCGGCTGGCCGGCAGGGGGATGCGTCAGCAGATAGCCGCTGACATAGCGCGCCGAAAAACCGCGTGCGCGCAGGCAGGCCAGCATCAGGTGAGCAAAGTCCTGACACACCCCTCGGCGTTTCTCCAGCACCTCCTGCAACGGCGTAGCCACCAGCGTGGCTTCGCTGTCAAAGGTGAATTCGCTGAAAATCTTGGCCATCAGCGCCTCTACCGCCTGCAGATAAGGTCGCTGCGGGGCAAAGCAGTCAGTGGCGTAATCGGCAAAGGCCTGTTTGAGCCTGACAAAGGGCGACTCGACCCGAAAGCGGGCGGCCTCCAGCGCCTCGTCATCGAGCGCTCCGCCGTGGTAGGCGAGTTGCTCACACACCGCCTCCCATGGCGGTGAGTCAGCCAGATTGTCCGGCGCATGGGCAAACACCTCGACCAGCAACCGCGCATTGACTTGCAAAGCATCGTGCGGCCGCTCAAACGCCAGCCGACTCATGGGGTTGCCAAATACATCCGCGCCGTCCTGACGCTGACTGGGCGAGGGCAGAATCTCCAGTTCACGGACCAGGCAACGTTGCGCGCTGCTTTCTCGCGGCCACAGATGCGCCAACTGTTGCGCCAGCGACACCGCCGCGGCATAGCGGTAATGGGTATCGTGGAAGATCTGGTAGCGCCGGCTGCTGGTCATAAAAATCTCAAGAAGAAAGCGTCTGCTGGCTGACGTCGTCGACATGGGCAAAGTGGCGCAGCGCCAGCCGGTCTGACAACAGACCGGCCCCGGCCGAAATCGCCTGCAATCTGTCAGCCAACCCCTCCAGCACCGCCTGTACGCCGTCATCGCCGAACAACGCCTGTTGATCCAGGCTGGCCAGATCAAAGGCCAGCAACTGTTCGCCCAGCGCCAGCAGCGGATTTTCTTGCGGCATGGCAAAGCGCTGATCCAGTTGTGCCAGCGAGCGCTGCAGCGCCATTAGCAGGAACGCCAGAGAATGCGGGTTTTGCGTGTCGAGCAGCAGCAAATCCAGCACCGGAATCAATTGCGGTACGGCCAGATAACGGGTGCGGTAGGTGATGATGCTGTTGCCCAGCTCGAGCAACCATTCCAGTGCCGCCTGATCCCGTGCACCGTCGCTGCGCAGGAACTCTGCCATGCTGTCGGCAAGGAACTGCAAGCGCTCGATACGCCGGCCAAGCATGAGGAAGCGCCAGCCATCGTCACGGGTCATGTCGTCCAGGGCAAACCCGGACAAGGCCGCCAGCGACATCAGCAAACGATTGAGGAAGTCCAGCAACTCGCCCAGATCGGCCTGCCCGGACTCCAGGGTTTGCGCTTCGCGCTGCAATTCGACCAATGCCTGCCAGTTCTCCTGGGAAAGCTTGCCGCGGACCTGCATGGCCGCATCATGCAGATGCAACAGGCTGGTACGCAGGCTGTAAGTGCCGGCACCGCCGAGCAGGCCGCGGCGCAGGCGTTGCTCCAGATCCTCCCCCGGCGGCAGCCAGCCGGTTTTTTCACCCAATTCCAGTGCCACGCGCATGGCCAGCGGGTCATCGCCATCATCCACATAGCGACTCAAGAGCACGCGCAGCAGGCGTGCACCGTCGTAACAACGCTCGCTGTAACGACCAAACCAGAACAGATTGTCCACCACCCGCGAGGGCAGATAAGGGTCACTGCGGATCAGGTCATGCACGCCCAGCGGCTTGCTCCAGTTCCACGGCTCGTGACCCGGCGCCCGCTCACCCAGTACCCAGGTGTCCTTGCTGGCCCCGCCGCGCTGCATGGACACCACCTCCGCACCCGCTTGCCCGGCTACCCGGGTCAGCCCGCCTGGCAGCACGCGGTAGCCCTCGGCCGTCGCCACGGCATAGACCCGCATGCTGATCGCCCGCGCCTGCAGGGTCTGGCCATCCCAGACTCCCGCCTGGGACAACTGCGCCAGTTCCTGCGCCACATAGGCATAAGGTCGGGCTTTCAAACGCTCGGCCAGTTCGAGCAAGCCGGCGGCATCCAGATCGTGGCCAAATACCGGCTCGAAGCTTTGCGAGGGGAATGCCGGCTTGATCACCAGTTCGGCCAGCTTTTCCAGCGCTTCTTCCAGCACCGGCGGCTCACCGCACCACCAGGTAGCAATTGACGGCAGCAGCAGAGTTTCGCCCAGCAGGTGCTCGCTGACCGAAGGCAGAAAACCCAGCAGGCCGGGCGATTCGAGCACCCCGCTGCCCAGTGCATTGGCCACCAGCACGCGGCCCTGACGCACCACCTCGAGCAAGCCGGCGACCCCCAGCGCAGAGTCCGTGCGCAACTCCAGCGGATCACAGAAATCATCATCCAGCCGGCGCAACACCGCGTGCACACGCTTCAGACCATCCAGGGTCTTCAGGTACAGCGTGTTGTCACGCACCGTCATGTCACTGCCTTCGACCAGCGGGAACCCCAGCTGCCGGGCCAGATACAGGTGCTCGAAATAGGACTCGTTGAAGCGCCCCGGGGTCAGCAACACCACCAGCGGCGTCTCGCCCTCGGCGGGGGCCTGCTGGCGCAAGAATTCCTGCAGGCTGCGAAAGAACCCGGCCAGGTACTGCACCCGCAGATCGCGGTACATATCCGGGAAGGCGCGCGACACAATCTGCCGGTTCTCCAGGGCATAGCCGGCGCCGGAAGGTGCCTGCGTGCGGTCAGCCAGCACCCACCAACGGCCATCCGGTGCGCGTGCCAGATCAACCGCATACAGATGCAGCCAGGTATTGCCCGGCACCTGCATGCCCTGACAGGGCCAGAGAAAATTGTTGTGACCGAACACCAGTTCGGCCGGCAGCAGGCCCTGGCGCAGCAGGGTCTGGGGCCCGTAAAGATCGGCCAGCACGCGATTGAGCAGGTCTGCACGCTGTGCCACCCCGGCAGCAATTGTTTGCCATTCATCCGCGGCAATCAGATTGGGCAACAGGTCCAGCGACCATTGGCGCTCGGCGCCCTGCGGATCGGCATAGACGTTGTAGGTCACGCCATTTTCCTGAATCTGTCGCTCCAGCAGGGCCTTGCGTTGATTCAACTGGGCAACGCTGCTGCCTTCCAGCGCACGAAAAAGACGCTGCCAATGCGGGCGCACGGCGCCTTTGGCATCGATCAGTTCGTGGTAGGCCTTGTCGGCGCGCGGGTAATCGGCAAGCAGATCAGACATGAAGCTCTCGGCAATTTCAGCAAGCGCACGCCGCTGAACTCAGCCTTGCGGGCCTGAAACTCAGCAACGACGCAGAGCAGATGCTATCGGCGGTTCGACATTGTGCATGGTTGCGGGCGGCGCCAAAACCCCCGAGCGGCCGCTGGACCGGCACAAACGGCGGAAATTCGAAAAGGCGCCATTTCAGCAAACACCTGCAGCGAGCCGCGAAATGTCAATTAACCCTGCCAATGCCGCACTATGCTGACCTAGACTAGGAGCAAACCAGAGGTCTCTGCCATGCCGACCCGTCTTCTCGTGTTACTGCTGTCAAGCCTGTTCTGCCTGCCACTGCAAGCCGAGGAAGTGTTGCGTCTGCTCACCTGGTCAGGCTATGCCGACAGCGATCTGGTGCGGGCGTTTGAGCAGCGCTACGGCGTCGAGGTGGAAGTCACCTTTGTCGGCAGTGACGATGAATTACGGCATAAACTGGCCGAAGACGCTGGCAGTCACTACGACGTGATTGCGGCCAACACGTCGGAAATCAGGCATTTCGCCGAGCAGAACCTGCTGCAGCCTTTGCGCCTGAACAATCTGCCCAATCGCAGCCGCCAGTTGCGGCAGTTTCGCGAACTGAACGAAATCCCCGGGCTGACCCGCGACGGCAAGGCCTATGGCATCCCCTACACCTACGCCGAAATGGGCCTGATCTACAATCGCGCCCTGCTGCACAGCGCGCCGGACTCTCTCAACAGCCTGTGGGATCCGGCACTGCAAGGACGGGTGCTGGCCTACGATGGCAGCAGCCACAACTTCTCGCTGGCGCGCATGGTGCTGAACCAGCCGCCGTTTGCCATCCCCCCGCAGGAGCTGCCCGAAACCCTGGCCAAACTGGTGGATCTGCGGCGCAACGTCCTGACCTTTTACAGCCTCCCGGAAGACTCGGTCACCTTGTACAAGCAGAATGAGATTGCCCTGATCTATGCCAATTACGGTCGCCAGCAACTCAAGCTGCTGCAGGATGCGGGCGCCGACGTGGCTTACGTGATACCCCGCGAAGGGGCTCTGGCCTGGCTCGACTGCTGGGCGATCAGCCGCGGCGCAACCAGCCAGGAACTGGCAGAACGCTGGATCAATTACACCCTGGAGCCGCAGGTGAGCAATGCTCTGACTGAGCGTCAGGGACTGGCCAACACCCTCGGCCCGCTTGATGCCAGTAGTGCCAGCAGCCAGCTTATCTGGCTCGAAACAGTGGAGAATGCCGAACTACGCAACCAGCTCTGGCAACGCATTCTGGCGGGCGAACGCCCTGAGGATCTGGTGCAGCCATGAGGGTCAGCCTCAGCCTTAAGCTGACCGCACTGCTGTGCGTGTTTGGCCTGCTGCTGACCGGCCTAGCCACCTATTACTCGCTCAGCAGCAGCAAGCAGATCGTGGTTGCCTCAGCCAAGCGCGACCTGCTGGTGGCCAATCAGGTGATCGGGCGAAACCTGCAACTGCAGCTGCAAAACTTCTCCAACGACGCACAATTGCTGGCTGATCAGTCACAACCGC
>DATMWH010000329.1:0-1560 GCA_035562615.1 Pseudomonas sp. | reverse complement strand
GTTCTTTCACGGGCACAACTCGAAGAGAAGCTATTCAGCTGGAAAGATGATGTGAGCAGCAATGCCGTGGAGGTCTATGTGCACGGGCTGCGCAAGAAGCTCGGCGCCAACGTCATACAGACCGTGCGTGGCCTCGGCTATCTGATTCCAAAGCTGTGAATCGCGCTGGCCCGAACCCTTCACAAGACGTCGGCCCGGCATTCCCGGCCAGGCATTCCTTGCGCGGCCGCCTGTTGGGGTTCGTGCTGGTGGCCATTTTGCTGGCCGCTGTGCTGCAGGCCCTGACGGTTTATCGTGGTGCGTTGCAACAGGCGGATGCCCTGCTTGACGAGCAACTGCAGCAGATAGCGCGATCGATGAGCCGCGGTGTTCCGTCCTACGCATTGGCCGATTGGGAGATTGATCCGGAAGGCTTTGAGCTGTTGGTGCAGATATGGGGCTCCGACGGCGCACAGCTGTTTCGTTCGCCCCGTGCCGTCTTGCCACAAAACGCCGTACTCGGATTTTCCGATGTGCAAGCCAATGGCCGCCGTTACCGGGTCTTCTCGCTGCAATCCGGTTCGCGGACCGTCCAGATTGCACAGGATCTGAGTGCTCGCAGTGCACGGGCGCAGTCTCTGGCCCTGCGCGCGATACTGCCTTTTGCATGGTTGACCCCGCTGCTGATGCTGTCGGTATGGTGGGTGATTACCCGTTCGCTGGCGCCCCTGGAGCGGGTTCGCCGCGATGTTGCGCTCCGCGCGGTGGACGATTTTTCGGCGCTTGAAAATAGCGCGCTGCCCGCCGAAGTGCGCCCGCTCGTGGATGAGCTCAATCTGCTGTTCGGCAGGGTCCGCGGTGCGCTGGAACTGCAGAAGCATTTTGTGGCGGATGCCGCCCATGAGCTGCGCTCTCCGCTGACCGCCCTGAAACTTCAGGCGCAGGCCCTGCGCCGGCTCGGCGATGACCGCGTTGTGCGAGAGGCCGGACTCAACCATCTCGACCAGGGCGTCGATCGTGCGATTCGGCTGGTGGAGCAACTGCTGTTGCTGACGCGGGAAGAGGCCCTCACCAATCCGGCGGTATCCGGGGGCGAGACCGTGGCGTTGCAGGACATTGTCAGGCTGGCGGTCGCTGATGCGCTGCCCATGGCTGCGCACAAGCAGATTGATCTGGGTGTGGTGGAGGCCACCGCGGGCCAGTCGGGCGCGGGAGACATTCGTCAGATCGACAGCCGCATCCGGGGGCAGGGTGAGGCCCTGCGCATTTTGCTGCGCAATTTGCTCGACAACGCCGTGAAGTACACGCCTGCGTCGGGCCGCGTTGACGTGTCGGTGGCCCATGAGCGCGGGCAGGTGACGCTGAGTGTTGAAGACAGCGGCCCCGGCATCGATCCGGGTGACCGTGCGCGGGTTTTCGACCGCTTCTTCCGTGCGTCCAATGCACCTTCAGAAACCGGCAGCGGTTTGGGTCTTGCCATCGTCAGGGTGATTGCCGAGCGGCACGGTGCAAGCCTGGTGCTGGGCAAGTCTGCCAGGTTGGGTGGCTTGAAGGTGGATGTGGCCTTTCCGGCAGCCTGAA
>DATMWH010000328.1:0-9564 GCA_035562615.1 Pseudomonas sp. | reverse complement strand
GTCACGCTCGTTGCGGGTCACCATGCCGATGTGGAAGAAGCCCTTGTATTCGGCATAGCAGAGCTTCTTGAACAGGCTTTCATCGCCGTCACGGTAGTCCTGTGGCGACTGCACCACGGCGATTTTCGGGTCCTGGAAGTGTGGCACCATGTGCTTGAGCCAGTTCGGGCTGACACAGTAGTCCGAGTCGATGACCGCAATCACTTCAACATCCGGCGCGGTATGCGGCAGGATGTAGTTCAGCGCGCCGCCCTTGAAGCCTTCGATCGGGGCGACATGGAAGAAACGGAAACGCGGTCCCAGTTGCTCGCAGTAAGCCTGCACCGGCTCCCAGACCTTCGGGTCCTTGGTGTTGTTGTCGATGATGATGACTTCGAAATCCGGGTAATCCAGATTGGCCAGGGCATCCAGGGTCTGCTTCACCATCTCCGGCGGTTCGTTGTAGCAGGGCACGTGGATCGAGACCTTGGGCCGGTAGTCGGCATCGCCGATCACCGGCAGGAAAGGCCGGCGGCGCTGGTTGGTCCAGACTGTTTCGGCCAGTTCATGGGCCTCGGTGAGCAGCACCACAAACACGCCGAGTGCGCCGATCCCCAGCAGGATGCCGACCAGGGTGCTGAACCAGGTGCTGTATTGCTGACTGTAGTCGTAGGCGATCCACACCAGCGCGGTGCCACCGGCGAACGCAACAAAGGTCAGGAAGGTGCGGCCGCGCTGTTTCAGCGAACTGCCGTCAATCAGCATCAGCGCCAGTGCCAGCAGGGCCATGACCACCGAGGCAATCGCCAGAATGCGCCACTGGGGGATTTCCACAATCGGCCCGGTGAAGGGGAACTTGGGCTTGCGGTCGAGGTTGAACACGCCCCAGTAAGCCCCGACCGAACCTTCTTCGGAAGCCTTCCACGGCTGGTCAAAGGCTTCGATGACAAAGTAGTTGTAGCCCTTGGCGTTCAGCGTGTTGACCAGCGTGCGCAGGTAAATGGCCTGGTCGGCCTGATTGGCCTCGGCGCCGCCACGGGTGCGGCCATTACTTGGCCAGCCGACTTCACCCAGCAGCAGCGGTTTTTTCGGGAACAGTTTTCTCAGCTCCTTGGCGCGATCGAGCACGAAATCAACCGAATCCTCCATCGGCACGAACTCCCAGTAGGGCAGCACGTGGGCGGCGATCAGGTCGACATGCCCGGCCAGTTCCGGAAACTCCTGCCAGATGTGCCATTGCTCGGCGGTGGTCACCGGTACCTTGACCGCCGCCCGTACCCGGTCGAGGTAGGCAATCAGCTCCTCGACTTCGACTTCTTCGCGGAACAGCGCTTCGTTGCCGACGATGACCCGCACCACGCTGCGCGAGTTGTTCGCCAGTTCGATGGCCTTGGCGATTTCCCGTTCGTTGCGCTCCAGATCCGGGCTGATCCAGATGCCCAGACTGACACGTATGCCGACCGCTTCCGCCAGGCGGGGGATTTCTGCCAGGGCACCGTCCACCGAATAGGTACGGATGCTGTCCGTCTTGCTGCTCAGCAGCTCCAGATCGGCAGCCATTTGTTCGTTGCTCGGGAAGCGCCCATCCTGCGGGCTCTGGCCCTGGCGGAAGGGGGAGAAGGAGAAGCCGGAAATCTGCTCGGGCCAGTCCGGCACGCTGATAGGACGGTTATAGAGTGCCCAGATGCCGGTAAACAGGGCAGCAATTGCCACAAATACCACCAGATTCAGGCCGATCTTACGTTTGCGCATGGTTTGCATGGGTTCTACAGAAAAAAGAGAAGGGAAGTGTTGCGATTTATCCTGCAAATGCTACTCCGCAGCCATGGGGCTGTATAGCAACGTGCATGGTTGGCTTCGTGATGCGGCGGCGGGTTGCTTATACTGTCGCGCCTGTCGAGGAGACCCGGATGGATATGGATCAGCAACGTTTTGCCGGTATTGCCCGCCTATACGGCCAGCAGGGTTTGCAGCGACTCAACGCCGCCCATGTGGCCGTGGTGGGTATCGGTGGCGTCGGCAGCTGGGTGGCTGAAGCGCTGGCGCGCTCGGCGGTGGGCGAGATTTCACTGTTTGATCTGGATGATGTCTGCATCACCAATACCAACCGGCAGATCCACGCGCTGACCGGCGCGGTCGGGCGGCCCAAGGTGGAGGTGATGGCTGAGCGCATTCGTGCCATCAACCCGGACTGTGTGGTGCATGCGGTGGCGGATTTCGTCACCCGCGAGACCATGACCGCCTGCATCACCGAAGCGATGGATTGCGTGGTTGACTGTATCGACAGCGTGCCGGCCAAGGCGGCGCTGATTGCCTGGTGCAAGCGCCGCAAGATCCCGATCATCACCACCGGCGGGGCAGGCGGACAGATCGATCCGACGCAGATCCGGGTCGCCGACCTGAACAAGACCTTCAATGATCCGCTGGCCGCCCGCGTGCGTTCGACCTTGCGCCGCGACTACGGCTTCTCGCGGACTCAGGGGCGCAACTACAGCGTGCCCTGTGTGTTTTCCACCGAACAGCTGCGTTATCCGCAAGCCGATGGCAGCGTGTGCCAGACCAAGGGCTTTGTCGGGGAAGGCGTCAAACTCGATTGTGCCGGCGGTTTTGGCGCGGTGATGATGGTGACCGCGAGTTTTGGCATGGTTGCCGCTGCGCGCGCCGTCGACAAGCTGGTGGCCGGTGCGCGGCGCCCGGTCGAGCGTAGCGCCACCTCCGAGTAACGCCGGGGGTTATAGAGCCGCCGGTTTCCAGCTGTCCGCGGTACCGCTTTCCAGGGCTTTTTGCATTCGCTGCAACTCACCGTTTTTGCGCATCACCGCCAATTCGGCATTGAACGCCTGACGCAATTGGCGGCCACGTTCATCCTTGCCAAACAACAGCCCCAGCAAGTTGGCGGCCAACGGCTTGGGATGGCTGGTAATTTGCGCTTGCTCCTCCGGGGTGAAGTTCTTCTTCAGCAGGTTTTGCCCGACCGCCTGATCTTGCGGAAAGAGATCGGCACGATTGGCCAGAACCAGCTGCATGCCGCGATATTCCACACTGCTTTGCTCCAGCGTCAGGCGTCCTTCTTCGCGGGCCTGGCTGAACTCATCGCTGTAAAAATAGCCCTGGGTCACGGCGATCAGGTGCGGTTCAATATCATTGAAGGTCTTCCAGTCGAAGGCTTTGTCCTTGCGGTGAAACAGCACGATGTTTGACTCCGCGACCGGGTCGCTGCACAGGCTGAATGCCTGCCGTTCCGGACTGCACACATAGGGCATGACGGCGTCGAGGGTGCCTTTGCGCAGCAGGTACACGTTGCGGTCCCAGGGGTAGAAGACGAATTGGGTTTGGTAACCGGCTTTGGCAAAAATGGCCGCGATCATCCGGGCCAGAATGCCGGCGTCCGCACGCTGCGCATCCACATAGGGTGGCCAGTCCCCGGTACCGATCAGGACGGTTTTCTGATTGTTGTCCGCCTCGCTGTCTGCGGCAAACAGGTGGGATGAAAGCAGCAAGCTGCTCAGCAATACACCGAGCACGATCCGTTGCAAGGTGCTGCGGTGCTTTTCAGAACGACGAGTGTCGGTGCAGAACATGAGCAGGTGCCCGGTAAAGAGACGATTGACGTTCAGTAAGAGCCTGAAAATGTAAGCTCTGCCAATTAAATGCAGAGGATAAACCCACAGCCCTTGTGTGGCAATGGTGGGGCTTGGACGATTATCGACCCGCAGCAGACAGTTCCTGCATACGCCGCAATACGGCCTGCAAGCCGTTGCTGCGAGAAGGGGACAGTTGCCGCTCCAGTCCCAACTGTCTGAACCAGTCGGGCAGATCAACGCAGGACAGTGTCTGGCTGTCGAGACCGTTGACGCGCGCCAGCAGAACCGCAAGCAGCCCGCTGATCAGGCGTGCATCGCTGCAGGCACTGAACACCCAATGCCCGGCACGCTGTTCAGCGCTCAGCCAGACGTTGCTTTCGCAACCGCTGACGCGATTGGCTTCGGTGCGTGCCGATTCATCCAGCGCCTGCAGTTTGCTGCCCCAGAGCATCAGCAGGCGCGCACGCTGCTCCCAGCCGGCGCAGTGACGGAAATCCTGCAGCGCTTGCTGTGCCGCTTCCGGGAGACTCAACGCAGAATCTCCAGCGCCCGATCCAAAGCGCTGAACAGGCGTTGCAGGTCAGTACTGTCGGTGTACAGACCCAGGGAAACCCGCAGTGCGCCACTCAGGCCCCACTGCTTGAGCAGTGGCATGGCGCAGTGATGGCCGTTGCGCACACAGATGCCCTGCTCGCTGAGCAGGTGCGCCAGATCGCTGCCGTGCAGGCCTGCGACCGTGAAGCTGGCCAGTGCCAATTGCGGATCACCCATCAGTTGAATGCCCTGACGTTGCCGCAAGCCTTGCAGCAGCTGTGCATGCACGGCCGACTCATGTGCCTGCACGGCAGTCGCATCCAGCGATTGCAGGTAATCCAGTGCCGCGCCCAGCGCCAGTACCGCGCCGATCGCCGGTGTGCCGGCCTCGAATCCCAAAGGGGCAGGGCGAAAGCGTGCCTGCTGGTAATCGGCATCGAGCACCATTTCACCGCCGAACTGCCAGTGGCTGAGACGTTGGGCGGCTGATTGGCGGGCGTACAGCACGCCGACTCCTTCGGCGCTGTACAGCTTGTGCGCGGAGAAGGCATAGAAGTCGCACTCCAGCGCCTGCACATCCGGCCGCGCATGCACGGCACCCTGCGCGCCATCGACCACCGTCAGTGCGCCATGCTGGCGGGCCAGCTGCAGTAAGGGCGCCAGTGGTGTCCAGCGTCCCAGGACATTGGACAGCTGACTGACCGCCAGCAGGCGGGTGCGTGGACCGATCAGGTTGCCGGCGGCTGCCAGGTCCGGGTCGCCGTTGTTGTCCAGTGGCAGCACTACCAGCTTGAGCTGGCGACGCCGTGCCAGCTGTTGCCAGGGCAGCAGGTTGGCATGGTGTTCCAGTGCCGTGATGACGATTTCGTCACCGGGCTGAAACCCTGATTCAAGCCCGTAGGCCAGCAGGTTGATGGCTTCGGTGGTGCCGCGGGTGAAGAGGATCTCCGCGCTGCTGGCGGCATTCAGCCAGCCCGCCAGCTGCTCGCGCACTGCCTCGAAGGCACGGGTGGCGCGCTCGCCCGGCAGGTGCTGGGCGCGGTGCACGTTGGCGGCGCCGCCGGCGTAATAGTGGCTCAGCGCATCCAGCACGACCTGCGGTTTTTGCGCGGTGGCCGCGCTGTCCAGATAAGTCTGCCCCTCGGCCTCCAGGGCCAGGATGCCGGGAAAGTCTGCGCGCCAGGGGGAGGTCAGTGACATGTTGGAACCCTAGGATGGGTTGAGCGAAGCGATACCCATAAGAGCACCGAGGTGATGGGTATCAGCGCTGCGCGCTTCAACCCATCCTACGCGGGATCAGACCGTAGCTCGTAGGATGGGTCGAGCGCAGCGATACCCATCAATACGGTCGGTGGCTCAGTTGTGCGCGTGCAACGCTTCGTTCAGCTCGATCGCGCTCTTGTTGGTCTTGCACTCGACCGCGCCGGTCTGCGAATTGCGGCGGAACAGCAGGTCGCTCTGGCCAGCCAGTTCACGCGCCTTGACCACCTTGACCAGCTGGTTCTGCTCATCCAGCAGCGCTACCTTGGTGCCGGCGGTGATGTACAGGCCGGACTCCACGGTGTTGCGATCACCCAGCGGAATGCCGATGCCGGCATTGGCGCCGATCAGGCAGCCTTCGCCGACCGAGATGATGATGTTGCCGCCACCCGAAAGCGTGCCCATGGTCGAGCAGCCGCCACCCAGGTCCGAGCCCTTGCCGACAAACACCCCGGCCGAGACGCGGCCTTCGATCATGCCCGGCCCGGCGGTGCCGGCGTTGAAGTTGATGAAGCCTTCATGCATCACGGTGGTGGCTTCGCCGACATAGGCGCCCAGACGCACACGCGCCGCATCGGCAATCCGCACGCCGCTCGGTACCACGTAGTCGGTCATTTTCGGGAACTTGTCGACCGAGAACACCTCGATCATCTGGCCCTTGAGTCGTGCATCGAGTTGGCGTGCGGGCAGCTCGCTGAGGTCGATGGCGCCTTGACTGGTCCATGCCACATTCGGCAGCAAAGCGAAGATGCCGTTGAGGTTGACCCCGTGCGGCTTGACCAGCCGGTGCGACAACAGGTGCAGCTTGAGATAGGCCTCGGGGGTGGAGGCTGGCGCGGCGTCGGTTTCCAGCAGCACGGCTACCAGCGGTTTCTGACTGTGCATAAGGTGCTCGAGTACTTCGGCCTGGGCACTGAAGCCGGCAGCCTGAACCGATTCAGCGAGTCCGGCGACCAGTCCGGCATCCAGCGAAAGAGTCTGGTTGCCGCCGTGGTAGCCCAGCTTGCCGGCCAGCGCGTGCACCAGTTCGCGCGGTGGATTGAGCAGCGGCTGCGGATAGAACACTTCCAGCCAGTTGCCCTGCAGGTTCTGGGTGCCGACGCCGATGGCCAGGCTGAAGAATGACGAACTCATAAGTAATCCTCGGGTTGAATGCAAAAAATCAGGAAAGAGCAGCGGCGTACAGCTCTGGCTTGAAGCCAACCAGCGTACGCGAACCCAGATCCAGTACCGGGCGTTTGATCATCGACGGCTGGGCCAGCATCAGGCGGATGGCCTTGTTCTGGTCAAGGTCGGCCTTGGCCGCGTCGTCCAGTTTGCGAAAGGTGGTGCCGGCACGGTTGAGGATGGTTTCCCAGCCGTGTTCGTCACACCACCGTTGCAGGTTCGCCGCGTCGATGGCGCTGACCTTGTAGTCATGGAACTGATAGCTCACGCCCTGCTCATCCAGCCAGCTGCGTGCCTTTTTCATGGTGTCGCAGGCTTTGATGCCGTAAAGGGTGATGCTCATGCTGAAAGCCCCTCGATGTAGTCACGGATGCGCTCGGCGGCCTCGATGCATTCGGCCAGCGGAGCGACCAGCGCCATGCGGATGCGTCCGGCGCCGGGGTTTTCCCCGTTGACGGCGCGCGACAGGTAGGAGCCGGGTACCACGGTCACATGCTGCCGGGAAAACAGGTCGCGGGTGAACAGGGTGTCGTCGATCGGTGTTTTTGCCCACAGGTAAAAACTGCCGTCCGGGCGTTGCACATCCAGCACCGGCTGCAGAATTTCCAGCACAGCGTCGTACTTGGCGCGGTACAAATCACGGTTGGCGCGCACATGCGCTTCGTCGTTCCAGGCGGCCACGCTGGCCAGTTGCACGTGCACTGGCATGGCGCAGCCGTGGTAGGTGCGGTAGAGCAGGAAGGCCTTGAGAATCTGCGCATCGCCGGCCACGAAACCGGAGCGTAACCCCGGCAGGTTGGAGCGCTTGGACAGGCTGTGGAACACCACGCAACGCTTGAAGTCACTGCGGCCCAGCGCAGCACAAGCGCTGAGCAGACCGGCTGGCGGGTTTTGCTCGTCGAAGTACAGCTCGCTGTAGCACTCGTCGGCGGCGATCACAAAATCGTACTGGTCGGCCAGGGCGATCAGTTTCTTCAGGGTTTCCAGTGGCACCAGCGCCCCGGTCGGGTTGCCCGGTGAGCAGAGAAACAGCAGCTGGCAGCGTTGCCACACGTCGGCCGGCACTGCGTCAAAGTCCGGGTTGAAGCCGTTCTCCGGCAGGCAGGGCAGGTAGTGCGGTTGGGCGCCGGCCAGCAGGGTGGCGCCTTCATAGATCTGGTAGAACGGGTTGGGGCTGACCACCAGCGCATCGGGTTCGCGGTTGACCACCGTCTGGGTGAAGGAAAACAGTGCCTCGCGGGTGCCGTTGACCGGCAGTACGTGGCGGGCGGCATCCAGCCAGCCGGCCGGCACACCGAAGCGCCGTTCGCACCACTGACTGATGGCTTCGCGCAGGGCCGGTATGCCGAGGGTGGTCGGGTAGACCGCCAGTTGCTCGAGGTTGTCAGCCAGCGCCTTGGCCACAAACGCCGGAGAAGTATGCTTGGGCTCGCCGATCGACAGTGCAATCGGGCGCTTGGCGGCCGGCGGCGCAATGCCGGCGAGCAACTCGCGCAGCTTCTCGAACGGGTAGGGTTGCAACTGGTTTAGGGCGTTATTCATGCGGAGTCCGTCAATCGGTAATCAGGGGCGCTGTCAGATGTTGAATGTGTGGCCTGCCGGCGCGCCGTTGGCCTGCTCCAGCTGGGTGACAATGGCTTGCTGCAGTTGTGCACAAAGGGCCGGATCAGTCAGTGGCTGATGTTGTGCGTTGGTGATGAAGAATACGTCTTCGACGCGCTCGCCCAACGTGGCGATCTTGGCGTTCTGCAGCGACAGATCAAACTCGATGAAAATCTGTCCCAGCCGTGCCAGCAGCCCCGGGCGGTCGGGCGCAATCAGTTCCAGCACGCTGACCTGACGGGCCATATCGGTGGAAATGTTCACCTGTGGGGCAAAGGCGAACAGCTTGAGTTGCCGTGGCACGCGGCGCTGAATGATCGAGATGTAGTCGGCCGGGTTCTTCAGGGCGTTCACCAGGCCGTCACGGATTTTCGCGATGCGCTCCGGATTGTCGCCAATGCGCCGGCCGTCAGCATCGAGCACGATGTAGGTATCGAGGGTGAACTGGCTGGTTGAGGTAATGATCCGCGCATCCTGAATGCTCAGGTTGAGCTGATCCATGGCGGCCACGGAAACGGCAAAGAAATCATGCTGGTCGGGCGCATAAATGAAGATCTGCGTGGCGCCGTCAAGTTCCGCATCGGTGGTTTCACGGATCAGCACCAGCGGCCCGTCTTCGGCCTTGTGCTGCAGGATGGCTGCGGTATGCCAGGCCACGTCATCCGGGCTGTGGCGCAGGAAGTAGTCATCGCCCAGCTGGTTCCACAGCTGTTCCGCCAGGTCCGGATCGATATCGGTCTGCCCCAGCATTTCCAGGGCCGCATCCTGGGTCTGGCGAATCTGTTCTTCGCGATCCAGTGGATTATCCAGCCCGCGGCGCAACGCCTGCTGGGTCAGGTTGTAGAGTTGGCGCAACAGGCTGGCGCGCCAGGAGTTCCACAGCGACGGATTGGTGGCATTGATGTCCGCCACGGTCAGCACATACAGGTAGTCCAGATGGGTCTGGTCGCCCACCAGCTGGGCAAAGTCGAAGATCACTTGCGGGTCGGACAGGTCTTTGCGCTGGGCGGTGGTCGACATCACCAGATGGCTTTGTACCAGCCAGACGATCAGCCGGCTGTCCCATGCCGGCAGGTTATGCCGATGGCAGAAGGCTTCGGCATCTACCGCCCCGAGCTCCGAATGATCACCGCCGCGACCCTTGCCGATGTCGTGATACAAGCCAGCCATGTAGATCAGCTCAGGTTTTGGCAGCGTTTCGGTCAGTGCGCTGGCCAGCGGGAAGCGTTCGGCGACATCCGTATGCCGGAACTTGCGCAGATACTTGATCAGATTGAGGGTGTGCGCATCGACCGTGTAGATATGAAACAGGTCGTGCTGCATCTGCCCGACAATGTGCCCGAACTCGGGCAGATAGCGCCCCAGAATGCCGTAACGGTTCATCCGGCGCAGGTTGAGGTGGATGCCTTCATGGCATTTGAACAGCTCGATGAACAGG
>DATMWH010000327.1:0-9742 GCA_035562615.1 Pseudomonas sp. | reverse complement strand
TATACTGCGGCCTTTATCCCGGGAGTTAGCATGGAGCTGCCACCGCTGTTCAGCGCCCTGAGACAGAGCCGCCGTGCCGGCTACACCGTTAAAAGCCTGCGCGGCGATCTGCTGGCGGGGCTGACCGTCGGCATTATCGCCATTCCGCTGGCGATGGCGCTGGCGATTGCGGTCGGCGTGGCGCCGCAACACGGGCTGTACACCATTCTGGTCGCCGCCCCGCTGATCGCCCTCACCGGCGGCTCGCGCTTCAATATTTCCGGTCCCACCGCCGCCTTCGTGGTGATCCTGCTGCCGATCACGCAAAAATTCGGGCTCGGCGGTCTGCTGCTGTGCACCAGCATGGCCGGTCTGATCCTGATTGCCATGGGGCTGTTGCGGGCAGGCAAGCTGATCGAGTTCATCCCCTACCCGGTCACCCTCGGCTTCACCGCCGGCATCGGTATCGTCATCGCGACCCTGCAGATCAAGGACCTGCTGGGTCTGACCCTGCACAGTCAGCCCGCGCATTACCTCGAGCAGCTGCAAGCGCTGGTGGTTGCGTTACCCGGCGCGCATGGCGCAGACATGCTGGTCGGCGCCGTCTGCCTGGGGGTGCTGATTGTCTGGCCGCGCTGGGTACCGAAAATCCCTGCCCATCTGATCGCGCTGGCAGTGGGTACGCTGCTGGGCATGCAGCTGGAGGCAGCCGGCTGGCCGCTGGCGACCCTTGGCGAGCGTTTCAGCTATGTGCTGGACGGGGTCAGCCATCCCGGAATTCCACCCTTTCTGCCGGACTTTGCCTGGCCCTGGCAATTGCCGGGGCCGGACGGCCAGCCACTGACCCTGACCTTTGAGCTGATCCGCCAGCTGCTCGCCCCGGCCTTTGCGATTGCCATGCTCGGTGCCATCGAGTCGCTGTTGTGTGCGGTGGTCGCCGACGGCATGACCGGCAGCAAACATGAGCCCAATGCCGAGCTGCTGGGCCAGGGGCTGGGCAATCTGGTGGCCCCGCTGTTCGGCGGCATCACCGCCACCGCGGCCATCGCCCGCAGTGCCGCCAATGTGCGCGCCGGGGCCTTTTCACCGCTGGCGGCGATCATCCATGCCGGCGTGGTGCTGCTGTCGATTCTGTTGCTGGCACCGCTGTTCAGCTATCTGCCGATGGCCGCCATGGCCGCCCTGTTGCTGATGGTGGCGTGGAACATGAGCGAGGCACCGCATGTACTGCATACATTGCGCATTGCCCCGCGCAGCGATGTGCTGGTTTTGCTTACCTGCCTGACGCTTACCGTGCTGTTCGATATGGTGCTGGCGGTCGGTGTCGGGTTGCTGCTCGCCGCCGGCCTGTTCATCAAGCGCATGAGCGATCTGACCGACACCACGGCGCTGCCCGAGCACTTCCATCAGGCGCTGGCAAACCTGCCCAAGCAAGTCATGGCCTACAGCATTCGCGGGCCCTTGTTCTTTGGTGCGGCGGAAAAGGCCCTCAGCGTGCTGCGCCGGCTGAATCCTGACGTGCGGGTGGTGATGGTCGAGATCAGTGCCGTACCGATGCTCGACATGACCGCGCTGGCGGCACTGGAGAATCTGCTGCACGATTATCAGCAACAGGGCATCGGACTGATTCTGGTCGGCACATCAGCGCCCTTGCGGCTGAAACTGCGGCGCGCCGGCGTACACCTGCACAACGGCCGGCTGAGCTACGTCAACAGCTTGCCGCAAGCCCGCAGCAAGGCACTGGAATGGTTGCAGGCGCATCAGGACTGAGCACCTGCGCAGCCATTATTTGAGCGGTTCGACCAGCAACTGCTCGAAGTCAGCCAGCGACTGCGGCCGGCCAAACAGATAGCCCTGAAAGCGCTGACAACCATTGGCCAGCAACAGCGCATGCTGCTCATCGGTTTCCACACCCTCGGCAATCACCTCCAGATCAAGGCTCAACGCCAGCGCATGAATGGCGCGGATGATCGCCAGACTGCCGGTGTCCCCGGGCAGCGCCGCGACAAAGGATCGATCGATCTTCAGCTGGTCCAGCGGCAACTTCTGCAGGTAAGCCATGGAGGAATACCCGGTCCCAAAGTCGTCAATCGAGAAACGGATACCGCGCGCCTTGAGCAGATTCATGCGCTCGATGGCGGCCGGCATATCGTCCAGCAGCAGGGTCTCGGTCAGTTCCAGCTTGAGCAGGCGCGGCTCCACAGCGCTTTGATCAAGCAACAGCAGCAGGCGATCGACAAACCCCTGCTGGTACAACAAACGGGCGCTCAGATTGACCGCCAGATGCAGCGCGGATGTATGCGCCCGAGTAGCCCAGCGCTGCAACACAGCCAAGGCCTGCTGCAGCATCTGGAAATCCAGATCCTCGATTACCCCGGGCTGCTCGGCAACATCAATAAAATGCGCAGGGGCCAGCAGGCCGCGCTGCGGATGCTGCCAGCGCACCAGCACCTCCGCCCCGATCAGGCCCTTGTCGGCATCAAACTGTGGCTGCAAAAAGGCCATGAATTGCCCGCCCGCCAGACCGCGACGAATCTCCTCTTCCAGACGCAATCGGGCACTGACCGATTCCTGCATCTGCGGATCGAAGAAACGCAGCGCATTCTTCCCGGCATTCTTGGCCTGATACATCGACAGGTCGGCGCGCTTCATCAGCTCTTCAACGCCTGACAGATTGTCATTGAACAGCACCACGCCAATGCTGGCGCTGCTGCGCTGCAGGGTGCCGGCAATCAGATAGGGCTGACTCAGGGCAGCCAGTATCTTCATGCCCACATGCTCGGCCTGGGAGGCCGCCTCTGCGGAATAGCTTTCCAGCTCTTCCAGCACCACCACAAACTCGTCACCGCCCAGACGGGCAACCGTATCCGTGGCGCGCACCGCCTGAGTGATCCGCCCCGCGGCCTGACGGAGCAATTCATCACCGCTCTCATGGCCATGCAGATCATTGATATTCTTGAAGTTATCCAGATCAAGAAACATCAGCGCGGCAAACCGACCGCTGCGCGCGCTGGCAATCAGTGCCTGCTGCAGGCGATCCTGCAGCAGGCGGCGGTTGGGTAGCGTGGTCAACGCATCGAAAAACGCCAGATGCCTGATCTGATCCTCGGCAGCCTTGCGTTCACTGATATCCGCCAGCGTGGCCACATAGTGGCTGACCATGCCCTGGGCATCGCTGACGGTGCTGATGGTCAGCCATTCCGGGAAAATTTCACCGTTCTTGCGCCGGTTGAGAATTTCACCTTCCCAGGCGCCGTCCTCACTGAGCCGCTGCCACATCGACTGATAAAAATCGCTGCCGTGCTTGCCCGAGCCGAGCATCCGCGTGTGCTGGCCAATCACCTCGTCGGCGCTGTAGCCGGTAATCCCGGTAAACGCCTTATTGACCCGCAGAATGCGGCTTTGCGCATCGGTAATGACGATGCCCTGCTGGGTCTCGAAGGCGATAGCCGCAATCCGCTGCTCCTGCTGGGCCTTGACCCGCTCGCTGATATCACGCGCGAGCAACAGCACGGCGCGCTTTTCCGTCAGCGGCGTTTCCAGCCGCTGCACATGTCCCTCAAAAACCCTGGAGCCGCCCTTGGTGTGAATGCGGTATTCGATCACCTGCGTCTGCTCACTGGCCAGGCTCTGCCGGATCATGCCGAGAAAAAATTCGGCTTCGCTGGTCGACAGCACTTCACGTACGGTATGGCCGAGCAGTTGCTCGCTGGGAGCAAAAAGCAGTGCTTCATCATTGGCGATCACCTCGAGATAGCGACCATCCTCGTCCAGCACCAGCAACAGGTCCGGCAGCGCACCACTGATGGCACGCAGGCGCGCTTCGTTATGGCGCAAGCGCAATTCGGTCTGCTGGCGCCGCTGCACATCCATGAACTGCATGCCGAGAAACAGCGTGATCAGCGGCAGCGCTATCAACAGTGCGGCAATCACCTGCCAGAGCAATTGCCTGTCCGCCAGGACGTTGACTTGATAGAGCAGCAATGCCAGCAACAGGTGCAGGCCCAGAGCAAAGATCAGCAATTGCCGTGGGCCCACTGCGACTTTTCCGCGCAGCAGCGCACGGCGATAGGCCAGACCAAAGAGAATCGGCAGGACGATATTGGAGAGCCCGGCAAACGGTCCGCCACCCCCCAGTGACAAGCGGAAGGCACCTGCCAGCACGCCGGCAACACCGACCACCAGCGGACCGCCGAACAGGGCGGCCATACTCAGCAGCGCCGAGCGGGCATCCAGGATAATGCCGTCAACCTGCAGCATCGGATTGAGCATGCCGATGATGCAGACGCCGCCGAACAGCAGTCCGGCAGACAGCTGCGCCGCCTTGCGCCGCTCGCCCCAGGCCCGCTGATTGACGCTGTACAACCAGCACAGCGCAAGCAACAGTGCCGCACCTTGAAGAATACCCAGAATCATCGTGTCAGAACGCTCCAGCGCCAGCGCGGTCAGCCTGCGGCTACCTGCGCCGCAAGAATAGCCGTTTGCCAGCCATGCGCCATAGCGCCCTGTGCGTGCGCCGGACTTACAGGCCTTTCACCGCATAGATGCCCGGTGCATTGCGCCAGTAACCCTTGTAATCCATGCCATAACCGAAGATGAAACGGTCGACGCACTGCAGGCCGATAAAATCGGCCTGCAGGTCCGGTCGCGCCTTGCGCTGGTGATCCTTGTCAATCAGCACAGCGGTATACACCCGGCTGGCACCGGCATGCCGGCAGAAATCGATGATCGCGCCAAGGGTATGCCCCTCATCGAGGATGTCATCGATGATCAGCACATCACGGTCGATGAAGGAGATTTCCGGCTTGGCCTTCCAGAACAGCTCACCACCGGTGGTTTCGCTGCGATAGCGGGTAGCGTGCAGATAAGACAGCTCAAGGGGGAAGTTCAGCTTGGGCAGCAGCTTGCCGGTAAAGATCAGGCCACCGTTCATCACACAGAACACCACCGGGTTGCGCTCGGCCAACTCGCCATTGATGGCACCGGCGACCTGCTCGATGGCGGCCTCGATCTGGGCTTCGTTGTACAGGCAGTCGGCTTGCGCCATCACTTGACGGATGTGGGCGAGATCGGCGGACATGACTTGACTCCAGAGAATTGAAAGTACGAATTGATTTTGTAGGGTGGGTTAGGCCTGCGGCCGTAACCCACCAACCGACCGCCAGGTCGGCAAGCGCGATGCCTTTGGCATCGATGGTGGGTTACGTGGGGCGGCCATCCGCCGCTACGCAGCTAACCCACCCTACAGGAAGCTTACAACGCCTCGGGCACCCGCTCACAGATCTTCGCCAGCGCCTCTACCCACTGTGGCTGGGTGTTCAGGCACGGCACCAGAATCAACTCCTCACCACCGGCGGCAATAAACTGTTCGCGGCCACGGATACCGATTTCCTCCAGTGTCTCGATGCAGTCGGCGACAAAGGCCGGGCACATCACCAGCAGCTTTTTCACCCCTTGCGCAGCCAGTTCATCCAGCCGCGCTTCGGTGTAAGGTTCGATCCACTTGGCCCGTCCCAGACGCGACTGGAACGCCACCGACCATTGTCCGGCCTGCAGCCCGGCGCGCTCGGCAAAGCCGGCACTGACCTGATAACACTGCGCACGGTAGCAACTCTGCAGCACCGCTCCGCTGGCGCGCTGACAACAATCCGCACCCTTCAGGCAGTGCGTACCGGTCGGATCGGTCTTGTGCAAATGCCGCTCCGGCAGGCCGTGATAACTCATCAGCAAATGATCGAAACCCTGTTCCAGGTAGGGTTTGACACTGGCCGCCAATGCATCCAGATACTCCGGCTGAGCGAAAAAGGGTTGCAGCACGGACAGCTTGAGCGGCAGCTGATGAGCAGCAATCACCCGTTGCGCCTCGACCAGTGCAGTGGTCGTGGTGCTGTCGGCAAACTGGGGATACAGCGGCGCAAAGGTGACCCGGGTAATACCCTGCCCCGCCAGCTTGCGCAGGCTGGTTTCGATGGAGGGTTCGCCATAGCGCATGGCCAGCTCGACCGGGCCCTGCGTCCACAGAGGACGCACGGCGTCAGTCAGTTGCCGGCTGATTTCCACCAGCGGCGAGCCTTGCGGCCACCAGATCGACTGATAGGCATGCGCGGACTTTGCCGGGCGGCTGAGCAGAATCAGCGACACCAGCAAACGCCGCACGGGCCATGGCAGATCAATCACATAAGGGTCCATCAGAAACTGATTGAGGTAACTGCGCACATCGGCCACTGAAGTGCTGGCAGGCGAGCCAAGGTTGACCAGCAGTAAGGCGTGTTGGGTCATGCGCAATCCTTGATTAAGTGGTCAATATAAAGAAGAGTTTCTAGAGCAAATCAGCCAGCGCAGTTTCCAGCGTATTGAAGCGAAACACGAATCCCGCCTCAAGCAGTCGCTTGGGCAGCGCGCGCTGCCCTCCGAGCAACAATACCGAAAGCTCGCCCAAGCCCAGCTTGAGGAATATCGCGGGCAACGGCATGAATGCCGGCCGGTGCAGCGCTGCGCCCAACGCCTTGGCAAAGGCCTGACTGCGCACTGGTGCGGGGGCGCAGGCATTATAAGGGCCGCAGGCAGCCTCGTGGTGCAGGAGAAAATCCATCAGCGCCACCTGATCGTGCAGATGAATCCATGGCATCCACTGCCGGCCGTTGCCAATCGGTCCGCCCAGCGCCAGCTTGAATGGCAGCAACAGGCGCTTGAGAAAACCGCCGTCGGCGGCCAGCACCAGACCAGTCCTGATCCGCACCACGCGGATGCCCAGCGGTTCGGCCAGCAGCGCCGCGTCTTCCCAGGCCGCACACAGCTGGCTGGCATAATCACTGCTCACTGGCGGTTGCCGTTCATCCACCTCACGTTCACCAGCATCGCCATACCAACCCACCGCCGAGCCGGACAGCAATACATCCGGCTTCTGCTCGCGGCTGGCCAGCCAGGCCACCAGCTGTTCCGTGAGGCTGATCCGACTGGCCCACAGCAGTTGCTTGCGCTTGGCCGTCCAGGGGCGATCAGCGATTGGTGCGCCCGCCAGATTGACCACCGCATCCAGCGCGCCGGGCGGGCAATCCTCAAGACGGGCGATGCCCTTGACGCCGGCACCGCAAAGCCGTGGTACCTGCTCCGGGGTGCGGCTCCAGACCGTCAGCTGATGCCCCTGCTGCGTCCAGTAATGGCACAGCGCGCGGCCGATAAGGCCGGTGCCGCCGGTCAGAAGAATGTGCATGAGCGGATCCTCGTGTGAGCGGCCTGACCACCCGAATCCTGATCATCCGGGGCAATGGTTGCTTGACAGATTTTATGTACAAGTTAAATACTTTGTACAATTTATGTCAAATTATCCCTGCCGAGCCGACCTTTATGTCCAACCCTATCGCCATCATCGGTGCCGGCCTGTCCGGATTGTCCGCCGCCAACACACTGCATGCCGCCGGCTATAGCGTGCAACTGTTCGACAAGAGCCGTGGCAGCGGCGGACGGATGTCCAGCAAGCGCAGCGGCTTCGGCGACCTGGACCTGGGCGCGCAATATTTCACCGCCCGCGATGCGGACTTTGTTCGGGCAGTCAGCCACTGGCAACAACAGGGCTGGGTCGAGCGCTGGTCACCGCAGATTTATCAGTACCGCGAGGGCCAACTCAGCCCCTCGCCGGACCAGCAGCCACGCTGGGTCGGTACTCCGCGCATGAGCGCACTGACCCGTGGCCTGCTGGGCAGTCTGCCGGTGCGCTTCGAATGCCGCATCTGCGAGATATTCCGCGGCGATCAGCATTGGCAGCTGCTGGATGCCGAGGGCAACCTGCACGGCCCTTTCAGCCATGTACTGGTCGCCGCACCGGCAGCCCAGGCCAGCGCACTGCTGGCAGCGGCACCGGCTCTGGCGGCACAGGCCGCCAGCACGGCGATGGAACCCGTCTGGGCCGTCGCACTGGGCTTTGAGCATGCCTTGCCAACTTCGCTTGAAGCCTGCTTTGTGCAAGACAGCCCGCTGGCCTGGATTGCCCGCAACACCAGCAAGCCGGGGCGCAGCATGCCCGACAGCTGGGTGCTGCACGCCTCCAGCCAGTGGACCCGCGAGCACCTGGACCTGCCGGCCAGCAACGTCATCGACCTGCTGACGGCCGCCTTCGAAAGGGTGCTGGGGCAGGCGCTACCACCTGTCGACGCCAGTCTGGCACAACGCTGGCTGTATGCCCGTCCGGCACAACCGCAGGATTTGCGTGCCCTCTGCGACCCCGCACTGGGCCTCTTCGCCTGCGGCGACTGGTGCCTTGCCGGGCGCGTGGAAGGCGCCTGGCTGAGCGGCCAGCAGGCCGCCCGGGAAATCATCGCCAGTATCGGCAAATAAAACTGCATCCCCCGCCCGGCAACATCCGGAAGCACAAGGTTCAGGCTCTTGTTGAATCGCTACTTTAATCTGATGCCAAAACCCACCGGACCACTGCCTACGGAGAGCCAAAATGCTGACCAGCGGACTACTCGATCAACTGCTTAAATCCGGCCAGGCGCTGCTGCAGGACACTGCCAGGCGCCCCGCCAACACCCCGGGTACACCGGCCTCGGGACTCACCGATCTGCTCGGCGGCGCCGGTGGCAGCGCCCTTGCAGCCGGCGCCCTGGGACTGCTGCTGGGCAGCAACAAGACGGTGCGCAAGGTAGGCGGCAATGCGCTGACTTACGGCGGCCTCGCAGCGCTTGGCGTCATGGCCTACAAGGCCTACGGCAACTGGCAGGCACAACAGGCCAGCAACCCGGGCGGCGAACCACAAACGCTGGACCGGCTCCCTGCAGTCCAGGCTGAACTGCACAGTCAGGCAATTCTGCGAGCCCTGGTGGCAGCGGCCAAGGCTGACGGGCATATCGATTCGCGCGAGCGGCAATTGATCGAAGGTGAATTCAACAAACTGACCAGTGAGCAGGATCTGCAGCGCTGGCTGGCCGGCGAACTCGACAAGCCGCTGGATCCGGCTGAAGTGGCGCGCGCTGCAAGCACACCGGAAATGGCGGCCGAGATGTATCTGGCCAGCCTGTTGATGGTTGATCAGCAGCACTTCATGGAGCGCGCCTACCTGGACGAGCTGGCTCGCCAACTGCAACTGGCGCCCGCCCTGAAGCTGGAACTGGAAGCCCAGATCAAAGGCTGAACATCACACCGTAAAGGCCATGCCCCTGCCTTTGCGGTGTAACGCTGCAATCAGCGTCACAGGGTTGCACCGGACAGAATCGACCACAGAAATCCCCCTCGCTGCGCGCTAATATTTTTTACATTTTCTTGTACAAGAAGTTTGACATGTACAGGAATACGCATAATATGCACATCAATTGTACAAATTATCTTATCTGTACAGCTTTGAGGTGTAGCGCATGCACAACGACCAGACCAATCGCCCGAAAATCGCCATCAGCGCCTGCCTGCTCGGTCACGAGGTGCGCTACAACGGCGGGCACAAAGCCTCGACCCTGTGCCGCGTAGCGCTGGCCCGGCATTTCGACTTTGCGCCGATCTGTCCGGAAGTGGCGATTGGTCTGGGCACACCGCGTGAACCGATCCGCCTGGTCGGCGACCCGGCAGCACCGCGCGCCGTTGGTACAGTCGATCGCGAACGCGACGTGACACAGGCGCTGGCCGATTATGGTCAGGCCATGGCCAGCAGCCATAACGACATCGCCGGCTACATCTTTATGCAGCAGTCGCCCTCCTGCGGGGTCGAGCGGGTCAAGGTCTATCAGGCCAACGGCATGCCGGCGGAGAAAAGCGGTCGCGGCATTTACGCCAA
>DATMWH010000326.1:0-13314 GCA_035562615.1 Pseudomonas sp. | reverse complement strand
GTCCGGCAACCGGTCAAACTCCCAGGCAAACACCACGATGGTCGGACAGCCCGTCTGCAGCGGGGCCTGCTGCGGCGGACTGAAACTGAAGAAAATCACCTGCTCGCCTTCGGCCCTGAAACGGTTGGAAAGTGAGGTAATTTCCTCAAGGCTCTCGACCACCATCACTGTGCCGAGTCGTTCCAGCACCGGCAGAAAATCCTTCATTAAAAAGTAATAACTGTACTCCGGCTTTCCGAGGGAACTACGGATGCTGGACTGATCGATCTTGGAGCCAACGAGAATGATCACACGAGTACCACATTCAGACAAAATGAGAGTGAAATTCAGGGCTTGCGGGCAACAATTACCCGACTCTTGGGCATTACTTCATCCAATGCAGCCTTCACCAGCATGCCTTTGGGTTGATCCAGCAAGCTCGACCAAGTTCGCGCCCAACTTTCCAGCATGAAGTGCCATGGGGCGGACAGGGGCTGATCCGGGCATGCCCAGAACAACGACCACCATACGGCATGATAAAAACCATATTGCAAGCGATGTTCAATCACCAATCCAGCATCAAGGGCCAGCTGTTCCAACTCACCGCGCTTGAAGATACGTATATGGTTGGGTTTTTCAAAATAGACGGGCGGGGCAACAAGCTTCTGAACACCCTCGACCACTTCGTCTGGAACGGTAAAAAGAAACAACGCACCCGGTTTGGCAACCCTGACCAATTCGGACATGAATTGGGCGGGGTCTTCTACATGCTCCAACACTTCCATCGCGACTACCCGGGTGACAGAAGCATCGGGCAAAGGGATCGGATTGGCATCGGTAACCAAGGTCTGAACACGACGCGCCGGAATGGCCTCCAGTCGGGCTCGGGCAATTTCAAGTTGCTCTGCATCCACATCAGCCAGAATGATCTCGGCCCCCTGGCGGGCGCTGTACAAGGCATAGCCACCACTGTTGCAGCCAATATCCAGCAGAATATCCTCAGGGCGGATCAGAAAACCTTTGACCAGCTCGCCTGTATCCAGTGTCCAGCCACTCAAATGGATATCCTTTAGTCCAGTGACAGTCACGTAGTCGAAACTGTTCACTGACTCCGGTAATTCATCGGTCCAAGCTCGCCTGGCGGCCGACAATACCCGCTTGATTCGTTTAAACATGCTAAATCCAGATTGAGCGCTTGAATGCCCGCGCAGTCTAAGCAGTGACCAGATTGAACACAATGCGCCCGACACTAATCTCCCTGCCCTTGGTTGAACAGCAAGTTGTAAAGGGCAAGTTGCGCATTAACGGTTCTAGGCCCATATTTCCAGCCACTTGAAAGTGAATCTGGTGCCAATAAATGAGACAACTCTCCGGAATGGACAACCTGTTCCTCGCCCTTGAGGACAACAATCAGCACATGCATGTTGGCGGTCTGGGGATCTACGATCCGTCCAGCGCGCCGGGTGGCAAGGTTCGCTTCAAGGGTGTGCTGGAGTTCTTTGCCGGCCGGCTGGGCAAATCGAAAATCTTTCGCCGGCGGTTGGTGATGCCGCCGCTGGGGGTTGACCGCCCTTACTGGATCGACGACCCGGATATCGATCTGGAATACCACGTTCGTCATATCGCCCTGCCGCAGCCCGGTGACTGGCGTCAGCTGTGCATTCTGGTGGCACGCATCCATGCCCGGCCGCTGGATCTGAGCATGCCGGCCTGGGAGTGCTACGTGATCGAGGGGCTGAACAATATCCCGGGCATTCCGCCGGGCAGTTTTGCCTTCTTTATCAAGATGCACCATGCCGCCATCGATGGCGAAGCGGGGGTCGAGCTGATGAAGGCCATTCACAGCTTCACCAATACCGATGACAACGCGCAGTCCGGCGGCACCATTATTGCCGACCGCGAACCGACCACCGTCGAGCTGTATGCGCGCGCCGTCGGCAATGGCGCCAACCTGCTGGTCGATACTTCCAAGCTGCTGCTCGATTTCGGCAAGCTGGGCCTGAGTTTCGGCAGCAAATATCTGAAGAATCTGGGCGAGGAGCACGCCCCCAGAGATCCGAGCGAGCCCTCGGCGGTGCCCGCCAAAGCGCCGATCACCCGCTTCGATCAGGCCGTCTCGGCCCACCGGGTGGTGGAAGCACTTGGCCTGCCAATGGGCGAGATTCAGGAGATCCGCAGCAAGCTGCCCGGCATCACCGTCAACGATGTGTTCATGGCGGTCACCGGCGGCGCACTTCGCCAGTACTTGCAGGGCAAGCACGAACTGCCTGAGCAAAGCCTGAACGCCATGGTGCCGATGACCACTCGCGGCGCAAAAAAGGACGAGGACGTCGGTAATCAGATCGGTATGTCAGCCATGCCGATCCGTACCGATATTGCCGACCCCATCGAGCGGGTACTGGCGGTGCGGCGCAGCAGTAACAAAACCAAGCAGGTGACTGAAAGCATCGGCAAGGACCTGCCCGGCAAGCTGCTCAACCTGCTGCCCGCCGCTGCGGGCAAGATGCTGATCATGCAGGGCTTGCTGCCGCGCGCCAATCTGACCATTTCCAACGTGCGCGGCCCGGACGTTCCACTCTATCTGGCCGGGGCGAAGATGGTGCTGTTCCTGCCGGTGTCGATCCCCATGGACAACCTGGGCCTGAATATCACCGGCTTCAGTTATAACGGTACCTTGTGGATTTGCGCCGTGGCCTGCCGGCAGATGATGCCGGACCCGGCCGAGTTCGCCCGATGCTACCGCGACAGCTTTGAACAGCTGCTGCTGGCCAGTAAAAAGCTACCGGATGCTCGGCCTGCGGCCGCAACAAAAGCACCGACGGGAAAAGCAACGGCTGCTCGCTCAGCCGCCAAACCTGCCGCTGAAAAGCCGGCCGTAGCGCGCAAGGCAGCGGCTCGTCCCGCCACAAGCAAAGCGCTTGCTCGCCCCTCCGCGGCAGCCAAAACTGCAGTTAAAGCTCAGCCCGCCAACGCGGCAAAAACGCCTGCGGCGAAGAAGACGTCGGCCGTTGCCACAGCCAAGGAAGTTCCGGTTCAACCGACGACCAGCACGGCCAAACCAACCCCAACCAAGGCACCCACGAAAAAGCCAGGGCTCCAGCCGCCGGTGGTCAGCGCTCCACTGAAAAAAGTCGAACGCCAATCCGCAGCCAAGCCATCCGGGAAAGCCGAAGGCAAGCGCAAAGCCAAGTCCGGCAAAGGGAAATAGACTGGCCCGCCGCCTGTCTCTGGTTTAGCCTTAAGACATCCACACCAAGGAGTTACCCCTCATGAATCTTCGTCTACTCGCTGCGGCCAGCTTGCTGGCCCTCTCGGCCCAGGCCAGTGCTACCAGTTTTGTCGTGACCACCGACTGGATCAGCGACGCCTTCGGCTCGACCTCTGACGCCACCTCTTCATCCACCGATGACGACAAGAAGATTGTCCGTGCTGCCAAGGATGACGCCGCCAGCTTCGTCGCCAGTCAGGGCCAGATCCGTGGCGTGCACCTGGAAGCGGCGGTCAACCTGATCCGCGGCAAGCAGCCACAACTGCAGGCCACTGACATGCAGCTGGCCGAGGCGATTCTGGCTTACTGAGTCGCTCTGCCATGCCAACCAACCAAGGGCGGTGGACAGCTGGCCGGATTACCGCGTAGCCCGGATGCAATCCGGGCCCAGTCCGGCAAACCCGGATTGCATCCGGGCTACGACTGAACCAGAGCAACTGCCGGGCCAGCATGGAATTCTCCAGCTGATGCCCGGCGCCGCCAGCGTTACAATGCCCGCCTCAGGCTTTGGCCTGCACACTGCCCAGTCGCTGTTTGCCGGAGTTTCACCATGCGTTTTAGTCTTTCCCTTGTCATCCTGATGCTGGTCTGCAGCGGCGCCCAAGCCCGCAGTCTTGCTGGCACCAGCGATATGTTGCTGCGCGCCACCGATCGTTCGTTGAATTTCACCTCTGACACCACCACCTCGATTCGCGACATGAAGCTGATTCAGGCTGCCCGCGATGATGCCGCCAGCTTCATCGCCTCCGATGGCGCGATCCGCACCGTACAGCTGGAAGCGGCGCTGCAGAGCCTGCGCGAGCAATTACCTGAAGCCCGTGAGGCCACCGACGCCGCGCTGGCACAGGCGATTCTCGCCCACTGATCACGCCCATGCGCCCGCTTCTGTTGACGCTTGTCTGGCTACTGGCAAGTGTCCCGGCCCACGCCGAACTGCGGCTGCAGCTGGACAGCGCAGGCCTGACGCCGGCCGAGCAACACGTCAGTCAGGCACTGCTCGACGAGGCCACAGCAGCCCTGCCCCCGCGCTTTATCGAACGCCTGGATATCGACGTCACGGTGCGCTGGTCGCCAGACCTGCCCGCGCAAGCCTATGGTCAGGCCGATCCACGGGCGCAGCAGCTGGAGCTGAATGCCGCCCTGCTCCCGGCGTTACTGGATGGTTCGGCGCAAAAGCCGACGTCACGCCCGCATGGCAGTCAGCGCCGCGAATTGCTGGCCACCGTGCTGCATGAATTGACCCATCTGTATGACCGCGCCCACCTGCAATCGCCTGAGGAGCGCCTGCTGGCCATGCACTGCCGGCAGCAACACAGCAGCCGCGGCGTGATCGGTCAGTCCGACGCCTGCCGTGGTCAAAGCCAGCGGCGCCTGACCCTCGCGGACGATCCGCGCCTGCTCGATCTGGCCGGCTGGCAGGAGCGCGCCGGGCAACGCGGCGAGCGCGACCACAGCAATGATCAGATCGACCGCAGCCCGGACTCATACGAACTGAGCAACCCGCGCGAATTCGTCGCGGTGAACATGGAGTACTTTCTGCTCGACCCCGAATACGCCTGCCGGCGGCCGGCGCTGCAACGCTATTTCAAGGAGCACTTCGACTGGGCGCCCACCAGCCAGACCCCTTGTCGCAACGGGCTGCCCTACATGAATGCCGGCCGCGATTTTGCCCGTCAGCCGCTGGGCAGCATCGACCCGCAACGGGTTTATGAAGTCGACTATTTCTTTGCCGATGCCAATGAGCAATGGATGAGCCGCTGGGGCCACGGCATGCTACGGCTGGTCATCTGCGCTCCCGGCCGGCCTCTGGGGCCTGAGTGCCGGCTCGATCTGGACCAGCATCTGGTGCTGTCCTACCGCGCCTTTGTTGGCGATGTACAGCTCTCCAGCTGGGATGGACTGACCGGCAACTACCCCTCGCGGCTGTTTGTGCTGCCGCTGGATCAGGTGATCGAGGAGTACACCAAGATCGAGCTGCGCAGCCTGAACTCGGTTCCTTTGTTGCTCAACCGCGAACAGATCGAACAGCTGCTGCAGCAAACCGCCCAGCTGCACTGGAGCTATGACGGCGGGTATTACTTCTTCAGCAACAACTGCGCCGGGGAAACCCTCAAGCTGCTGCGCAGCGGCACCAACCACCCGCAGCTGCGCAGCCTCGACACCATTCTGCCCAACGGCCTGCAGGCCATGCTCGGCACCCGCGGTGTGGCCGACCTGAGCGTGCTGGATGACCGCCAGCAGGCGCTGCGGCTGGGCTATCGCTTCGACTCTTTCCGCGAGCGTTATCAGGCGATGTTCCAGGTGCTGCAGGAGCGCCTGCCGATCCCGCAAGGCAGCGTCGAAGAATGGCTGGATCTGCCGGCCAGCGAACGCCGCCTCTGGTTTGCCCAGGCAGATCTGCGCAGCAACGCGGCACTGCTGCTGCTCGAACAGGCCGCCCTGCGCCGGCAGTTGCTGCTGGCTCAGGATGAACTCAAGCGCAACTATCTGAACCCCTCGGCAGCCACCGAAAACGCCGCCTGGGAACAGGCCAGTCAGACGCTGCAGAACCTGCTCGGTGAGAGCGGATTTCTCAGCCGGCCGGCACAATTGCTCGACCGCGGTTACGGCTTGCCGCAGGGCAGTGAATGGCAAACGCTGGCCACTGAAAGTGACAGCCATCAGCGCCAGCTGCGGCTGCTCAGTGAACAGCTGGAAGAGCAGATCCGCCTGCTGCTGGAGCCCGCCCGTCTGGCCGAACTGGAGAGTGGCAAAGCCAACCTGCAGCAACTGAACACGCGCTTGCGCGAACAGCACAAGGCCAGCGGCGGGTTAACCCTGTAGCTCGGCTACCTGGCGCGGATTACCCCGCCAGCTCGCCGCACAAATCGAGGCCAAACAGTCGCTCCACCTCGGCCTGCCCAAGGCCGACACCGAGCAGGCTGAACAGTTTTCCCAGCGCTGCCTCGCGACTCATGCCGACCCCACTGACCAGACCGCAGGCGGCCAGCCCGCTGCCGGCGGCATACAGATCAAACTGCACCGACCCCTGCGGGCACTGACTGATGGCCGCCAGCACCACCCCGCGGGCGTGAGCCTCGCGCAGCACGGCAAGCATCTGCGGATCATCTGCCGGCCCGGTTCCACTGCCATAGCACTCCAGCAGCAGCGCCGCGACGCCGCTGTCGAGCACGCCACGCAGCTGCCCTGCCGTTATCCCCGGATACAGTGGCTGCAGCGCCACCGCCACCGGCTGCCGTGGCTGACGGTAAAGCAGTGCGGCGGGCAGTTCGCGCAGGCGCTGGCCATGCCGTGGGCGCTGGTGTTCGCAGAAGGCGTCGAAGGCTTCGCTGTGCCACTTGCTGGCGCGCGCGCCATGCAGCAGGCGACCGTTGAAGTACAGGTGCACGCCGGGCGCCACACCAGCGGCGAGCAGCGCCAGAGCGCCGAACAGATTGGGCCAGGCGTCACTGCCTTCGACCCCGGCCGGCTGCATCGAGCCGGTCAGCAGCACCGGAATCTCCAGCCCCAGCAGCAGGAAACTCAGGGCCGCCGCGCTGTAGGCCAGGGTATCGGTACCGTGCAGCAGCAGCACCGCATCGCAGCCATCCTGCTCGACGGCATGCACTATCGCATCGCGCATTGCCAGCCAGTTGGCGGGCTTCATATTGGCGCTGTCGAGCAACGGCAGCAGCTCGGCGAACTGCCAGGGCGGCAGCCGGCGTTGCGGCTGCGCCGCTTGTTCGGCCCGCAGCCGCGCCTCGAAGCCCGAAGCCGGGGCCAGCCCGCCCGCGCTCATCTGCATGCCGATGGTGCCGCCGGTATACAGCACCAGCAGTTTTTCTGAAGGATTCATGGAGTCAACCTGGCAACTGTCGGTTCAGGCTGCAGTGTACTGCCTTTGGCTCCCTCTCCCGTTCACGGGAGAGGGTTGGGGAGAGGGCATAAAAGTATGCTTGCCCTCTCCCCCAACCCCTCTCCCACACGTGGGCGAGGGGAGCTGCCAGCTCGTGTCGTGGCTGCTGCAGATCAGGATCGCTTCGCGTCCTGAGGCAACGCTGGCCAGGCCGCCGGGTCCAGATCGAGGTCGCTGTAGGCCTGCGGATCGAATACCGGTGAGCGCACACCCGCCTTGATCTGGCTGTCGTAGTCGAACATCAGGCGCAACCCGGTCTTGAACAGCAGGAACAGCGCGGCCAGGTTGACCAGCGCCAGCAGCCCCATGGTCACATCGGCGAAACCGAACACGGTGGACAGATCCTGCATCGAACCCCACAGCAGCAGGCAGACCACCAGCACACGATACAGCTGCAACAACCAGCGCTTTTCGCTGAAGAAGCTCAGCGCGTTTTCGCCCAGATAGTAGTTGTACACCAGCGTAGTGAAGACAAAGAGCGTCAGCGCCAGCGTAACGAAGACCCGCCCCCACTCGCCCACTTCAGCGGCCAGCGCGGTCTGCGTCAGGACCACGCCGGCCATCTCGCTGCCCGGCTGGTAGACGCCGGAAAGCAGGATGATCAGCGCAGTACTGGTGCAGATCAGGATGGTGTCGATGAACACACTGAGCGACTGCACGATGCCCTGCGCCGCCGGATGCCCAACCTCGGCCACCGCCGCCACGTTCGGTGCGCTGCCCAGACCGGCCTCGTTGGAGAACAGACCGCGCTTGACGCCCATGATGATCGCCGCGCCGATGCCACCGGCAAACGCCGGCTCCAGACCGAAGGCACTCTTGACGATCAGTGCCAGTACCGCTGGCACCTGTTCGATATTCATGCCGATCACCGTCAGCGCCATGCCGATGTAGGAGAACGCCATGATCGGCACCAGCACGTCAGCCATGCTGGCGATGCGCTTGATGCCGCCGAAGATGATCAGGCCGATCACCAGCACCAGCGCGATGCCGCTGATATGGGTCGGCAGGCCGAAGGTGTCGTGCAGCGAGGTGGCCACGGTGTAGGACTGCACGGCGTTGAAGCCGAAACCGAAGGTCACCAGCAGCAGGATTGAGAAGATCACCGCCAGCCAGCGCTGACCCAGACCGTGCAGGATGTAGAAAGCCGGGCCACCGCGGTAGGTGCCATCCGGCTCGGCACGCTTGTACAGCTGCGCCAGCGAACACTCGAAGTAACTGGTGGCCATGCCCAGCAGCGCCACCAGCCACATCCAGAAAATCGCCCCCGGACCACCGAGCATGATCGCCACCGCTACCCCGGCGATATTGCCGGCGCCGACCCGCCCGGCCACTGACAGCATCAGCGCCTGGAACGAACTGAGGTGCCCCGGCTGGCGTTTGAAGGCCTCGGAGAAGATACGGAACATGTCGCCGAAATAGCGGAACTGCACGAAACGCGAGCGAAACGAAAAATACAGGCCGAGACCGACCAGGGCGACAATCAGGACCTTGCTCCAGAGCAGGTCGTTGAGAAGATCTAGCATGGGGACATCCCTCTTGTTGTTGTCAGAACTGCCGGGGGGCATACGCAGAGCCAGCTGCGGCTGTCGCTCAATCCTGCGCAGGGCGGGCGGCGCGGACAATTTCGCGGGTTGCGCCTAACTGATGCGAGTCGATGCTATATTCGCGTCACTCGCATCAATTGGTAACGCCGCATGTCCGACGCCTTCGGTACCAACCTCCAGCTACTGTGCAGTCACTACCGCTCGATCGCCGAGGTCTGCCGGCGGCTGGCGATCAACCGCGCACAGTTCAACCGCTACCTGTCCGGACAGAGTCTGCCGACCCGCCACAACCTCAAGCGTATCTGCGATTTCTTCGGTGTCGAGGACTACGAACTGAGCCAGCCGCCCGAGCAGTTCGCCGCGCTGATCGGCAGCCGCGCCAAGGACCGGCCGGCGGCACGTGATCCGCTGCAGCGCCTGCTGCAGCCGCTGCGCGAACACGCCGGCGACCTGCGCCGCTACTGCGGTTACTACTTCGAGTATTCCAACTGCATGTCGGTGCCCGGGCAGGTGCTGCTGTCGCTGGTGCAGCTGTGGGAGGAAGACGGTGACTTCCTCTTCGAACGCCAGGAGCGCCAGGAGCGCAGCGGCGCCGGTGCGGCCGAGGACTGGGTGCGCTGCCGCTACCTCGGCGCAGCTTTCGCCCTGCATGACCGGCTGTTCCTCATGGACTACGAGTCGCTGACCCTCAACGAGATGAGCCAGACCATCCTCATCCCCAGCTACAAGAGCCGCATCACCCGTCTCAACGGACTGAAGACCGGCGTCTCCAGCGGCGACCGGCGCAACCCGGCCTGCACCCGCGTGGTGTGGGAATACCTCGGCGCAGAGATCAACCGCATCAGTGCCTTCCGCCAGGTGCGCCTGTACGCCCCGGACGACCCGCGCATTGATGCCGACGTGCGCCAGCGTCTGGCCGATGCCCCGCTGAAGAACGGTCTGTTCGAGATCGAATAGCCGTCTCAGCCGCGCAACGCTGCCAGGCTTTCGCGCTGCTGGCCGCCGGCATCGAAGTTGTCCGTCGCCAGCCAGCGCTCGAAGGCGCTGCGACAGGCCGGCCACTCGCCATCGAGGATGGCGTACCAGGCAGTGTCGCGGTTTTGCCCCTTGACCACCCGGTGCTGGCGGAACAGCCCCTCGTAGCGGAAACCAAAGCGCTCGGCAGCGCGCCGCGAGCGCTGGTTGCGCGCATCGCATTTCCATTCGAAGCGTCGGTAGCCGAGTCCGTCGAAGGCCTGCCGGGCCAGCAGATAGACTGCCTCGGTGGCCCCCGGTGTGCGCTGCAGAGCGGCACCGAAGGCGATGTGGCCGATCTCGATGCAGCCGTCCTGCGGGGTGATGCGCAGGTAGCTGAGCAGGCCCAGTGCACGGCCGCTGGCCTGATCGAGCACCGCGTAGAACTGCGGATCGCTGCTGGCAAGATTGCCCGCCAGCCAGGTGTCGAAGGCCTCACGCCTGCCGAACGGGCCATAGGGCAGGAAATCCCACAGCGCCGGGTCGGGCCCCTGCAGCGCCTGCCAGAGGTCATCGGCGTGACACGCGGCCAGCGGTTCGAGGCGAATCACGCGCCCCTGCAGGCCGCTGTGCGGCGGCAAGGGACAGGCTTGCCAGTGGCTGAGTTCGGCACTCACAGGAGCCTCCGATACTGGATGAAGCCGGAGCGTTCGGCGATGCGGTCGTACAGCTGGCGACCGCTGTAGTTGGTTTCCTGGGTCAGCCAGTGCACGCGGCTGGCACCGTCGGCACGGGCGCGGGCGTAGACGTACTCGATCAGCGCACGGCCGGCACCGCTGCCACGGCAGTCGGCGGCGACGAACAGATCCTGCAGGTAGCAGTAGTCGCCGGGCGTCCAGCAACTGCGGTGGTAGATGAAATGCACCAGACCAATGGCACGGCCGTCCTGCCAGAGCAGTGCGGCCTGCATCGGCTCGGCCGGATCGAGAAAGCGCTGCCAGGTCAGCGCGCTGGTTTCAGCCGCAATCGCGGCCTGATAGAACTGCTGGTAGCCCTGCCAGAGCGGCAGCCAGCTGGCGTGGTCGGCGGCGCAGACGGGACGGATATCGGACATGCTGTGCTCCTGTCGGGTGGCTGTGGCTGGGGGTCAGTCGGGCCGCTGCATGCGTCCCGCCAGTGCGCGGGCGCCAGGCTCGGGCGAGGCCGCCAGGCCGTCATGCACACCGCGCTGATCGGCCGCCGGGCGGTTCTGCCCGAGCTTCCATTTGCCTTCGAGCTGGCGGATCGGCAAGGCGAAACCGACGATGGCGCGCAGCATGGCGTCCAGATACTCCGCCGGCGCCTCGCTCACCGCCCAGGGCTGCGGGCGACCTGCCTCGTGCCGCTCGCTGAGGCGGCTGACGATCTGCAGCAGGCGCTCCGGCTCTTCGATCAGCTCGACCGGGCCGCGGGCATGTACGGCGATGTAGTTCCAGGTCGGCACCACCTTGCCGTGCTCGGCCTTGGACGGATACCAGCCGGGGCTGATGTAGGCGTCCGGGCCGCTAAACACCGCCAGCGCCTCGGCACCATCCTGCAGCCCGCGCCAGTGCCCGTTGGCACGGGCGAAGTGGCCATAGAGGGTGCCGAACTCGCCCTCCCCCGGCTCCAGCAGCAGTGGCAGATGACTGACCTCGACGCCCGTATCGCCCGCGCTGGCGAGCAGCGCAAAGGGACTGGCCTGCATCTGCGCGTGCAAGGCCGTAAGGTCGTTCTGGCGGAAAGCGCTTGGCAGGTACATGGCGGTTCTCCCGGATAGATGGCAGCATCCTAGGCGCAATATTGGCCTGTTATAAGATCCACTTTGAAGCAACTTGAAGGTGCCAATTTATGAACCTGCCACCACTGCCAGTCGATCTCACCGGCATCCGCCTCGATCCTGCCCGGGGGCTGTCACGCCAGCTCTATCAGGCCCTGCGCGAACGCATCCTGGATGGCCGCCTGGGCGGACGCACGCGCCTGCCGGCCAGCCGCGACCTGGCCGGGCTGCTCGGCGTCTCGCGCAATACCGTGAGCCGTGCCTTCGACCAGCTGTATGCCGAGGGCTACATCGAGGGCCGGGTGGGCGCTGGCACCTTCGTTGCCGATCTGCGCGAGCCGTCGCCGCGCAGCACAGCCGACAGCCCGCCGGGGCCGGCTCACGGACCGGCTTTGCGCCTGCTCGCCGAGCACCGCCTGAACCCGCGTCCCGCCGGGCCGCCACGGGCCTTCCGCGTTGGCGTGCCGGCCTTCGACCTGTTCCCCTTCGAGACCTGGGCCCGGCTCAGTGCACGCTTCTGGCGCCGCCCGCCGCCGGAAGCGCTGGGCTATGGCGACCCGGCCGGTGACTGGCGCCTGCGTGAACTGGTTGCAGCCTACCTGCGCAGCAGCCGCGGGCTGACCTGCACCCCCGAGCAGGTGCTGATCACCTGCGGCTCCCAGCAGGCCATCAGCCTGTGCGCCCAGCTGTTGCTGCAAGCGGGCGAACGGGTGGCCATCGAGAACCCTGGCTACCGTGCCGCCGGGCATGCCTTCGCCGTGGCCGGGGCGCGGCTGTGCGGGGTGCCGGTCGACGACGAAGGGCTGGACACCGCCGCGCTGCAGGCGCTGGGCACCTGCCGGCTGGCTTATGTCACGCCCTCGCACCAGTACCCCACGGGCGTCACCCTGTCGCTGGCGCGGCGCCTGGAGCTGCTGGCCTGGGCCGAACGGCACGACGCCTGGGTGATCGAGGATGACTACGACGGCGAGTACCGTTACCGCGGTGTGCCGCTCGCCCCGCTGGCCGCACTCGACCGCAGTGGCCGGGTGCTCTACGTCGGCACCTTCTGCAAGATCGCCTTCCCCGCCCTGCGCCTGGGTTATCTGGTGCTGCCACCGGAGCTGGTCGAACCTTTTGCCCAGCGCCGCGCGCTGGATATGCGCCACTCGGAGATCGGCAGCCAGGCGGTGATGGCCGAGTTCATTGCCGCCGGGCACTTCCAGCGCCATGTGCGGCGCATGCGCGAGGCCGCACGGATGCGCCGCGACGCCCTGCTGCAGGGCTGGCCGCAGGTGCCGGGCTGTGCGCCGCTGCCGGCGGTGGAGGCCGGTCTGCACCTGAGCGTGCGGGTCGAGAGCTTGCAGCGCGAAACCGAGCTGGTGGCTGCCGCGCTGGCGGCAGGGGTCGAAGTCTCGGCCCTAAGCGGCTACTGGCTGGCCGACAGCATCACGCCACCTGACCAGCGCGCTGGGCTGGTACTGGGCTTTGCCGCCGTACCGGAAGCGCAGATCGGCGCGGCCCTGCAGGTCTTGCGCAAGGCCTGGGGGGTGTAACGGGCAGGATGGGTTGCTTGCGTAGGGTGGAAAACGCCGCTAGCGGCTTTTCCACCGGGCGTGATTTTGGTGGATAACGCTGCGCGGTTATCCACCCTGCGCGGTTCAAGCATTCAACCAATAACGCAGACATAGCAAAAAAACGGGCTGCATTCTCATGCAGCCCGTAAAGGTCGGGGCCAGGCCCCGACAAGCAGGATCGAAGTCGCGTCGACTCAGGCCTTGAGCGGCACCAGACGCGGGGCAATCATGTTCTCCGGACGCAGGATGTCGGCCAGGCTGGCGTCATCCAGCAGCTTCTCCTCGCGCACCAGTTCCAGCACCCCGCGGCCGCTGTCCAG
>DATMWH010000325.1:0-2468 GCA_035562615.1 Pseudomonas sp. | reverse complement strand
CTGCTGGTGAAATTCTTCGGTGGCAGTCTGGCCCTCGGCTCGGGACTGGCGCTCGGCCGCGAAGGCCCGACCATCCAGATGGGCGCAGCCATTGGTGCCTCGCTGGCCCAGGCAGCGCGCCTGGCCGCAGCCGATATCCGGATCATGGCCGCCGCACTGTCTGGCGCAGGTCTTGGGGTGGCATTTACCGCACCACTGGCCGGGGTGTTGTTCACCTTTGAAGAAATCAGCCGGCGCTTCAGCCTGCGCCTGATGCTTGCCAGCCTGCTGGCCTGCGCGGTGGCCTGGCAGACCAGCCTGCTGCTGCTCGGCGACGGCCCCATCTTCAAGGTGCCGGCCATTCCCCCTCTGGACTGGACAGCCCTGCTGCCGGCACTACTGTTCGGTTGCCTGATGGGCGCACTGGGGGTTGTCTACAACCGACTGGTGATTGCCCTGCTGGAAGGCGCCGATCGCTTTGCCCGTGTGCCGGGAGAGGTCAAGGCCGGACTGATCGGCGCCCTGATCGGCCTGATCATGTGGTTTGAACCGACCTGGGCAGGCGGCGGCGAGCCACTCACCCAGCAACTGCTGGACAATCCGGGAGGCATGCTGCTGCCGCTGTTGCTGATCCTCGGTGTACGGCTGCTGATCGGCCCGCTGTCCTATGCCGCCGGCACCCCTGGCGGCCTGTTTGCCCCGGCACTGCTGATCGGTGCGTTATGCGGCGTCCTGTTTGCCGGCCTGTGCAACACCTACCTGAGCATGCAGATCAGCCCGGTGGCTTTTGCCTTGCTCGGGATGACCGCGTTCTTTGCCGCCGTGGTGCGCGCACCGCTGACCGGCATCGCCGTGATCATCGAAATGACCGCCATCAGCAGCCTGATCATGCCGATGTTGCTGACCACCGCCATAGCTGTTGCGGTGGCCTCGGCCATGCGCAGCCCGCCGATTTACGACACGCTGCGGCTGCGGATGCTGGGCAAGCACAGTCGGTAGCAGACATTGCCGCCACTGCATCAGCAGCGCGGTTTGAACGCGCAAATTCTTCGCTCAGCGACAACGCCTTAACTGCTAAGCTCGAACAAAAGCCAGAGCCACTTCAAGGTCATCTGTGTCCATGTCACTCAAGCCGACCGACCACCAGCAGTATTCCAGCAGTGACCTGTCCGCGCGCTATGACAGCGACTGGCGGAGTCTGGTGCGCCTGCTGTTTGCCGGCAGCTGCCTGAGCCTGGCGATGTTCTGCCTGCTGCAGTTCATGGCAGGCAATTATCTGTTTGCCGGCTTCGAGCTGATCTGCTGCCTGCTCTTGCTGATCGCCGCCCGGCAGATAGTGCACCTGCGCAATCCCCTGCCGCTGGTTTACACCTATCTGGCTTTCGTCCTGGGTTTCCTGCTCTACATCATCGTCATGCCGGGCGCTTCGCCAACGGCGTTCGTCTGGGTCTACGTGGTCCCGGTGATGACTTACCTGCTGCTAGGTCGGGTTCGCGGCGCCATGCTGAGCATCCCGTTCGCGCTGATCGCGATTGTTCTCTATCAGTACAAATACCCGGTGACGCCGGATGCCAGCGGATTGATTGATCTGGGCAACGCGCTGCTCTGCGGCCTGCTGATCATCCTCTTCATGCACGTCTATGAAGGCCGCCGCGCGGCCGCCCATGAGGCTTTGCAGTACATGGCCCGAACCGATGCGCTGACCGGCGTCGCCAGCCGGGGCAGCTTCCAGGAGCAGCTGGTGCAGAGCACTCGCGAAGCCGAGCGCAGCCAGCAGCACCTGACGCTGGTCATCCTCGACGTTGATCACTTCAAATCGATCAATGACCGCTGGGGCCATGATGCCGGCGACAAGGCCCTGCAGCACATCTGCAAGCGCCTTGGCGAACGTCTGCGCATCAGTGACACCCTGGGCCGGCTGGGCGGCGAAGAGTTCGGTCTGATCCTGCGCAACACCGACCGCGCAAGCGCCGAACCGCTGCTGGAATTGCTGCGCACGCAGATCTGCAACCACCCGCTGCAGTACGAGCAGCAGCCGATCGAGCTGTCGGCGACCTTCGGCCTGGCAGAATGGCCGGTCGATGGTCGCAGCGTCGACGAGCTGTATCGCTGCGTCGACAGGCGCCTCTACAGCGGCAAAGACCACGGCCGCAACCAGGTGGTTTCGCAGGAAGTCAGCTGAGGTCACCGACACACGACTGTCACAAAACCCGGGCACCGTCAGTGAGTGAACTTCATGCCCGGAGCCTCCCGTGAACCGATCTGCAACGACTCAAGCCGTGACCAAGCGCGGGATCATCAGCTGGATGCTGTTTGACTGGGCGGCACAGCCGTTTTTCACCGTGGTGCTGACCTTTATATTCGGCCCCTATTTTGTCTCCCGTCTGGTCAATGACCCGATAGCCGGCCAAGCCGCCTGGGGGTACACCGTCACCCTCTCCGGGATTCTGATTGCCCTGCTGTCACCGGTGCTGGGCTCGATCGCCGAT
>DATMWH010000324.1:0-3098 GCA_035562615.1 Pseudomonas sp. | reverse complement strand
GGTCGAGTCTGCTTGCATGGCCAATCTATTGGATTGTCGTTGCCAGAGCGGCTACTGACAATCTTACCGAATTGATGCTGGAGGGTGGTACGTTTGCTTCCAGCACCCTTTTGGCCAGTGGATTCTTGTTCTTCTTCTTTGTCGCCGCAGCGATTTCGAATCTATTGGCAAACAGGCTTCGCTGTCTTCAGACTCTTCTTCTCTCGGGTGCGGCTTTGATGCTTTCGATTGTTTGCTTCTGGTTCGGGACTGAACAGGTGATTTTGAAGTATGGAAAGGTTTTTAGTGCGTGGCAGTTTGTATTAAGCCCAAATCGGGAAACCTATGTGTCTGGCGCGCGACTCTATCTCCATTTTGCGCTGGCATTCGGGTCTTTATTATGTCTATGGGCTTTAGTGCAGGTGCCAGGCTGGAAGACTCTGGCGGCAGAAAAAACTCCAAGTTTTTAAGTTGAATTGGTTCAAAAAATGACTCCTCATACAGATTGCTTAGTTCTCGGCTTGCCGCGATTTAACGATTCCTCGCTAGAAAAGACATTGCTTGCAGAGGGCGTCGAGGCTACTTGGCGCCACGCTTTTCAGCGTTTTTTGAACGCCGCGCCAGAAATGGTCTCCGGAGATTTCGCCGTGGCACTCCGCGAGCCAAACGGAACAGTTTTTCTTGCGGTAGACCGTTTCGCCATCCGCTCCCTCTGCTATCGCCAGATCGGTGACCAACTTCTGTTCGCCGAACGTGCCGACGATCTCGCTGATTCAAGCACCGAAGTCGATCCGCAAGCCATCTTTGACTACCTCTATTTCCACGTCATTCCATCGCCGCGAACCATTTTCAAAGGCATCTATCGCGTTTCTCCAGGGCACTATGTTTTATTCGAAAATGGCCGGTTGACCGTAGCACCCTACTGGAGGCCAACTTTTGAAGAGGTTCTGCATCAGCCCTTCGATAGGCTCCGCGACGAATTCCGCGCACTTCTGCAACAGGCCACTGCTCGTCAACTGGATGGTGCTAAAGCGGCGTGTTTCTTGAGTGGCGGTACCGATAGCTCCACCGTTGCAGGCATGATCGGTTTGGCCCATGGTGGGCCAGCAGCCACTTATTCAATTGGCTTTGAAGCCGAAGGCTATGACGAAATGGCATTTGCCCGAATTGCAGCAAGCCGCTTCAAAACAGAGCACCACGAGTATTACGTCACGCCGGATGATCTTGTGTGCAGCATTCCCATGGTTGCCGCCAGCTACGACCAGCCCTTCGGGAACTCTTCGGCTTTGCCCGCCTACTACTGTGCCAAGATGGCCAAGGAAGATGGTGTAATCCGTATTCTGGCGGGCGATGGCGGAGATGAACTCTTTGGGGGTAACGCCCGCTATGCTAAACAGCGGGTCTTCGACTGGTATCAACACATCCCGGGGGCTATCCGCAAAGGGATCATGGAGCCGCTGCTGGGGTCTAAGTACGCAGGCACACTGCCGTTTATCCGAAAAGCCTCCAGCTACGTGGAACAGGCTAGTGTTCCGATGCCCGACCGCCTGCAGATGTACAACCTGATAAACCGGCTGGGCCTTGAACAGACTTTAACGCCGGATTTTTTGGCACAGGTGAACGTTTCATTGCCACTAGAGCACCAGCGCCAGGTTTGGGCCAGTGCGCGAACGACCAGTAACACCAATCGGGAACTGGCTTTCGACTGGCGCTATACGCTCGCAGAAATTGACTTGCCAAAAGTAACCGGAACAACGCGGCTGGCTGGCGTGCAGGTGGGCTTCCCGATGCTCGACAGCGACCTCCTCGATTTCTCGCTCCGACTTCCTGTTGATTACAAACTCAAGGGTTTAAAGCTTCGTTGGTTTTTCAAGGAAGCGTTACGAGGCTTTCTGCCAGATGAGATTCTCGTTAAGAAGAAGCAAGGATTCGGGCTGCCCTTCGGTGTGTGGCTGATGCGTCATGAGCCGTTGCGAAAACTGGCCGCCGAATCGGTGCATGCACTTGTAGAGCGCAAGGTGCTTCGTCAGGATTTCGTGGAAGTGCTACTCAGCAAACTCGTTTTCGAGCACCCTGGCTACTACGGGGAGATGATCTGGATTTCCATGATGCTCGAGCAGTGGCTTCGCGCCAAGGCCAACGACTTCTCAGTTCGCGAGCCTTGAGGCCACTCTAGGCTGTTCAAGGGCTTGCATGGTAGGAGCCGACGCCGGATTTCGGTACGAACCTTCTCACTTTGGGGTGGTTTCGGGCGTTTTTTGCTGGTTGACCGCAACAGGCGTCGGTTCAGACCATTTTCCGGCGCGTTTCAGCTTGTTGCGCAAACCGGGTAAGGGAAAGCCGAGCGCATACGCTTTGTGCGCGCTGGCCAATGCCTTGTCGTATTGCTTGAGATCGAAGTAGGCCAGACCAAGGTTATAGGTTATGTTGGCATCGTCGCCGGCCAGTGCGCTGGCCTCCTCAATTTTGTCAGCTGCTGCCTGTGCTTTGCCCTTGCGAATCAGGTAGATGCCGTGCAGCATCTTCACCGTCGCGTCATCAGGACGGAAGCGTTCGGCACGCTCGAACCGGCAGGCCACCGTGTAGGTCATGCCGCGTGGCTTATCAGTCTTTTCTTTTTCGGAGAGCTTAATGAGAGCCATCAGTGCGCGGTGGTGGTTGGGAAACACGTTAAGCGTGTAATTCATGTCACCACCAGCAGTTATCGAAGTATTGCCGCCAGAGAGGCTCTCAACCTTGGGGGTGAAATGGTGATCCTCAACCACTCGCCGCTCGGCCGGCGCAGAGCGATAGTCAAATGGCCCAAAGTGGTTCCGTAGCGACCCACAAGCGACTTCGTCGGCGAAGGCCGCAATCGGCATTATGACGAGGGTCAACGCTAGAGCGTATCGGACAGAGCAACTGCGTGGCTGAGTTATCATCTGATTGCCTGTGTATCACACGCAGTAGGTTTGGCAGCAAGATGCTGTGCTGACGCTGCGGGCATGTTAAAGGAGTGAGAATTGTAGGGAGAATTTCGGCGTTGGCCGCTTAATCGTTCTTCTGCAAATGAAGTTTCGTCAATTGACAATCGGCTCACGAATATTAATGATGCTCTGAAATACGCGTTCACACGAATG
>DATMWH010000323.1:0-6889 GCA_035562615.1 Pseudomonas sp. | reverse complement strand
CGCGCGGTGATCGAGAGCAGCTACGGCAAACATTTCGATGACTGGCTGCAGCGCTGTGATGCGGTGCTCTGGCAAGAATAGGTTGTGACTATGGCCATATGGCGCGAAACCCCTGATCTGCAGCGGATCAATGCGTTGCAGAAAAATACCATTTCCGAGGTGCTGGATATCCGCTTCGAGTCGTTTACCGATGACTCGATCAGTGCCAGCATGCCGGTGGATCGGCGCACCCATCAACCGTATGGCCTGCTGCATGGAGGCGCATCGGTTGTTCTCGCCGAGTCACTGGGCTCGATGGCCAGCGCGTTGTGCATTGATACCTCGCGCTTTTATTGTGTAGGCCTTGAAGTCAACGCCAATCACCTGCGTGGCTTGCGCAGCGGGCGAGTTACCGCGATGGCGCGGGCTGTGCATCTTGGGCGCACCACGCATGTCTGGGATATTCGCCTGACGGGTGAGGATGGCAAGACCAGCTGTATTTCAAGGCTGACGGTGGCAGTTGTTCCTCTGGGCGACAGTGCGCCAGCGCTGCGCTGATCGCCGCCGGGCTCGGCCGTTGAGCCGGGGCGTGCCTTCAGGGAAGGTCTGACATGTCGAACACGATTTTCTTTGCCCACGCCAACGGCTTTCCATCGGCGACCTACAGCAAGCTGTTCGGCCTGTTGGAGCCGCACTATCAGATCCGCTCATTGGTTCAGCACGGCCATGATGCCAACTTTCCGGTGGGTGAAAACTGGGAGCGGCTGGTTGATGAGTTGATTCATCATTTGCAACAGCTCAGTGAGCCCGTCTGGGGCGTCGGCCATTCTCTGGGCGGGGTGCTGCATCATCATGCCGCACTGCGACAGCCGCAGCTTTACCACGGTGTGGTCATGCTCGATTCGCCGGTGCTCAGCCCCGCCGAATGCCTGATGGTACGCATTGCCAAACAGTTGAAGCTGATGGACCGGATAACGCCAGCGGGGCGCACGCTGGGTCGCCGCGAGCACTTCCCGGATCGTCACGAAGCGCATCGTTACTTCTCCGGTAAAACCCTGTTTCGCCATTTTGATGCAGACTGTCTGGATGCCTATGTCGAGCATGCGTTGGTGACAGAGGGCAATGCACTGCGGCTGCGCTTTGATCCGGCGGTTGAGATCAGCATTTATCGTAATGCGCCTCACACCCAGCCCGCCCGCCCGACGCAACTGACCTTGCCACTGGCGCTGGTTCGCGGCCGGCATAGCCGGGTCGTGTTACCGCGACATGCCCGGCAGGTTGAAAAGCTGCAGCGCGGTGAGTACCACACCGTGCACGGAGGCCATATGTTTCCGTTTGAACACCCACAAGCCACCGCCGAGTTGCTCCAATCGATTTTGCAGCGTTGGCACTGCGATGCCGCGCAGGAGAAAGCATGACTGTTCAGGTTGAAGAAATCCGGCTGAATCTGCCGCACATCGAGATGGCTGCCCATCTGTACGGCCCCGAGGATGGCCAGCCGGTGATTGCCCTGCATGGCTGGCTGGATAATGCGGCCACCTTTACCCGCCTGGCCCCGCTGATGCCGGGGTTGCGGATTCTGGCACTGGACTTTGCCGGGCATGGTTATTCGGCCCATCGACCGCCCGGCGGCAGTTACCTGATCTGGGACAACGTGCTGGACGTGCTGATGGTGGCCCAGTCGATGGGCTGGGAGCGCTTTTCGGTAGTGGGTCACTCGATGGGCGCGATTGTTGCGGTGCTGCTGGCTGCCGCCATGCCGGAGCGGGTGGAGCGTCTGGCGCTGATTGATGGACTGATGCCCTACACCGGCGAGCCGGATCAGGCGCCGGCGAAACTGGGTGAAGCGCTACGCGCCCAGCTGGCACTTTCAGGCAAAAAGAAACCGGTCTACAGCGATGTGCAACTGGCCGTCGATGCGCGTATGAAAGGCGTGGGCTCGGTCACCCGGGAAGCAGCAGAAATGCTCGCCCGCCGCGGACTGATGCCAGTCTCCGGCGGCTATACCTGGCGCAGTGACAGCCGGCTTACGCTGGCCTCGCCGGTGCGCCTGACCCGCGCCCACTCGGTCGCATTTCTGCGTGCGGTGCAGTGTCCGGTGCGACTTGTGCTGGCCAAAAGTGGCATGCTGGCGCATGAAACGGGGATTCTGGCGCTGCTGGAAAACCTGCCTTATGAGGTGCATACCCTGGCCGGTGGGCACCATCTGCATCTGGATGACCAGCTCGGTGCGCAGGCTGTAGCAGACTGTTTCAATCCGTTCTTTGCTTTGGCTTGACTTGCACGGCTGATCTCGTGAGGCTGGCCATCCACACGGGAGCCCACTCATGATCGATCTGTATACCGCTGCGACACCCAACGGCCAGAAAGTCTCCATCATGCTCGAGGAGCTTGGCCTGCCTTACACGGTGCACGCCTTGTCATTTGAACGTCAGGAGCAGAAGACGCCTGACTATCTGCAGATCAATCCCAATGGCCGCATCCCGGCGATTGTTGACCGTGCCAATGGTGACTTTGCCGTCTTCGAATCGGGGGCGATTTTGCTCTATCTGGCAGAACAGTCTGGCCGGCTGTTGCCGCAGGACGTCAAGGGGCGCTCCACGGTTATCCAGTGGCTGATGTTCCAGATGGGCGGTGTCGGGCCCATGCAGGGTCAGGCCAATGTGTTCTTCCGCTACTTTCCGGAAAAACTGCAAGGCCCGATTGACCGCTACCAGAATGAAACCCGGCGTTTGTACGAGGTGCTCAATACCCGCCTGGAGCAGGTTGAATACCTGGCTGGTGACTACAGCATCGCCGATATCGCCACTTACCCCTGGGTGCGTATCCATGACTGGGCGGGCGTCAGTGTTGAAGGTCTGACCCATCTGCAGCGCTGGATGCAGGTGATCGGCGAGCGTCCTGCCGTGCAGCGCGGATTGCTCGTGCCGCAACGTGAGGCGGCAGCCGAGCAGATCATCAAAAGCGCCCAGAGCATCCTCACTCGCTAGGGGCTGTTGACGTTTGGGCACGGCCGCGGCGGAGACCCGCTTAACGCAGGACTAGGCGCGAGGAGAGAAATTTGCTTATTGCCAATGAACGACGAGTAACAACGGCCTGCGTTAAGCGGGTCCCGCCCCTCCGGGTTGCGCGGCAAATTGCGCCAAGCGGCGTTGCGGAACTTGGCAAGGGAATAACCATTGCCTGCGTCCCGCGCCTTGCCTGGCGCTATTTGCCGCAGCAACGCGGTTCGCGACCAAACGTCAACAGACCCTAGAGCCTTACATGCGTTTATTTCTGTTATTGCTGCTGTTGATCAATCTGCCCGTCATGGCTGACGATATTCCGGGCAGTCGCGATCTGCCATCTGTGCCGCGCTTTGCGCATGCGCAAATCATCAGCTTTGCCAGTCAGGCTGATGCCGAGCGGGTTTATCCGCTCAGCCCGCTGCATCGCGTCAGTAATCAGTTGCGTATCGATCAGTCGGTGGAGGTGGCCGGTCAGTTGGCCGCGCTCACCTATGAGCTGCCTGGCGGACGCACAGCCAGAGAAGCTTTCACGGAAGCCCGCAAGCGTCTGCTCGGCAATGGCGCTCAGGTGTTGTTCTGGTGCGAAGGCCGCGAATGTGGCTCCAGCAGCCAGTGGGCCAATGCGATCTTCGGCAATCCCCGACTGTACGGCCCGGATGACCAGCAGGATTATCTGCTGGTGAGGCTTGCTGAGCCTTCCAGCGAAACTCTGATCGCCGTGTATGGCATCACCCGCGGCAACCGCCGCGCCTATCTGCATGTCGAGCAACTGGATGCGCGTGACTCCATCGCCGACCTGCTGCCCAATCCTGCGACCCTGCTGCGTGTGCTGAAAAACAGTTCGTTGCTGCGTCTGCCCGGATTGCCGGTCGCGCCGGATACGCGCTGGGTTGAAGTGCTGGTGCGGGCCTTCAAACTGGACAGCACGTTACCGCTTGTCATCAGTGGCCCTGGCGCAGAGCAATGGCGCACGGCGCTACTGCAAAGCGGACTGAAGGAGAGTCGTCTGTTTCTGGGCAGTACCCGTGCTGCAGACTTGCAGTTCGAGATTCGCCAATAACAATTTGTTGACGCGCTCAGCCCGGTGGAGAGATGAAACAGTGAACAACGATCGCCTGCTGGTCCAGGTCCTTATTTTCAGTCTGCTCGGCGCCTGCCTGTGGGTGCTGGCACCGTTCTGGTCAGCACTGTTCTGGGCCGCCGTTCTGGCCTTTTCCAGCTGGCCGCTGATGCGCCTGCTGACGCGCTGGCTGAATGGCCGGGAAACCCTGGCAGCGCTTGTTCTGAGCGGCTGCTGGATGTTGCTGGTGGCTGTGCCGCTGATCTGGCTGGGCTTCAACCTTGCCGTGCATGTGCGGGATTTCGAAGAGCTGGTAAAAGGGCTGCAGGCCAATGGTCTGCCGAGTCCGCCGCAGTGGCTGGACGGGATTCCGCTGGTGGGGCAGACACTGAACGATCTGTGGTTGAGTATTGATGAGCAGGGTGCGGCCTTTCTCTCCACCCTGCGCCCGTTTCTGGGCGAAGTTGGCAACTGGGTACTGGCTCGCTCGGCACAGATCGGTATGGGTGTGATCGAACTGGCGCTGAGCCTGCTGCTGGTGTTTTTCTTTTATCGGGACGGACCCAAGTTGGCGTTTCTCCTGGAAAGTGCCTTGCAGCGACTGATTGGCCAGCGTGCGGCGCATTACCGGCTGCTGGTGGCCGGTACAGTGCAGCGGGTGGTCAACGGGGTGATTGGTACCGCTGCCGCGCAGGCAATTCTGGCCATGATCGGTTTCCTTATCGTCGACGTCCCGGGCGCTGTAGTGCTGGGTCTGCTGACCTTTGCCCTGAGCCTGATTCCCAGTGGTCCGCCCTTGCTGTGGATACCGATTTGTATCTGGCTGGCCTCCGGGGGCAATTATGGGCAGGCGATTTTTCTGGCTGCCTGGGGGACGCTGGTGGTCAGTGGCGTGGACAACTTCCTCAAGCCTTACCTGATCAGTCGCGGTGGCAACCTGCCATTGGTGGTGGTGTTACTGGGTGTCTTTGGTGGGCTGTTTGCGTTCGGTCTGATGGGGCTGTTTCTCGGGCCGGTGCTGCTTGCCGTGGCCTACAGTCTGATCAGTGATTGGGTCGCCAACGGCGCGACGGCACAAAAAACTTCTTCAACCGACAGGGAAAACACGCCATGAAATCATTAATACCGTTGCTGGTAAGCAGTCTGCTGTTGGCCGGCTGTGCCAGCAGTGGCCCCGGCAAAAGCGAATGTGACAGTCAGCTGAGTACCGCCTGGAATGAGCTGGATATGGCCAAGGCGGAAGGCCTGGCAGGCGGTGTCAGTTACTCTCAGGCAGTGGTGTTGCTGTCGGCGGCGAAGACTGACCAGACCCTGTCGTCTTACGCTGGCTGCGTGAATTGGGCCCAGAAGGCGCGCTTCTATATTCGCGAGTCACGCGCCGGCCGTTGAATGAAGTTGCCACTGAGTTTGCCGCGCTTGGCTGAGCGAAGATTTCCATAGCAGTCAAGCCGGTCAGCCGGTGCCGGTAGTGTTGATTTGCCCGGCGCGGGACAACTGTATGCAAACACTACCGCCGGCTGTTTTCGTCAGGGCAAGCCCAGTAGGATCCATCCATTGCACAGGAGTTGGCCGATGCTCAAACCACTGGAAGACTGTCTGCAAACCTTGAACCGTGTGGTGCTGGGCAAGGAACCACAGATACGGCTGGCGCTGACGTGCCTGCTGGCGCGCGGTCATTTGCTCATCGAAGATCTGCCGGGGATGGGCAAGACCACCTTGAGTCAGGCTCTGGCCAGGGTGCTGGGACTGAGCTATCAGCGCATTCAGTTCACCTCCGACTTGTTGCCCGGTGACATCCTGGGTACCTCGGTGTTCAACCGCGATACCAGTGCGTTTGTGTTTCACCCCGGGCCGATTTTTGCCGAACTGGTGCTGGCGGACGAAATCAATCGCGCTACCCCGAAAAGCCAGAGCGCGCTGCTGGAGGCCATGGAGGAAGGGCAGGTCACCATCGAGGGCGCCACCCGGCCACTGCCGCAGCCGTTCTTTGTCATCGCCACGCAAAATCCGGTCAGCCAGAGCGGCACTTTCGCCTTGCCGGAATCGCAACTGGATCGATTTCTGATGCGGCTTTCCCTTGGCTACCCGGCGCACGCGGCAGAGAAAGCGCTGTTGCAGGGGCAGGCGCGGCGCGAATTGTTGCCGCAGCTCGACGCTGTACTGGATCACTCCGCTCTGGCCGCTTTGCAGCAGGAGGTGCCGCGGATACGGGCCAGCGATGCTTTGCTCGACTACATCCTGCGACTGGTAGAGGCTACCCGCAGTCACGCGCAGTTTGCCTGGGGGCTTTCTCCGCGCGCCACGCTGGCGCTGCTGGCCGCTGCGCGCGCCTGGGCCTTGCTGGCCGGGCGCGATTATGTGATTCCGGAAGACGTGCAAGCGGTGCTGCCTGCGGTGGTCGGTCATCGCTTGCGCGAGCGGGCCGATCCGGCCGGGCATGCCGCCGGTTCACTGGTGCAGTGGTTGTTGCGTGAGGTGCCGGTGCTTTGAGCGCAACCCGCTGGTACCGGCCTTGGTGGAATCGCTGGCTGAGCAAGCGCATCCCGCCTGCGTCCAGCGTGCAGCTGAATCACCGGCGCGTGTTTATCATCCCCAGCCGCACCGGCGTGGCCTTTGGCGGTGCGTTGGCGTTGATGTTGCTGGCCGGGATCAACTATCAGAACAGCCTGGCCTATGGCCTGACGTTTTTGCTGTTCTCGGTGTTTGTGATTGCGCAACATCACACCTACGGCAATCTGGCCGGCCTTACCTTGCAAGCTGCTGGCGGTGCGCCGGTGTTCGTCGGTGAGCAGGCCGCGTTTCGTATTCGGTTGATCAGCAGTGTACGGCCACATCAGGCCCT
>DATMWH010000322.1:0-3357 GCA_035562615.1 Pseudomonas sp. | reverse complement strand
CAACTGGGCCGAGTCTTGGTGTGAGACATCAAGACGGATGGGAACGTCCCCAGACGTGTCAGTCCGACGAGCTGACCCGGGGTTCCCGCCACCACCGCCAGCCCCTGAAAAGGCTGGCGGGTCTGTTTTGGGGTGGCATTTACGGGTTTTTACTGAAGCAAGGAGTCACAAAATGAAATATTCGACTGCAACTGCGTTGCTCTTGAGTGCCGCACTGTCAATGGGTTGTGCCGAACTGGGATCCCTGACTGGCACCCAATACGGCGAGACCTCCGGCACGCCGGTGGTTCAGGCAGATCGCTATGGCCGTATCACGAGCCTGGAGGTTATCCAGGTGGATGAAGACCTCAAGCTTGGCGTGGGCACGGCAGTGGGGGCGGTGGCCGGCGGCCTCTTGGGCTCGAAAATCGGCGGGTCGGGATCGACGGTCGTGGGCGCTGCGGCGGGCGCTGCGGCTGGCACGTATGTCGAAAGCCAGCTCAAAAAGAAAGACGCCCAGCGTGTGGTGGTGCAGATGACAACCGGTGGCCAATTGACCATCCTGCAGCCCGTTGACGCGCGTCTCAGGAGCGGCATGAATGTGCGGGTCGAGGGCAGTGGTGATACGGCGCGGGTGGTGCCGCGCTAAATGCGCCGAACGTCCGGTTTTGCAGCGCAGAAGCAGCAGACCATGATCAAACGACGGCGCCTGCTCACACTCCTCCTGTCGGTGCCAGCTCTGGCCTTGCCGGGCTGCGAAACGACCACCGCCCCGGGGGCGGTCGGTGCGCAGCGCCAGCAGCTGATGTTGATTTCAGCGCAGCAGCTCGACGAGATGGCGGCGCAAAGCTACAACAAATTGAAAGCAGAGGCCGCCGCGCAGGGCAAGCTCAACCGCGATGGCGCCATGCTGCAGCGGGTGCGCACCATCGCCAACCGCCTGACGCCGCAAACCAGGGTGTTTCGGACCGATTCGCCCGGATGGCGCTGGGAAGTCAACCTGATCACCGGCAACGAACTCAATGCCTACTGCATGCCCGGCGGCAAGATCATGTTCTACACAGGCCTGGTCCAGCGGCTCGGCCTGAGCGACGACGAAATTGCCGCGGTGATGGGGCATGAGATTTCACACGCGCTGCGCGAACACTCGCGCGAGCAGGTGTCGCAGGCCATTGCGGCGCAGGCGGCCATCGATGTCGGCGCCTCGGTTTTCGGGCTGGGCGCGGGCTCTTCCGACATCGCCGGCATGGTGTACCAGACCCTGATCGCCACCCGGTTCAGCCGCAGCGACGAAAGCGAAGCCGATCGCATGGGCCTTGAACTCATGGCACGCGCCGGCTACGACCCGCGCGCCGCGGTCAGGCTGTGGCAAAAGATGATCACTGCCGGAAGCACTGGCGGCATGCCCGAGTTGCTGAGCAGCCACCCGACCGATAGCAGCCGGGTGCAACAGATCGAAGCCCTGCTGCCCGCAGTCATGCCGCTCTATGCGGCGGCGCGCCGCAGCGGTTGACTTGTCCACTGGTCATAATGCATTTTTGACCCTCCAAGGAGCACAACATGGGATTCTTCAGCAAGATACTTGAAAAACTGGGCATTGGCGATGTCAGCGCCGCACCCGCTGCGCCAGCCCCGTCCGCGCCGGCCCCCGCGGCGCCAAGCCCGGGCACGACTGTGGCTGCGCCACTGCCGATCAATCCGATCGCGATGGTCGATGTCGTCGCGCAAATGGAGCAGCGTGCTTCGGCAAACCCGCAAAAGCTGAACTGGCGAACCTCCATCGTCGATCTGCTGAAGCTGCTAGACCTCGACAGCAGCTTTGCAGCGCGCAAGGAGCTGGCCACTGAACTGGGCTGCCCGGCAGACCTGATGGGGGATTCAGCCAAGATGAACATCTGGCTGCACAAGAACGTTCTCGCGCACATTGCTGCCAACGGCGGCAATATCCCTCAGGCGCTGCTGGACTAACATGCAAATCACAGACATCCTGGCCCAGATGGGCGGCCTGCAGTCCATGGCGCGAGAACTGGGCATCAGCGAGGGTCAGGCGGCAAGCGCTGCCGAGTCACTTGCGCCAGCGATCCTGGGCGGCTTCAAGAAGCAGGCACAGACGCAGCCCGGCGGCCTCGATGGGCTTGGCGGACTGCTCGGGCAACTTGGCGGCGGGGGTCTGCTTGACCAGGTACTGGCGGCTCAGCCAACCGATGTGAGCCCAGGCAATGACATCCTCGGACAGATCTTCGGCTCAAGGGACGTCAGCCGCGCGGTGGCGCAGAATGCGGCCTCGTCATCGGGACTCGACCCTTCCCTGCTCAAGAAGATGTTGCCCATGCTGGCCATGCTGGTTGCCGGCTACATGGCGAAGCAGCAGGGCCGCGGCAGCTCAGCGCCCATGTCCCCTGCGGGCGGCGAGCCGGGTGCCGGACTTGGCGGCCTGCTCGGAGGGCTGTTCGGTGGCCAGCCGGGTAGTGCTGGCAGCGGCGCAGCACTTTCCGCGATGCTCGACATGAATGGCGACGGCAATCCGCTGGATGACATCCTGCGCATGGTCAACAAAACGATGCGTTAAACCCGCAGCGCGCCGCTGCCCGTTGCAGTTCAGTTTCCATCACACACAGGCCGGCTCGCTGTGCGACCGGTCAACACTTGACGTGGGGTCAAAAGACCTGGTGGCTGCGCGTATTATTCCGGCATGACCTCTGCCGCCTCTGACCCCGCCGCCAAACCTTCCTGGATCAGCACGTTGCGGGTGTATCTGGAGCCGGCCAGCGTGCGCATGCTGATCCTGGGTTTTTCTGCCGGCCTGCCTTTGCTGCTGGTGCTGGGCACCCTGAGCTTCTGGCTGCGCGAGGCCGGCATCGACCGCACCACCATTGGCTACCTGAGTTGGGTCGGCCTGGCCTACGCCTTCAAGTGGCTGTGGGCACCGCTGGTGGACCGGCTGCCGATACCGCTGCTGACGCGCTGGCTCGGGCGCCGGCGCAGCTGGCTGCTGCTGTCGCAACTGGCCATCGTGTGGGGCCTGATCGCGATGTCCTTCAACGACCCGCAGGTGGCTTTGACGCCGGTGGTCTGGGGCGCGCTGGCGGTGGCCTTTGGCTCGGCCACGCAGGACATTGCGCTCGACGCCTTTCGCATCGAATCGGCCGACATCAGCCGCCAGGCGGCGCTGGCGGCGTCCTACCAGACCGGCTACCGGCTGGCCATGATCTGGGCCGGCGCCGGCGTGCTGTGGATTGCGGCCGGCGCGCAAACGGCCGGCATCAGCGGCTACCAGCACGGCGCCTGGCACACCGCTTATTTGGTCATGGCGGCCAGCATGGGCTTGGGGCTCATTACCGTACTGCTGTCACCCGAGCCGCTGCGCCGCCCCATGCC
>DATMWH010000321.1:0-3700 GCA_035562615.1 Pseudomonas sp. | reverse complement strand
TTCGATGAGGATCTGCTTGACCCCGGCATAGGTGAAGACATTGCCGCCGCCGGCCTCGATCACCGGAATGATGGTCGCCGCCATCTGCGCCGCACCGCCGACCGGGTAGCTGCCGCCGGCCAGATAGTGCTTGGCCACCATCGCGTGCATGACGAACGCCGACTGCGCCGGTGGTAGGCCGTAGTCACCCCACTGACCGGTCAGCACCCCGATCAGCTGCTGGTTCTGCGTCAGGCCTTCGAGCACTTCACGGGTGGTCTTGAAGAAATAGTCCGGCAGCAGACGCCGGCGCAGCTTGCTGTAGAGCATGCCCAGACGCCGCGGCAGGGCCTGGGCGGCGAAGAACTTCGGCACCTTGGCGCTAACCTCACCGAGCAGTTCGACATAGCGCTCGATGGCCACGGCGTCATCGGGGAACTGTTGCTTGAGCGCGGCCTTTAGCTGATCGCGGCCGGCTACATAGTCGAACGTCAGGTCGCCGAGGATGATGCGGTCGAAGTGATCGTCCATCGGTTCCCACTTGAGCTGGTTGTCGGAGATCACATCAAACACCCGGCGCAGCACGGTCCAGGGTTTGTGTACCTCGCCGATGTAATGCACGCCGACATCCCACTCGTAGCCACTGTTCTCGTAGGCATGGGTGTAGCCGCCGGCGGTGTAGTGCTGCTCCAGCACGCACACGCGCTTGCCCAGCCTGGCCAGCAGGGCGGCCGTGGTCAGCCCGCCGATGCCGGAGCCGATGATGATGGCGTCGTAGTTGTCCTGCGCCAGACGGGGGCGGAAGCGGGTGCCGGTGCGTTTCATGAAGATCTCCAGGTATTGGATGTTGAGTAAGCTATGCGGCTGCACGGGGCAATCCCCTCGCCCCTTTGGGGAGAGGGTCAGGGAGAGGGGTGGATTGTGATCCCGCTGACCCTCTCCCCCGGCCCCTCTCCCGCAGGCGGGCGAGGGGAGCAAATATGCAATTGTTTGCATACTGCCTGCGCACACCAACCAATGCAACTATTTGCATAATGGGTATACTGCCGCCGTCATCCTGCACGGCGCCTTTTCATGTCCCTCAAACACGCCATTCTGATTCTGCTGGAGAGTAAACCCGGCAGCGGCTATGACCTGGTCAAACGCTTCAAGAGCGGCCTTGGCTGGTTCTGGAATGCCAAGCACCAGCAGGTCTATCAGGAGTTGAAGAAGCTCAGCGAAGCCGGCTGGCTGGCCTTCGAGGAAGAGGCCCAGGACAGCCGCCCGGACAAGAAGAACTACCACCTGACGCCCGCCGGGCATGCTGAACTGCAGCGCTGGCTGGCCGACCCGGTGCAGCCACCGCGCACCAACGATGCGCTGCTGGTCAAACTCTACGGCGGCAACCACACCCACCCGGACAACCTGCGCCATGAAGTGGCGCGGCATCGCGAGCTGCACCGCGCGGCACTCGACAGTCTGCTGACGATTGAACGCGACTACCTGGCCCTGCCTGAAGCACAGCGCACGGCCTGGCGCCTGCCCTACCTGACGCTGCGCCGCGGCATCCTCGGCGAACAGGCCTGGCTGGCCTGGGCGGATGAGGTCAGGGCCTCGCTGGAAGAACCTGCCTGATCACAGGCAGTAATGCCTTCTGCAGCGACCCGACCGACCGCTAGATACAAGCCTGACGCCAGGCTTTCAAGTCGAGACGCTTCTTCAGCACATCAATGTTCAAGGCTTTGGCCTTTGTACAAATCGTCGACAGCGTGCCCTTGTACTCGATGGCGAATACGGCCTTGTTCTGCGCGATAAACGGGGTGAGCAACGCGCACTCTTTGTACTGCTGACATTGCTCGTTCACGGCAAAGTCATAGTCATTGATCAGGTCCGGAATCTGGTTGAGATTGTTTTTCAGGCCGATCGACAACCCCCGGTAATGGGCAGCCGCCGCCAGCCACTTGTTATAAGCCAGCTGGGACTCGTAAGTCAGACCCACGCCATTATCGTTCGCATAACCATCCACGTTATCGACGTCCACGGCATCGCAGTTCTTCACTTTGGCCAGATCCAGGCGGGCAGCCATGATCGGCCCGAGGATGTCGACACGACTGACATCCAGCCAGAACTCCCCGGGCCAATCGCCAAGCGCCGTACCTTTGACCACCTCAGGGAACAGCGCTGCATCACTTCGCCAGTTCTCGAAGGTGCCACCACTGAAATAGCACACCACTTTGACATTGCGTGCATGCAGGGAATCGATGACCGACTGCGGGGCATCAAACAGATCAATGATGTAAACACCGGCAGGGATACTGGTGTCGATTTTCCCCTGCAACTGAATCTGCCAGGCGTTACCCGGGACCGGCGACCAGCGCTCCTGCGCATAAACACAGCCGGCCATGGTCATGGCCAGTAAAGCCAGAATTGCTTTTGTAGCTGTCATGTTCATCGGTTGCTCCGAACGGCCAGACACGGCTGCCTGACACATGGGTGTTTGGCTGAATCAATTCGTCAATGCCTGAGGTTACAGCTGCGGGCTGAGCCAGCAAGGCAAGCCGACAGAAAACCCGCCAGAGTTGCGACGGGGTTGGCAGGCGCGGTTTACAGATCCCGGGGCGTCAGGGGCAGATCAAGCAGGCGGGCCAGCTGCAGAAACTGCTGGCGGCACTGGCGGATGATGGCTTCGGCCTTTTCCGGCTGCTCGCCGGACAACAGCAACTGCAGACGATGGGCAAAAGCCAGCGCCACACACAGATCAGCCCATTGCTCAGCCAGCGCAGCGGAGGTGCCCGTGGCGGCGCGCAGCAGCAAGCCTTTGATCTGGTCGCGCTCCTGACGGAATACCTGAGCTTCAAGCATTTCGCCCAACGCCGGGTCATGCAGCGCCTCGGCACACACCAAGCGCATGCTGCGGTTGTCCTGCGGGTCGCGCCACAGCGCAAACAGGCCTTCGAACACCGTCTCGATCAGTTCAGCCACCGGCATCCCGGCCGGCAGGCCATCGATCAGCCGCGCCATGCGTCCCGGGCCGCTGCGCTCAAGCAGCGCCTGCATGATCTCGCGCTTGCTGGCGAAATGGTTGTACAGCGACGGCGCGCGCATCTCCACGCGGGCCGCCAGCTCGCGCATGCTGGTGCGGGTGTAACCCTGCTCGGCGAAGCATTCCAGGGCTGCATCGAGGATGCGTTCACGGGTTGTCATACACTCATCCTTGCCAAACTAACGATTGTTAGTCTATTACTCGTCCGGGTATTTTCAACGCTTCACTTTCCGGGGGCAACGTCATGGATGTTGATCTGATCATTCGCAACGGCCGTCTGTTCGACGGCACCCAAGGGCCGTCGCGAGACGCAGACCTGCTGATCGATCAGGGTCGGGTGCTGAAGATCGAGCCACACAGCAGCGCCCGCGGCCGCCGCGAAATCGACGCCGCCGGCCAGTGGGTGATGCCCGGCGCCATCGACATCCATACCCACTACGACGCCGAGGTGGAAGTTGCCCCCGGCCTCATGGAATCGCTGCAACACGGCGTCACCAGCCTGATCTTCGGCAACTGTTCGTTGTCGCTGGCGCTGGGCAATGCCGAGGACATGATCGATCTGTTTGCGCGGGTGGAAAACCTGCCGCGCGAGACGCTGGCCAAGTGGCTGGACGGCAAGGTCGACTGGCGTACGCCGGGGCAGTACTACGAGCATCTGGAAACGTTGCCGCTGGGGCCGAACATCGCCACCCTGATGGG
>DATMWH010000320.1:0-4650 GCA_035562615.1 Pseudomonas sp. | reverse complement strand
ATCCAGCGGCAGGTCGAGCAGGCGATGGGCGATCTGGTCGGCAGCGCGCACCAGCGCATCGGTAATGCCACTTTCGCCCGCCGCGTGGCCGGCATCGCGGATGATCTGCAGCTCGCTGTTCGGCCAGGCCTTGTGCAGCGACCAAGCGTTGTCCAGCGGGCAGACCACGTCGTAGCGGCCATGCACGATGATGCCCGGCAGATGGGCGATCTTCGGCATATCGCGCAGCAACTGATTGGGCTCAAGGAAGGCGTCATTGACGAAGTAGTGGCACTCGATACGGGCAATGGACAGCGCGCGGTCATGGAAGCGGTCGACCACCTGCGGATTGGGTCGCAAGGTGGCGGTGCGCCCTTCCCAGCCGGACCAGGCGCGGGCGGCCTGCATCTGGGCAATTTCGTCCGGGCCGGTCAGGCGCTTGTGAAAGGCCTGCATCAGATCGCCCTGCTCATCCACCGGAATCGGCGCCAGATAGTCTTCCCAGTAATCCGGGAAAATCCGGCTGGCACCCTCCTGATAGAACCACTGGAAGTCCTGCGGACGGCAAAGAAAGATGCCGCGCAGGATCAGCGCATGCACACGGTCCGCGTGCTTTTGCGCATAGGCCAGTGCCAGCGTCGAGCCCCAGGAGCCGCCGAACAGCACCCACTTGTCGATGCCGAGCTTCTCGCGGATCAGCTCCATATCGGCGACCAGATCCCAGGTGCTGTTCTTCTCCAGACTGGCGTAGGGCGTGGAGCGGCCGCAGCCGCGCTGGTCAAAGGTGACAATGCGGTACAGCCTCGGGTCGAAGAAACGCCGGCTCATGGCATCGCAACCGGCCCCCGGGCCGCCGTGAATGAACACCACCGGCAATCCGTCCGGCGAGCCGCTTTCATCGACATACAGCACATGCGGTTCGTCGACTGCCAGCGCATGGCGGGCATAGGGTTTAATCTCCGGATACAACGTCTGCATGATGCACTCCCGAAACAGCCTGACTTAACGGCCAACTGGCGGCCCGCTCGATGGCTGGAAGCATAACGGAAACAGGAGTCGAATATGGCACTGCGCACCCTTAGTTTGATTTGTCTGTTGGCCTGTTTCGCACTCAGCGGTTGCGGACGGGATACGCCGCAAGCGGCGCTGGAGAAAGCCGTCAGCCTGCTGCAGGAGAATCTCGAAGCCAAGCGCACCAGCGAAGTGCTCGATCAACTGCACCCGCAGTTCAGCGCGCAGAATGAATACGACCGAGCCTGGGCGCAGCGCACCATGGCGCTGATGTTTCTGCGCCACAAGCATGTGCAGATCATTGCTCTGGGCAAACAGAGCCGGATCGACCCGACCTACCAGGACAAGGGGCATACGGAAGCCGAAGTCACCATGGCCGGCGCCGAAGGGCTGATCCCCGACAGCGCCCGGCATTACCGCGTGAACCTGGAATGGTGGCTGGAAGACGGCGAATGGAAGCTGGCCCGGCTGAACTGGAAATAGCGCGCCACAATCAATATCAATTTTTTTTGATATAGCAATTGCCAGACAACATCTGCCTGCCTACACTCGGCCCGCATGAACCTTCCGGCAAAGATTTTCCAGCCCTCCACCAGCGACCTGCTGGCCAGCCTGTGCAAGGCCGGCGGCGATCCCCTGCGCCTGCACATTCTGCGCGCATTGGCCAATGACTCGTTTGGCGTACTGGAACTGGCGCAGATTTTCGCCACCGGCCAGTCGGGCATCAGCCATCACCTCAAGGTGCTCGCGCAAGCCGGGCTGGTCGCCACCCGCCGCGAAGGCAATGCGATTTTCTACCGCCGCGCACTGGCCCAGACCGATGTATTTGGCGGGACCTTGCATGCTGCACTGCTGGAAGAAGTGGATGCCCTGCAACTGCCCGCCGATGTGCAAAGCCGCATCGGTGCCGTGCATGCACAGCGCGCCGCCGCCAGCAGTGATTTCTTTGCGCGCATGGCCGGCAGTTTTCAGGCCCAGCAAGACCTGATTGCCGGCTTGCCACAATACCGCGACAGCTTGCTGACGCTACTCGACTCACTGAGTTTTCCAGCCACTGCCAGCGCACTGGAAATCGGCCCCGGCGATGGCAGCTTTCTGCCCGAACTGGCCAGCCGCTTTGCACAGGTGACGGCCGTGGACAACAGTCTGGCCATGCTTGAGATAGCCCGCCAGCACTGCGCCAACCAAGGTCTGGCGAATATCCGTCTGGAACTGGCAGACGCCCTGCAGGGCTCGGACATCAACGCCGATTGCGTGGTGCTGAACATGGTACTGCACCACTTCGCCGCGCCCGCCGAGGCGATCAAGTCGCTGGCCGAGCGCGTCCGACCGGGCGGTAGCCTGCTGATCACCGAGTTATGCAGCCACAACCAGAGCTGGGCCCGCGAGGCCTGCGGCGATCTCTGGCTGGGCTTTGAACAGGACGATCTGGCCCGCTGGGCCATGCTCGCCGGGCTAACGCCAGAAGACAGTCTTTACTTGGGTTTACGTAACGGTTTCCAGATTCAGGTACGCCACTTCCGGCAACCTGCGGCGACCACCATCAATCCGTCACACAGGAACCAGCGCCAATGAGCGAATACGCCCTCTTTACCTCCGAATCGGTTTCCGAAGGCCATCCGGACAAAATCGCCGACCAGATTTCCGATGCGGTACTGGACGCCATCATCGCCAAGGACAAGCACGCCCGCGTGGCCTGCGAAACCCTGGTGAAAACCGGTGTGGCCATCGTTGCCGGCGAGATCACCACCAGCGCCTGGATCGACCTTGAGCAACTGGTGCGCGACGTGATCGTCGACATCGGCTACAACAGCTCGGACGTCGGCTTCGACGGTGCCACCTGCGGCGTGATCAACATCATCGGCAAGCAATCCCCGGACATCAACCAGGGCGTCGACCGCGCCAAGCCTGAGGATCAGGGCGCCGGCGACCAGGGCCTGATGTTCGGTTACGCCAGCAACGAAACCGATGTACTGATGCCGGCACCGATCACCTTCTCGCACCAACTGGTGCAACGTCAGGCCGAGGCGCGCAAGTCCGGCCTGCTGCCCTGGTTGCGTCCGGATGCCAAATCACAGGTCACCTGCCGCTATGAAAACGGCAAGGTCGTCGGCATCGATGCCATCGTGCTGTCGACCCAGCACAACCCGGAAGTTAAGTACGCCGACCTGCGCGAAGGCGTGATGGAGCTGATCGTCAAGCACGTGCTGCCGGCCAACCTGCTGCACAAGGACACCCAGTTCCACATCAACCCGACCGGCAACTTCGTCATCGGCGGTCCTGTAGGCGACTGCGGCCTGACCGGCCGCAAGATCATCGTCGACTCCTACGGCGGCATGGCCCGTCACGGTGGTGGCGCGTTCTCCGGCAAGGATCCATCCAAGGTTGACCGTTCGGCTGCCTATGCCGGCCGCTATGTGGCCAAGAACATCGTCGCCGCCGGCCTGGCCGAGCGTTGCGAAATCCAGGTGTCCTACGCCATCGGCGTGGCCTTGCCGACCTCGATCTCGATCAACACCTTCGGCACCAACAAGGTCAGCGAAGACACCATCATCCAGCTGGTGCGCGAAGTATTCGATCTGCGTCCGTACGCCATCACCAAGATGCTCGACCTGCTGCACCCGATGTACCAAGCCACCGCGGCCTATGGCCACTTTGGCCGCACCCCGCAGCAAGTCACGGTGGATGGCGACAGCTTCACCACCTTCACCTGGGAAAAGACCGACAAGGCCGAAGACCTGCGCACCGCCGCCGGCCTCTGAGTCAGAAAGGCGAGGCTATGCACCTGCATAGCCCAAGCCTGGCCAGCCGTTCATCAACCCCTCTTCCGAAGATCACCACAGCCCACCGACATACGGTATAAGTTCTCATCGACAACCAATCGCGATGCCTGATGGCACTTGAGCACGCGGCTGAACACACGGGAACGCGTATGGAAGCAGGTTTGCGAGCAATTTCACTGGCGCTGTTGGCCACTTTTTCTCTGTTATTCATGCCGGCAAGTCGCGCCCAGGAAGCCGGGTGCAGCATCAGCGTTCGCTGGAATGATGATCCCCCCTACTCCATCCGCGCCGCAGACAACTCAATTGGCGGCATCAATGCAGACCTTGCCAAAGAGGCTCTGCAGCGTCTCGGCTGCCAGATCCGCTTTGTCGAAATGCCTTGGGCGCGGGGCATTCTGAGCCTCAAGAAAGGCACCCTGGACATCCTCCCCGGCGCATTGCGAACGCCTGAACGCGAAGCCTTTGCGCACTTTTCGCAACCAACCAACAACTCTCCCAACGTACTGTTCATGCACCGATCCGCTGCCGGGAAATATCATTTCCAGCAACTGTCTGACCTGATCGACAGCGATTTTCGCCTCGGTGCGCAAATTGATGTCAACTACGGCGCGGACTATCAGGCCTTACTGCAGAACCCTGCTTTCAAGAGTCATCTGGTGCTGATCAACAGCCGCAGAGGAGCATGGAAGATGATCCAGGCCGGACGCCTGGACGGCTTGATCGCCGACGAGATCACTGGCCTGCTTGAGCTTGAGCAGATGAGCTTGAGTGATGAAATTCAGCGCAGCGATCTGATCATCTCTGGAGAGCTCGCAGCATTTGCCCTGAGTAAAAAATCACTCCCCCCTGACTTTGCACAGAAGTTCGACCAGAGCAT
>DATMWH010000319.1:0-3208 GCA_035562615.1 Pseudomonas sp. | reverse complement strand
TGACGCGCCTGATTGATCTTGCTGGTCAGCCCGGTAATCGTCTGCACATGGTGGCCCACCTCATGGGCAATCACGTAGGCCTGGGCGAAGTCGCCGGCAGCCGCGAAACGCTGTTCCAGCTCGCGGAAGAAATCCAGATCCAGATAGATCTGCTGATCCGCCGGGCAATAGAAAGGTCCGCTGGCCGAGCTGGCCATGCCGCAGGCCGAGCTGACGCTACCCTTGAACAGCACCAGTTTGGGTGGCGGGTAATCCGTCAGCAACTGGCCCCAGACGTCTTCGGTGCTGCCCAGTATCGCCCGCACAAACTCGCGCTGCGGGTCTGCGGTGGCTGAGGTCGGCTGGGGTTGCGTGGTGGCAGGAGGAGCCGAGATGCCACCTTGTCCGAGCAATTGGCCAAGGATCTGCATCGGGTCCTGGCCCATGAGCAAGCCGACCACCACGACGATGGCCACGCCGGTCAGACTCAGCCGGCCACCGCGACGCATGCCGCGCGAAGCGCCGGCGGCATCGACCACATTGTCACTGCGACGACCACGTTCCCAGCGCATCGGTATTGACTCCTGACTTAAGGTTGACTGGCTTGTAGTTGCACCACCCAGGGTTCGAACCGCTTGCCGAAATGTACTTCGGCGTTGAAGCGTTTTTCTCCGCTGGTCGCTGCCGGTTTTCCCAGCGGCAGGCTTTCAAACAGCCCGTGCCAGCGGTGCGGCAGGTTGATGCTGGCTGCCAGAGGCACTTCGGCCGAGCCACCGATAATCCAGCGATTGTCACTGCGCCAGCCCCAGGCGCTGATTCTGGCTGGCAGGATGACATATTGCTCCCGGTCGGGGTAACGCGCACGCAACGAGTCAGGATCGGTAGCGGCGTCGGCCACGATCAGCCGGCTGCTTCTGAGCTGTTCATGCTGCAAATTGTCGGCTGCGGCCTGACGTTGCTCTTGCAGATCCTTGTTGTCGGGCAGGCTGGCCAGATCCTGAGTGACTTGCTGCAAACGCTCTTGCGCATTGCGCAGCATCTCCCGGTAGAGCGGGCCGTTCAGTTCGAGAACCAGAAAGCCATCGCGATCCAGCTGGCGGCGAAAACGCTGGACGGTTTCGTCATCCAGCGTCTGCGGCACGCGGAAGCCCAGTTCCGCCATTTTGGCGGCAGTCAACGGCCCCAGTGGCACATTGGCGTATTCGTCAGAGGCCGGTTTGGCCCAGCGGTAATCAAGGCGCAGGGCAATCCCGCTGTTTTCTGCGCGCCAGTATTCGTAGCGGGTGCCCAGTTCGCGCTCGGACAGCAGCAGGCGGCTGTCCGCCGGTTCGCTGCGATTCCAGGCTACCCCGCCCAGGGCAATCGCGTTGATCAGCAGAATCAGCGCTACTCCGGCGACGACGAAGTGCATGCGTGTCAGCGTCATTGGGCGCTACCTCCAAGCAGGCCGCTGGCACTGCGCAGACGGCGCAGAATCAGCAGGATCATTACCGCCGTCAGTCCCAGCAGCATAAAGAACAGGTACTTGGGCATGCTGGCCCACCACCAGTCGAACAGCTTGGTGTAGAGAAAGATCACAAAGAAGGTCAGACCGGTGTTCACCACCTCGGACCAGTCACGCCGCACTCCGAGCCAGATCACGCCCGCTGCACTGGCAAAGCCGAGTAACTGATAGCTGGCCTCGATAGCGGAGGGCGAAAGGTCCAGATAACTCGCTTCACCCCAATGGGCCAGTACCAGCATGGGCAGGAACAGGGCCAGCAGGCCGAACACCCGGTAGATAACCGCAAATCCGTCAAAGCGCTGCTGGGAGATCAGTAGCGGGACTGCAAAAATCAGCAAGCCTGCGGGCAGGAAGTTCTCCGGTCGCTCGCCGAATCCCAGCCAGTACAGACCGCCCCAGGTGCCCACGCGGGCGGCGATGAATGCCAGCAGGCAGATAATTCCGGCAGCCAGTAAAACCCGTGCCTGGGTTGCATAGGCCAGCAGCAGTGCATACGCCGCCCATGGCAGCAGGGCTTTGTCTGATGGAGTGATATTGAAGATCAGCCCGAGCATCACGATGTTCAGTACAAAGCAGGCAAACGCCACCAGTGCCGCCAGTTTGCTGAAATAACCGGAACTGTCGCGCCGTTGAACCCACAGGGCCAGCCCGAAAGACAGCAAACTGGCGGTAATCAGGATAACCACCTGGAACACTTCATCGAACAGGCCCCAGAACTGATAGAACAGGAAAAAGACACTGGCTGCCAATGCCAGCGCGCCAAGGAATGAAGCAATGCGCATGCCCAGCGACAATTGCCGCGCCTGGGTGTTCTGGTCGATATCGAAGGCGGTTTGAAAGGTCGCTAACAAGCGTTGCTGATAGCTTTTGATCTGCTGCTGTTGCGCTTCACTGAGCTGCAACACCTGCGCAGCTTCCAGGCGCGCCAGCTCGCGGTTGAACACCGCAATCTCGTCGGCGCGTTGCTGGGCATCGGTACGGTTGAGTGCAGACATGGCAATCCTTGCAGCAGGTGGGCGGAGACTGGCAAGGTTTTGACTCTATCGAGAATCGGTTGTATCTGCCATCGACCTCGAGCGCTTTTTAGCGACAGGCAAGCCAAATAGTTCAATGGCTGCGTTAAGCGGATATCGTGTGGCGGGTATCTGCAGGCAGTCGAAGATTGCCAGTGACGATCAGTCGATCTAGTGTCAAGGTCAGCGTCAACCGCTCAGCACATGGGGTACTGCGTGACTGAAACACTTCGCGATAAGCACTTGCCACCGGCCGCTGCGGTGGTTCGAGAGTTCCGGCAGATTCTGATGTGGCCATTGCATTTGTTGCCGGCCAACAGCGCAGACCATCGACGCGTGCCGCGTGATGCGCTGCATGGTTCGCTCAGCGCAGCCGGCTGGCAGCCGTTTGTCAGTGCCTTTGCCGGCGATCAGGGGCGTTTCAGCGAGCGTCATTACAAGGAATTCGTCTCGTTTCTTCCCCAGGCCCAGCGTTTTCTGTATGGCGAAAGTCGCGTGCAGATGGATTCAGCGGATGAGGGGCAGTCGGCGCTCAGCGCTTACCGGCGCACGGATATCGAGCAGCTGCGCGTTGTCCTTCGCGAAGGTTCAGCCCCTGTCCAGTTGCAGGTTGAGCGCATCGAACTATGCCTGCTGGCGGATGTTGATGTGGCGATTCTGCAGGTTGAAGTGCACACCCGTAACTTGCCGCTGGCGACCGCACAGGACCTGC
>DATMWH010000318.1:0-3415 GCA_035562615.1 Pseudomonas sp. | reverse complement strand
TTGAGCAGGGTGCGGGTTTCGCTGGGCGAATCCACGCCTTCCTGACAGCCGATGAAGTCGCGGAAGTATTCCGAGACCTTCTTGCCGTTCTTGCCCTTGATGAACGAGATGTACTGCTTGGACTGGGCGTTGTTGCGCCATTCGGAGAGATTGATGCGCGCCGCCAGATGCAGTTGCGACAGGTCCAGATGGCGCGCCGGTTCCACGTCCAGCGCGTCGGTGACGGTGACGCCTTCGCTGTGGTGCAGCAGGGCGATCGCCAGATAATCGGTCATGCCCTGCTGGTAGTGCGCCAGCAGCACGTGGCCACCGACCGACAGGTTGGATTCTTCCATGAGCTTCTTCAGCTGTTCGACCGCCTTGCGGCTGAACACCGTGAAGTCTTCGCTGTCTTCCAGATACAGCTTGAGCCAGCCGCTGAACGGGTAGGCGCCGGATTCTTCATGGAAGAAGCCCCAGGCTTTGCCCTGTTTGGCGTTGTAGCTTTCGTTGAGGTCGGCCAACAGGTTTTCCATGGCGGCGCTGTTGCCCAGCTCGGTTTCGCGGGCATGCAGCACGGCGGGTGTGCCGTCGGGCTTCTTTTCGATCAGGTGGACGATGCAGTGGCGGATCGGCATGGGGACTCGGTCAGTGGTTCGTCGGGGCTGGAAGTTTAACAGGCTGCTGGGAATCTACGTGCGCAGATCAATCCCCTCGCCCCAGCGGGGAGAGGGTTAGGGGCGCCCGGCTAGGGAGAGGGGGGATGTTTGCAGCCCTCTCCCCAGCCCTCTCCCGTAAACGGGAGAGGGGGCTTTCACGCGCTTGCCCCTTGCGCTGCTGTGGTTGGTAGCCCGGATGAAATCCGGGGAGCTTGTTCTGGCAGAGTCGGTCCCGGATTGCATCCGGGCTACAAAAGTGTCGGGCTGCTTTCGTTCACCCCTTGCCGCTGCTGCAGGGTGCGCAAGCGCTCGATCACATAGCGCAGGTGCACATGCAGTTCGTACAGCTCGCTGGAATAGGACAGCGGCACGTCGACCTTGGCCAGTTCGTCTTCGAGATTTTCCAGTTTGATGATTTCTGCATCCAGCTGTTCGGGCAGGGTGCCGGTATTGAGTTGCTGGTCGATTTCGCGCAGGTGCTTGTACCAGCGGTAGATGCGTGCGCGGATGCGCCAGCGGTACAGCGGGCCGACAGCCTTGATCAGCGGGATCAGCACCACCAGCAGCGGGATCAGCAGGATGATGTAGCGGTCAGCCAGCGAAGCAATGCGGAACGGCAGGTAACGCTGCAGCAGCGGCAGGCCTTTCTGATAGAAAAGGCTGGCGTCACTGGACAGAGCGAAGGTAGTGGGTTCGGCACTCGGGTAGGCGCCGGGCGGATCGAGCAGCGTGCCGTTGCGCATCACTTCGCGGGCGGCCTGCAGGATCAGGGCGGTCAACGCCGGGTGGAATTGCTCGTTGATTACCAGCGTGGCCACCGGCGACAAGGTCAGGATATTGCGGTCTGGGGTGTTTTGCGCAAGATTGAGCAGCCCTTCGCCCACTTCCACATGGCGCAGGAAATGGATGCGTGCCTCATAGGCCGCCGCCCGCCGGAAGCTGCTCAGGCGCAGCTCGGGACTGGCCGCCAGTTGTTGTACCAGCGGGCTGTCGGCCGGGGCGACGAAAAACGCGGCGTCCAGTTCACCTTTGAGCAAAGCGTTTGCGGCATCGCTGCCACCAATGCTTTGCCACTTGGCTGGATAGTCTTTGGCGGCGATCTGATTGGCCTGCAGGATGGCTTCGACCACTTCCTGCGTGCCGCTGCTGGCACTGCCCAGACCGAGGCGCAGGCTGTGCAGGTCGGCGATGCTTTCAATGTTCAGTTTCTTCTGGTGAAACAGCCATAACGGCTCCTGATACAGCGCGCCAAGGCTCTGCAGCTGTTCGCGTTGCTGCGCATCGAGTTGTCGCTCCAGCCCGCTTTGCACCATCGCCAGACTGACGTCACTGTCCTCGCTGAGCAGGCGCTGCAGGTTGTCACGCGAGCCGCCGGTGTTGATCAGCTCAAGCTCGAAGCCCTGCCGGGCCAGCACTTCCTTGAGTTGCTCACCGAATGCCGCATAGCCACTGCCCGCCTGACCGGTGGCCAGGGTCGCGCTCATCGGCGGTGGCGGGGCGACAAACAGGAACACCGCACCCACCAGCCCGCCGAGCACGGGTAACAGCCAGGCATTGGTGAAGATCAGGATTTTCAGATCGTTGAGCAGGCGCGGCATGGGCTATTCCAGAGTGGTGACCGGTTCTGCAAGAATAGTCAGCTGGGCCAGAACCTGCTTCAGGCATTAAGATGGCAGCGCATTTACAGCGTTATGCTGCCGTTAACCGGGGGTGTGCAAGAAGGCTCTTTGTAGGCTGGTAAACGGCTGAAAGCCTTTGCCACCGTGGTGGCGCTGGTGGGCATTCGCTACGCGAGATGCCCACCCTACGAGCTGCTTCAGGCATTAAGATGGCGTGGTCAAACAGGCGCAGCGGAAATCCGCACCGCGCCGATTCATTTTTTCAGAACCAAGAGAACAATCATGGGCGCACAGTGGAAAGTCAAAGGTAAAGAAGCGGCAGCCAATGCCCGCGGCAAGTTGTTTGGCAAGCTGGCGAAAGAACTCGCCATTGCCGCCCGCGCCGGCGCCGATGTGGATATGAACCCGCGTCTGCGCCTGGTCGTTGAGCAGGCCAGAAAGGTCTCGATGCCCAAGGACACGCTGGAACGTGCGATCAAGAAAGGTGCAGGTCTGCTCGGTGATGCCGTGCACTACGAGCGCCTCATGTATGAAGGTTTTGCGCCGCATCAGGTGCCCTTGATCGTCGAGTGCCTGACCGACAACATCAAGCGCACCGTGGCGGAAATCCGCGTGCTGTTCCGCAAGGGTCAACTCGGCGCCTCCGGTTCGGTGGCCTGGGATTTCGACCATCTGGGCATGATTGAAGCCTCGCCCACCAGCGCCGATGCCGACCCCGAACTGGCGGCGATTGAAGCCGGCGCACAGGATTTTGAAGCGAGCGAAGAGGGCGCCACCCTGTTCATGACCGATCCGGCGGATCTGGATGCGGTCTGCCGCGCGCTGCCGGGCTTCGGTTTCAGCGTGAATTCGGCAGAACTGGGCTACCGCTCGAAAAACCCGGTCAGCCTCAGTGGCGCCGAGCTGGAAGAGGTCGAAGCCTTCCTCGCGGCTATCGATGCGCATGACGATGTGCAGAACATGTATGTAGGGTTGGCTGGGTAATACCTGCCCCGTCTGCGCGCTGCTTCAGCCGTTGAAGTGGCTGCGCAGGGTCAGCCATTTCGGCATGCGCCAGTGCCGGTAGATGGCCAGCGCACGGAAAATGAAGGTGAAGGCGATGCCGGCCACGCTGGTCAGCGGGGTCTTGCCCGACAGGCCCAGCAGGGCGAGGTAGAA
>DATMWH010000317.1:0-10055 GCA_035562615.1 Pseudomonas sp. | reverse complement strand
CACTGAGCAAGCTGGTGCGCGATCCGGCCATTGGTAATGGTTTGCTGCCGTAGTTTGTTATGAGCTGCCACGAGCCCCGTCAGCCAGCGCTGATGGGGCTTTTTTATTGGCGCTGGTTTTTATCGGATTGGAAGTCCGGAGCATTTTTCTCGTGGCTTGATTAACCAACCAAACCGCGGCGTTTTCCTCGCTCCGGAGCAGCAGGTTGCGCCTTGCACGGCGCCTTACTTTCTCTTTGCGCCGGGCGGCGATCCGCAAACAAAGAAAAGTGAGGCGCCCCGGCGGGGCGCAACAAAAACCATCAAACAAACACGATAATCAGCCCAACACAAAAGCAATCATCATCAGCGGATTTCCAATCCGCTTACCTTCCTTCAGGCCGGATAATCCCGGTGCAGTTCGCCCAGCAGCGCATCTTTCTGCTCCCACAGCTGATTGACCCACTGCTGGAAGGCCAGCCGGTATTCATCGCTCTGGTCATAGCTCTGGCCGACGAACTGGGCAGGGATTTCCAGCTTGTCGAAGCGCACCACGATGCGTTTCACCTGTCCGCACAGCAGATCCCAGAAGGTGGGTACGCCTGCCGGGTAGTGAATGGTCACGTTGATCATTGAGCTGAGCTGACTGCCCATGGCATCCAGCACAAAGGCAATACCGCCGGCTTTGGGCTTGAGCAGATAGCGAAACGGTGAGTCCTGCTGCTCGTGCTTGGCTTTGGTAAAGCGCGTGCCTTCCAGAAAGTTGAATACCGACACCGGATTGGTCTTGAAGCGCTCGCAGGCCTTGCGCGTGGTGAGCATGTCCTGGCCGCGTTTTTCCGGATGCTTGGCCAGATATTCCTTGCTGAAGCGCTTCATGAAGGGAAACTCCAGCGCCCACCAGCACAGGCCGATGACCGGTACCCAGATCAGTTCCTGCTTGAGAAAGAATTTCAGAAAGGGTGCTTTGCGGTTGAGCTGGTATTGCAGCACCAGAATGTCGACCCAGGTCTGGTGATTGCTGGTGATCAGGTAGGAGTGACCCATGTCGACATTCTGCAGCCCTTGGACATCCCACTGGATCGGTTGCACCAGATTCATCCAGAACTTGTTCACCGAAATCCACGTTTCGGCGCAGCGGTGCATCACGTGATTGATCACCTTGCGTGCGCCTGCAAACGGTAGTGCAGCCTTGAACAGGGCGCCGATGAACAGCGGCCAGCAGAAAAACAGCGTGTTACTGAACAGCATCAGGGCGGCGATGACGCCGCGAACCGGGGCAGGGAGAAAGCGCAGCATGGGGCAATGGCCTCATTGATTGGCGGAAAAGAGCCCGCCGGTCAGGCAGGTCAACCAAGGTTAACGCCTGTACACCGACCTGCAAGCCCCGTTTGTGACTGGCGGGTCAATCGTTGCTTCAGGCATCGCTCTGCACCGCGGTCAGGGCGATGGTGTAGACGATATCGTCGACCAGGGCACCGCGCGACAGGTCATTCACCGGCTTGCGCAGTCCCTGCAGCATGGGGCCGACGCTGATTACCCCGGCGCTGCGCTGGACGGCTTTGTAGGTGGTGTTGCCGGTGTTCAGGTCGGGGAACACGAATACCGTGGCGCGCCCGGCCACCTGGCTGTCCGGAGCCTTCTGCCGGCCCACGCTTTCAATCGCGGCGGCATCGTATTGCAACGGACCGTCGATCAGCAGTTGCGGGTTCTTTTCCCGTGCCAACCGGGTGGCTTCGCGCACTTTGTCGACTTCCGCGCCGCTGCCGGAATCGCCGGTGGAGTAGCTGATCATCGCCACCCGCGGTTCGATGCCAAAGGCTGCCGCCGAGGCAGCGCTTTGCAGGGCGATTTCTGCCAGTTCGCTGGCGCTGGGGTCCGGGTTGACCGCGCAGTCGCCATAGACCACCACCTGTTCGGGCAGCAGCATGAAGAATATTGAAGACACCAGCTGGTAGCCGGGGGCGGTCTTGATCAGCTGCAGGGCCGGGCGGATGGTGTTGGCAGTGGTGTGAATGGCGCCGGACACCAGCCCGTCGACTTCGCCCAGTGCCAGCATCATGGTGCCCAGCACCACGGTGTCTTCCAGTTGTGCGCTGGCCATCGGCGCGTTCAGGCCCTTGCCCTTGCGCAATTCGACCATGGGTGCGACGTAACGCTCGCGGACCTGATCCGGATCGAGAATTTCCAGACCGGCGGGCAATTCAATGCCCTGTGCCTTGGCCACCGCTGCGACGGCTTCCGGCTTGGCCAGCAACACGCAACGGGCAATCCCGCGTGCCTGACAGATGGCGGCAGCCTGTACGGTGCGTGGTTCACTGCCCTCCGGCAGGACGATGCGCTTGTTCGCGGTCTGCGCACGCTGCACCAGCCGGTAGCGGAATGCCGGGGGGGACAGGCGGTTGACCTGCGGCATGCCGCAGCGTTGGTTGAGCCAGGCATGATCGAGGTGGCTGGCGACAAACTCGCAGACCAGTTCCGCACGCTCCAGATCGTCCAGCGGAATTTCGCGGTTGATCTGCCGCAGGTTGTGCGCGGTGTCGTAGGAGCCGGTCTTGACCGAGAGCAGGGGCAGGCCTGCCTGCAGGGCGCCCTGGCACAGTTCGAGAATGCGCGCATCGGGAGGGAAGTTTCCGCACAACAGCAGGCCGGCCAGCGGCACGCCATTCATCGCCGCCAGACTGGCCGCGAGGATGATGTCGTCGCGGTCGCCCGGGGTCACCACCAGTACACCGGGTTTGAGCAGGTCTACCGAGTTGTGTACGGCGCGGGCGAACAGCACGATGTCCTGCACCCGTCTGAGTCTGGACTGACCGACGTTGAGCACCTCGGCATTCATCAGTTCGGCCACATCACTGGTGCGCGGGGCATTCAGTTCGGCGTTCCAGGCAATGCTGCCGAGCAGGCGGAAATTCGGCTGTTTGAACAGCGGCGATTCGGCTTGCATGCGCGCGGTGAAGTCGCTGTCACGCACTTTGTTGAAGATCACCCCGAGCACCTTGGGGTTCTCGCAGCCCCCAAACTGCTGGGCCTGGATATCGATGCGGTCGGTCAGTTCCTTGATGCTCTCACCCTCGGGAGCCGAGACCAGAATCACTTCGGCGTTCAGCGCCTGCGCCAGTTTGGCATTCACCTGCGCGGCATAACTGGCTTGTCGGGTGGCCGCCATCCCTTCAACCAGCAACACGTCGCGGGTTTCGCTGGCCTGCTGACAGAGATGCACCACTTGTTCGAGCAATTCATCCAGCTGTCCATCGCCGAGCATGCGTTCGACCTGCGGCAGGGCCAGCGGTATCGGTGGCTGGATGGCGTGGGTGCGGGCGACCAGCTCCGAGGAGCGCTCGGGGCCGTTGTCACCTTCATGGTTTTGCGCGATCGGCTTGCAGAACCCCACTTTCAGCCCGGTGCGCTCAAGAGCCCGGACCATGCCCAGGCTGATCGAGGTCAGACCCACGCCAAAGCCGGTGGGAACGATGATGAACGTATGCATGGAAAACTCCGGTCAGTTCGGCAGCAGGGCCAGGGTGTCGAGGGCGATCTGGCGTTCTTCGTTGGTCGGCACCACCAGCACGCGCGGGTGGCCGCTGGCCTGGATTTCGCCGCTGCAACCGGCCACGGCGCGGGCGTTGGCCGCCGGGTCCAGCGCCAGATGGAGCAGCTTCAGGTGCCCGATGGTCTTGCTGCGGATCAGCGCAGAATTTTCGCCGATGCCGCCGGTAAAGATCAGTCCGTCCAGTTGCGGCAGGGCGCAGCTCATGGCAGCCAGTGATTTGGCCAGACGGTAGCAAAATACCTCGATGGCCAGGCTGGCGCCGGGATGCCCCTCCAGCCGGGCCTGCTCCAGGCTGCGCATGTCATTGGACAGGCCGGACAGGCCGAGCAACCCGCTTTGCTTGTTAAGCATGCTGTCGACCTGCTCCAGGCTCCAGCCCAGCGTGCGCACCAGATGCCCGTGCAGGCCGGGATCGACATCACCACTGCGCGTGCCCATCACCACGCCCTCCAGTGGTGTCATGCCCATGCTGGTATCGAGGCTCTGGCCGTTGACGATGGCGCAGGTCGAGCTGCCATTGCCCAGATGCGCCACCAGCCAGCTGCTGGCCTCCACGGGCAGGCCGGTGAGCTGCGCCGCACGCCTGCTCACATAACGATGGCTGCTGCCATGAAAGCCATAGCGGCGCACGCCCTGCTCGCGGTACAGGGTTTCCGGCACGGCATAGCGATAGGCATGCGCCGGCATGCTCTGGTGAAAGGCGGTATCGAACACGGCCACCTGGGGTAACTGCGGATACAGACTCAGCGCGGCTTCAATGCCTTGCAGGCAGGCCGGGTTATGCAGGGGCGCCAGGGCGCTGACCGAGTGGATTGCCGCAAGCGTTGGTGCATCCAGCAGATGGGCGGCGGTAAAGTGTTCACCGCCGTGCACCACGCGGTGACCGATGCCGCTGAGCGTGACGGCTGTGCGTTCGATCAGCGCCAGCAACTGTGCCAGCGCGCCTCGATGGTCGGCGCCGGGAATCGGCAAACGCTGCTTGTCCTCGCCAGCCTGCCAGCGCAGCAGCGCGTCAGCACTGCCCAGGCATTCGGCCAGGCCGCTGAGCAGCGGCTGCTCGCGGGTCTCGCCAAGCAGGGCAAATTTGATCGATGAGCTGCCGCAGTTGATGACCAGGATATGGCGTTCAGACATCCGCATTACTCGAAAAGGGAACTGCAAAATCCGGCGGGCATCGCCCGTTTATCCGGCCCTGGTTCGCAATCAGATGATTGCACGGGTAAACTTGCAAGCTCTTCTTTCCCAGAGCTAAAGGTCCTGCCCCATGCTGATTGCTGCCAACAAGGCTGTCTCCATCGACTATACCCTGACCAACGACGCCGGAGAGGTGATCGACAGCTCCGCCGGTGGCGCCCCCATGGTCTATCTGCACGGTGCCGGCAATATTATTGTCGGGCTGGAAAAAGCCCTCGAAGGCAAGCGCGCTGGTGATGAGCTCAGCGTAGCCGTTGAGCCGCAGGACGCCTACGGCGAATACAGCGCCGAGCTGGTGGCAGTGCTCGGCCGCGAGATGTTTGAAGGCGTCGACGAGCTGGAAGTGGGTATGCAGTTCCATGCCTCCGGCCCGGATGGCAGCATGCAGATCGTCACTATCCGTGATCTGGATGGCGATGAAGTAACCGTTGATGGCAATCACCCGCTGGCGGGTCAGCGCCTGAACTTCCAGGTCAAGGTGGTTGACGTGCGCGATGCCCATGCGGAAGAAATTGCCCATGGTCATGTCCACGGTGAAGGCGGTCATCACCACTGATTGCTGGCTTTTAGCGTTAAACAGAAGGGTGCCTGAGGGCACCTTTTTGCCCTCTGTGATCTTTGCCTGCAAGGAGTTCCCATGAGTGCCATACACGAGCTGGTGTTACAGGGACTGGATGGTAGTGAGTTGCCGCTGGCGCCGTTCGAAGGACAGGTGCTGCTGTTGGTCAACGTGGCCTCCCAATGCGGGTTGACGCCGCAGTACGCGGGGCTTGAGCAGTTGCAGCAGACCTATCAGGCGCGCGGTTTCAGCGTGCTCGGGCTGCCGTGCAACCAGTTTGCCGGGCAGGAGCCGGGCAGCGCCGAGGAAATCCGGCAGTTCTGCAGCACGCAGTACGGCGTCAGCTTCCCGCTGTCGGCCAAGCTCGACGTCAACGGGCCGGATCGCCATCCGCTGTACATCCTGCTGGCGGGGGAGGGTGCCGAGTTTCCCGGCGAGATCAGCTGGAACTTCGAGAAATTCCTGGTTGGCAAGGATGGCCGCGTGCTGGCGCGCTTCTCGCCGCGTACCACGCCCGATGATCCGGCGCTGCTGCAGGCCATCGGCAAGGCGCTGGGCTGATCCGCTGAAACCAAGCGCAGGCCATTTGCGCCAAGCCTGCGGCTGCTTTGCCTGCATGGCTTGCTCTATACCCGGCGCATCGGCTTAATCGGGCTCCTGTGCTTTGGAGTCCGCCATGAACAACCTCGCCACCGATCCGACCGCCACCCAGGCTTCACCGGCTGCCCTGCGCGCCCTGATCGAAAGCCGTCGCGCCGTCAGGCGTTTCAGCGCTGAAAGCATTCCCGATGAAGTGATCCGCGATTGCCTGGAAATGGCGGTGCTCGCGCCCAACTCCTGCAATCTGCAGCCCTGGAGTTTTCAGGTGGTGCGCGATCCGGCCCTGCTGGCCAAGCTGCACCCGGTGTGCATGAGCCAGAATGCCGCCAAGGCACCACTGATCATCGCCGTGCTGGCGCGTCCGGATACCTGGAAGCAGGCCTGCAAGAACGTCGTTACTTATTGGCCCGAACCCGAAGTGCCAGCGCGTATCCGCAGCTTCTACGCCAAGACTGCGCCGTTCCAGTACAACCAGGGGCCGCTGGGCTTGCTCGGGCTGTTCAAGCGCCAACTGGTGCGCGTGCTGGCCCTGCGCAAACCCTTGATGCGCACCCCCAACAGCAAGGCGCAGATGCGCCTGTGGGCGGTCAAATCCACCGCACTGGCTGCGGAAAACCTGATGCTGGCCTTCCAGAGTCATGGCTATGCCACCTGCCCGATGGAAGGCTTCGATGAGCCGCGTCTGCGCAAGGTGCTGGATATTCCGCGCCAGGCCTTGCCCATCATGCTGCTGGCGGTCGGCCGGCAAGGCGAGAAAGGCATCTACAACCCGCGCCTGCGCTTTCCGCTGGAGCAGCATGTGACGTGGTTGTAGCCCCTGCATACCCATCTTGGAGGCTGTTGTAGAGCGGGTTAGGCCAAAGGCCGTAACCCGCCAGCGATGCCAAAGGCGTCGTTTTTGCCAGCCTCGCGGCTGGTTGGTGGGTTACGGCCTTTGGCCTAACCCACCCTACAAAAGCAAGACATTACCGGGCCTGCTCAATAGTGAGTTGGCTCATTACGCATACAAGAAAATCACCCAAATCAATAGTGCTGGGCTGGCGAGACGACCGGTCATATTCTTGCGTCATGAAAAACACCATCCGACTCGACAAGCGTGAGCTGATCCTCGCCAAAGGTTCCCAGGTGATGACCCGTCGGGGTTATCACGGCACCGGCGTGCTGGAAATCGTGCAGGCCGCCGGCATTCCGAAAGGCTCGTTCTACCACTACTTCGCCAGCAAGGAAGACTTTGCCCTGCAGGCACTGACGTTCACCTATCAGCCTCGGCTGGAGCGGTACGCGCTGGCGCTGAGCAATCCGGCACTGAGCCCGCGTGCGCGCATCCTGGCTTACTACGGCGAGCTGCTGGCGCATTTCAGCCAGCAGGAGCGGCTGGAGTACCACTGCTTCATTGGCAGTCTGAGTTTCGAGATGAGCGAGTTGTTGCCGGCCATTGGCGAGCAGGTCGAGGCCATCCTGCAGCAGTCCGTGCTGATCCTGCAGCGCTGTCTGGAGGAGGCGCAGGCCGCCGGTGAACTGGCGCCCGGGGAAGATTGCGCCAACCTCGCGGCCTTCATTGCCAATGCCTGGCAGGGTGTACTGACCCGGCTCAAGGTTGGCAGCCGGACCGAACCTGTTTCCGCTTTCGTAAAACGCCTGGAGCTGTTGCTCTCGGCCTGATCTATCCCACCTCTACCGTTCAAGGAAATCCCATGACTGCTTCTGTCGCTGCACTGTTTGAACCCTTCCGTCTTGGTACGCTGGAACTGCCGACCCGCGTGGTGATGGCGCCGATGACCCGTTCGTTTTCGCCCGGTGGCGTGCCCAACAGCAAGGTCATCGAGTACTACCGCCGTCGCGCGGCGGCCGGTGTTGGCCTGATCATCACCGAGGGCACCACGGTTGGCCACAAGGCCGCCAACGGCTACCCGAACGTGCCGCGCTTCTATGGCGAAGATGCACTGGCTGGCTGGAAAAAAGTGGTGGAGGCGGTGCACGCCGAAGGCGGCAAGATCGTTCCTCAGTTGTGGCATGTGGGTAACGTGCGCAAGCTCGGCACCGAGCCCGACGCCAGCGTGCCGGGTTACGGGCCGATGGAAAAACTCAAGGACGGCAAGGAAGTTGTCCACGGCATGAGCAAGGCCGATATCGACGAAACCATCGCCGCCTTTGCTCAGGCCGCTGCCGATGCCAAGGCGATTGGCATGGATGGCGTGGAAATCCATGGTGCCCACGGCTATCTGATCGACCAGTTCTTCTGGGAAGGCACCAACCAGCGTACCGATGAGTACGGTGGCAGCCTGGCCAACCGTTCGCGCTTTGCCATCGAACTGATCACGGCCGTGCGTGCGGCTGTCGGCCCGGATTTCCCGATCATTCTGCGCTTCTCGCAGTGGAAGCAGCAGGACTACACTGCGCGGCTGGTGCAAACCCCGGAAGGTTTGGGCGAGTTCCTCAAGCCGTTGTCGGACGCTGGCGTGGATATCTTCCACTGCTCGACGCGCCGTTTCTGGGAACCCGAGTTCGACGGTTCTGAGCTCAATCTGGCCGGTTGGACCCGCCAGCTCACCGGCAAGCCGACTATCACCGTGGGCAGCGTCGGGCTGGATGGCGAATTCCTGCAGTTCATGGTCAACACCGACAAGGTGGCCAAGCCAGCCGATCTGGGTGCCCTGCTGACCCGCCTGAACAATCAGGAGTTCGATCTGGTAGCCGTTGGCCGTGCCCTGCTGGTGGATCCGGACTGGGCAGTCAAAGTCCGCGATGGCCGTCAGGACGACATCCTGCCGTTCAGCCGCGAGGCGCTGATGTCGCTGGTCTGAGTCGCCGCCAATAACAAAAAGCCCCGCTGATGCGGGGCTTTTTGTTAGGGAGTTATTCCCTCGTGCTTGCGAAATTGCATCTGACTTGACCGCCATTTGACCAGTTATTTGAACCTGATGGGGGATCGCAGGTGACGCTCTGGGATCATTCGTCAGATTGGCAACAAAGGGCTGCAAGCGACCCATAGCAGCCGGTCGCAACTGGCAAGAATCGGCCAAAAGCAGCCCATCAAAAGTGAGCCGGAACTCTGGGCGATTCACCTCCTAGTGGGCCTTGATTTAAAGCTTGAAGGTGTCTACGAAATTAAGGGCTATTCAAATACTGGATTGGTGATAAGACATTGCAACACCTTACCTAAAGGTTAAGGTGTTGCACTCAGTTCTGCGGGAACCCGATTAGTTGCACCGCAAATCTAAAACCGTCTTATTGGTTTTGGTGAGTTTTTAGCCATTTTTGCATCTGATCGATTTCAGGTTGCTGGGCTTTTATGATGTCTTCTGCCAACTTTCTCATTTCAGGATCTTTGCCGAATTTGAGCTGCGTTTGCGACATTTTAATAGCACCTTGATGGTGAGCAATCATCCCTTTAGCGAAGGCGACATCAGGATCAGAAGACATCACTCCCGCCATCATGTCATCGTGCATGCTCATCATATCCGTCACCAGTTCTTGCGATGCGGGAGACAGTGATCCGTGATCCCCCATTTGCATGGTCTGGTCCGCAGCGAAGGCTGACATAGAAGTTATTATCAGTGCGGACAGGAACAACATTTTCTTATTCATTTTACTACTCCATTCAAGTTAATTAATTCGCCATCAAGCGTAGATTTTATCCACGCCTATTACAGTATTTCGCTCTATAGAATCGATGTGGTTCGGTTGATCTAACCGCCTCCTATTTAAAGACGCCTCGCTGATAATCAGCATGTCCCTGATAGCAGCGCTCCATGATTGAATTTAAGCGGTAATCAACTTTCAGGCATAACTGCCCAATACGCTCGCCACGCGTTATTAAATTTCAGTATCTGCTTAGCTGGCATTACGATTTCCTCCTTTAAGCGTGTCTGATTTGGAGCGAGTAACTGAAATGTCAGATTCGGCATCCTGTTCATTCTTGACGGTCAAGCACTGTATTCAGTCCTGATCAATCCGTGCATTACGCAGGCGCAAGGCGTTAAACACCACAGACGCCGAACTCACGCTCATAGCCAACGCTGCAATCATGGGTGACAGCAAATGACCGGTGAGTGGATACAGCAGACCCGCAGCAAGCGGTATGCCCATTGAGTTATAGAGAAAGGCGAAGGTCAGGTTTTGGTGCATGTTCTTGACCGTGGCCTGGGATAATCTGCGTGCGCGCAGAATG
>DATMWH010000316.1:0-5195 GCA_035562615.1 Pseudomonas sp. | reverse complement strand
ACCCGCAGCATTGCCGTGCTGGACCGCTGCAAGGAACCGGGTGCCGCTGGCGAACCGCTGTACAAGGATGTACTGACCGCTCTCGCGGAAGATCAGGCCAACCCGCAACCGCGCTTTACGCGGATGCCACGGGTACTCGGTGGGCGTTACGGACTGGGCTCCAAGGAATTCAATCCGGCCATGGTGGTGGCCACCTTCGCCGCACTCGGCAACCCGGCGAGCCCGCGCCAGTTCACCCTGGGCATTCATGATGACCTGAGCAACCTGTCACTGCCCTGGGACGCGACCTTCCGCACGGATGCCGCGCGCGAAGCCTTCTGCGCGGTGTTCTACGGTCTGGGCTCGGACGGCACGGTGTCGGCCAACAAGAACTCGATCAAGATCATCGGTGACGAAACCGACCTGCATGCCCAGGGCTATTTCGTCTACGACTCGAAGAAATCCGGCGCCATGACCGTTTCGCACCTGCGCTTCGGCCCGCAGAAGATCCGCTCCGCTTACCTGACCGGCGATGGCGATGCGCGCTTCGTGGCCTGTCATCAGCCGAACTTTCTCGAGACTCACGATCTGCTGCGGCATGCCGCGCCGGGTGCGGTATTCCTGCTCAACAGCAGCTTGCCGGCTTGCGAAGTCTGGGCCAGCCTGCCGGAAGCCATGCAGCAACAGATGCTCGACAAGCAAGTGCGGTTTTTCCTGATCGATGCCTACCGGGTGGCCGAGGAAGCCGGCATGGGGCGGCGTATCAATACCGTGATGCAAACCTGCTTCTTCGCCATTTCCGGCATCCTGCCGCAGGACAAGGCGCTTGCCGCGATCAAGCACGCCGTCGAGAAGACCTATGGGCGCAAGGGCCGGCGCATCGCCGAACTGAATTACCGGGCCATCGACCAGACCCTCGCCAGCCTGCAGCAGATCGAACTGCCTCAGGTCGTCTGCGCACCTGCCCATAAAGCTGAGCGGATTGCGCTGCACGACGTCACCGACTTTGTCCGCGACCTGACCCTGCCGATGATCGCCGGGCATGGCGACAGCCTGCCGGTGTCGCTGTTTCCGGCTGACGGCAGCTGGCCCACCGGCACCGCAAAATATGAAAAACGCAATCTGGCCTTACAGATTCCGGTGCTGGAAACCGACCTGTGCACCCAGTGCGGCAAGTGCGTGTTCGTCTGCCCGCACTCGGCGATCCGCGCCAAAGTGTTCCCGGCTGAACTCGCCGCGCAGGCACCCGCGACCTTCAAGAGCATGCAACCGCGCAGCAAGGATTTTGCCGACGGCCTGCTGATGAGTTATCAGGTGGCGCCGGAAGATTGCACCGGCTGCACCCTGTGCGTGGACGTCTGCCCGATCCGCGACAAGTCGAACATCTCGCGCAAGGCGCTGAACATGGCCGACCAGCCGCCCCTGCGCGCGGCGGAAGCGGCCAACTGGGCCTTTTTCCTGTCCCTGCCGGACTACGATCGACGGCTGGCCAAGCACAGCACGATTCCCGGATCGATGCTGCTGGAGCCGCTGTTCGAGTTCTCCGGTGCCTGCGTCGGCTGCGGCGAAACCCCGTATATCCGTCTGGCCACCCAGCTGTTTGGTGATCGCATGCTGATCGCCAACGCCACCGGCTGCTCGTCGATCTACGGCGGCAACCTGCCGACTACGCCCTACACCAGCAACGCCGAAGGTCGCGGACCGGCCTGGAGCAATTCGCTGTTTGAAGACAATGCGGAATTCGGTCTGGGCATGCGCCTGGCCAGCAATCAACTGGCCACGGCAGCCGCCACCCAGTTACGCGCGCTGGAACCGGAACTGGGCCGCGAGTGGGTCGAGGCATTGCTCGGCGCGGATCAGTCTGACGAGGCCGGCATTCAGGAGCAGCGCGAGCGCGTCAGTGCTCTGCGTCAGCGTCTGACGCAACTCGACACGCCAGAGGCGCGCGCACTGGCAGCGATGGCCGACAACCTGATCCGCCGTAGCGTATGGATCGTCGGCGGCGACGGCTGGGCCTACGACATCGGTTTCGGCGGCCTCGATCATGTGCTGTCTTCCGGTGAGGACGTGAACATCCTGGTGCTGGATACCGAGGTCTATTCCAATACTGGCGGGCAGAACTCCAAGTCCACGCCGCTGGGCGCGGTAGCCAAGTTTGCCGCCGGCGGCAAACCCAACCGCAAGAAGGACCTGGCGCGCATCGCCATGGACTACGAGAACGTCTACGTGGCCAAGGTGGCCTATGGCGCCAAGGACACCCATACGCTGAAGGCCTTTCTGGATGCCGAAAGCTATCCCGGCGTTTCCATCATCATTGCCTACAGCCCGTGCATCGCCCATGGCGTCGACCTGTCGCACAACCTGACCCAACAGGATCTGGCGGTGAAGACCGGGCACTGGTCGCTGCTGCGTTATGACCCACGCCGGCGCAAACGTGGCCTCAATCCGCTGACCGTCGACAGTGCTGCGCCGAGCCTGCCGTTCCGCGACTTTGCCGGCAACGAGGCGCGCTTTACCGTCCTTGAGCGCCAGCAACCGGAAGCCGCGGCACGCTTTATGGCGCAATCCGGCCGTGATGCGCGCCTGCGCCATCAGGAATACGTTGAACTGGCCGGGCTGAACCTGCCGGAAACCACAGTTGATGCGCAAAGCAGCACGCAAGCGGGAGAACACAATGCCTGATCTGTCCACCACCTATCTCGGGCTGTCGCTGAAAAACCCGCTGGTGCCCTCCTCCAGCCCGCTCAGCCACAAGCTCGACCCGCTGCTGCATCTGGAAGACGCCGGGGCGGCAGCGATTGTCCTGCACTCGCTGTTTGAAGAAGAGGTCCGCCACGAGGAGCAGATGCTCGATCGGTTCCTGCTCAACCCGGACAGTTTCGGCGAATCGTCCGGTCATCTGCCGCTGCGTGACAGCTACCAGAGCAAGCTCGACCACTATCTGGAGCAGGTCAGCCAGCTCAAGCAACGCCTGTCGATCCCGCTGATCGCCAGCCTGAACGGCACCACCCCCGGCGGCTGGCTGGAACTGGGTCGGGAAATCCAGGCGGCCGGCGCCGACGCGCTGGAGCTCAACAGCTGGTTTATGCCGTGCGACCCACACACCAGCGGCGCCGAACAGGAAGAGCAGTATCTGGCGCTGCTGCGTGCACTGAAAACCACCGTGCAGATTCCGATCTGCCTGAAACTCTCGCCGTTCTTCTCCTCGCTGCCGCATTTTGTCCAGCAGGCGCAAACCGCCGGGGCCGCCGGTGTTTCCCTGTTCAACCGCTTCTTCCAGCCGGATATCGACCTGCAAACCCTGCGCATCGTCGACAGCGTGCAGTTGTCACGCTCTGCCGATGCCTTGCTGACCATGCGCTGGATCGCCGTCCTGCATGGCCGCAGCAACCTGAGCCTGGCGGCTACCGGCGGTGTGCATAGCGCCGACGATGCACTGAAGATGCTGCTCGCCGGGGCGGATGCGGTGCACATGGCCAGCGCCCTGCTGCAACGCGGGCCGCAGGTGCTGGGCGAGGTGCTGCAGGGGATCCAGAGCTGGATGGAGCAGCATGAATACCACTCCGTTAGCCAGCTCAAAGGTGCGTTGAGCCAGAAGAATCAGTCCGACCCCAGCCGCTTTGCCCGCGCCGCCTACCTCAACACACTGGACTCCTTCAGCCCGCCGCCCGGAGTGCGTTATTAACCCCTGATCAGGCCAGGCAACGACAGATTCGACGAGCACTGCGCTGCCTGATAAGCGGCCCTTACTTTTATCCCGGGCTTGGGCCAAAATGCCCGCCCACCTGCTCCTGTTTGCTGCCGGTTGCATTGACCGGCACTGTCGACATTTCCCCGGATACCCTGATGCCACGCGCCCCCAAGCCCATCCCTGCTGATGAAACGCTGAGCTTTGGCGAATTTCTGCCCGTGCTCAAGGACCGGGCGCAATTGGCGTTGCGCACCACCGGCGAGATGACCATCGGACTGGCGCGCATCATCAAGGCCCTCGGGCCGCTGATCGAGCTGCTCAACACCGCCGATGAGGTGACCGAAGTGCAGCTGCACGAGGTCATCGACGGCCTGTTTGACGCCATCAGCCAGCATCCGCTGGTCGGTCAGTTACGCATACTCACCGAGCGCATGCGCGAGCGCCGCATGCTGCCCAACGAGAGCAGCACGGAAGACCTGATCCGCTTTCTCGTCGATCAGGTGCACAAACGCAGCCTGATCAACATTCCCAAGGAAGTCACCGAAGAGTTCTGGCGCTTCTTCGACGAGCTGATGAGTGAACCCGAGCTGCGCGGTCTGGGTGAAGTCAGTCTGGACGTGGCCCGCATCCTGTTGACCGCCTACGAACCGCTGATCACCGTGCTGATCAACCAGCTCAAGGCCTTGCGCAAGATCAACGACCGCAAATTGCGCGAAATCGCCCTCAGCGCCCACGTAGTGCGTGAAGACCTGGCGATCTTCAAACGGCAGATCCGCGCCCTGCGCTTCGTCCGCCTGTTTTTCGAGGTAGACCCCGAGGATCTCAAAGGTCAGGCCGAAGTGGTGGCGCAGATGGTCCGCGAGTTCGGCCCGCTGTTCATCAAGATGGCTCAGGTAGCGGCTTCCAACTCGGATTTCCTGCCGCAGGAAATGGCCGAATCACTTGCCGTGTTCCGCGAAGACGTAGACCCGATGACCGCCGAAGAGGTGGAAAAGGCCTTCATCGAATGTTTCGGCGAGTTACCCGGCGACCGCTATTTCGGCTTCGATGCCAGCAAGCCCCTGAAGTCCGGCTCGATCGCCTCGGTCTACATCGCGCAGAAACCGATGAAACCCACCCGCAAGGGCCAGCGCCATCTGGTTCCGGTAGTGGTCAAGGTCGGCCGGCACAACCTGGCGCGCGAGTTCCTGATTGGCAAAACCGTTATCAAATTGGCCATCGTCAGCAGTCACTACTGGGCACCGCACTCGAAACTGGCCCCGTTTTTCAACTCCTGGCTGGATCAGATCGATGTGTTCGTCGAAGGCTTCAACTGTGAACTGGACTTCGAGTCCGAAGCATTGAACCAGACACGTTTTGCCCAGCGCACAAGGGAAGCCGATGGCTGGTATGTGCCGGAAGTGTTCGTCAGCTCGCGCCGCATCATTGAAATGGAGCTGGTGGACAACGCCCAGTGCCTGTCCACCGCGTTCAAACCCGGTTCGCCGCTGCGCAGGAAATCAATCCGCCGCCAGGTCGGGCGCAA
>DATMWH010000315.1:0-7721 GCA_035562615.1 Pseudomonas sp. | reverse complement strand
TGATTCGTTCGTCTCAACCAAGGCCGCGCATTCTACAGCAGCCTTTACATCCGTCAAGCCTATTTTGAAGATTTTTTCTTTTCTTCTCAACCGCTTGCGCTATCCGCATGAAACCTCCATGCCGGTAACGGGAGGCGAATTATACAGACTTAAAACACCCTGTCAACAGCTAACGCCTGAATATTTAGCGGGACTAGCTATGAAGCAGGATCCATCTTCAGCGTGACGCGCGCAAAGGACTTCTTACCCGCCTGACAGACATGCGTAGCGCCCAACTTGAACACGTACGAGCGATCCACCGCCACCCCATCCACCCTGACCCCGCCAGCGCCAAGAAGATCACGAGCCATAGCCGCGTTCTTTACCAAAGCAGCCTTATTAAGGAGTGCAGAAATCGGCAGATCCTCCACAGAAGACACCACAACCTCAGGCAGATCATCCGGCAACTCGCCATCCTTCATTCGATTGCCGGCAGAGCGATGTGCATTCAATGCCGCTTCATCACCATGAAATCTTGCAACAATCTCCTCAGCGAGTTTGATTTTGATGTCCCGAGGATTTGCACCGCGCTCAACGTCATCTCGCAGAGCCGCAATCTCTTCCATTGAGCGAAAACTTAACAGCTCAAAGTAACGCCACATCAGAGAGTCAGGAATGGAAACCAACTTGCTGTACATGACTCCCGGCGCTTCCTGGATGCCCACATAGTTGCCTAATGACTTTGACATCTTCTTGACGCCATCCAGCCCCTCGAGCAGCGGCATGGTGAGGACAACCTGAGCCTCCTGCCCATAAGCGCGCTGAAGCTCACGCCCCATCAGTAAATTGAACTTTTGATCTGTACCGCCAAGCTCAACATCCGCCCGCAGCGCTACCGAGTCATACCCCTGGACCAAAGGATAGAGAAATTCGTGAATAGCGATGGACTGGTTGCCTGCATAGCGCTTGCTGAAGTCGTCTCGCTCCAGCATCCGCGCAACCGTATATAAAGAAGACAGTCGAATAAATTCAGCAGGGCTGAGCTGATCCATCCAACTTGAATTAAACGCCACTTCAGTTTTCGCCGGATCAAGAATTTTGAAAACCTGCTCTTTGTAGGTTTCAGCGTTCTGCAGCACTTGCTCGCGTGTGAGCGGCGGGCGGGTGGCACTTTTTCCACTCGGATCACCAATCATCCCAGTAAAGTCACCTATCAGAAATATGACCTGATGACCCAGATCCTGGAACTGCCGCAACTTATTGATCAGCACCGTATGCCCGAGATGCAGATCGGGGGCTGTCGGGTCAAAGCCAGCCTTGATACGCAGCGGCTGGCCACGCTTGAGCTTTTCCACAAGGTCGGCCTCGACCAACAACTCATCAGCGCCGCGCTTTATTTGCGCCAACTGCTCACTTACCGACATCATCACCGTCTCTCAACCAGGCAAAATAAAAGGGAACCAACCATACAAGATCGAGCACTAAATTCAAGGCCGAACCCTCCAAGCAGGTCCGCACGCTTCATGACGTAACACTTTTAAGGTTGCCCGATACAGATTTTGATTATATTTTAAGCAGTTAGGCCATACCTTTTGCATACTCGGTAGTACATGACGCACCTTCTAAAAAAAGCTCCGCCATACCCCAAGGGCCATTTGCTGGCCGCAAGCGGTATTGCTGCACTCCTAAGCCTGACACTGCTGATTTTCCCATCCGGCGAAGTTGAGGCCAAAAAGACATTTATTAGCCTGGAGCTGGATAAGCCCTCCACGCCCAACGAAGCCTCAACTATGCAATCACTGTCATTTTCAGACGACAGCGATAGCCATACGTCACCTTTTACTGATAGTCCTCAGGCAACCCGCATCTCGAACGCGACACAAGCAGACCAGCGCAACGACAATCCGCTAAACCAAACCAAGCCTGTCACCCTGGATTCTGGAAAGGTCACGATTAACACCGTAAAGGGCGACACACTTTCAACCATCTTCAGCAAAGCCGGCCTATCAGCCGAAACCTTGCATGACGCGCTTTCCAGCAGCAAGGAAGCGCGCAAGCTCAGTCAGTTGAAAGTGGGGCAGATCTTCGAGTTTGACCTTACTAACTCAGGTGAGCTGATCGAATTGCGCTCAAAAATCAGCAGCCTGGAAAGCGTAAGCCTAAAACGCTCGGAGAAAGGTTTCACCTTCAAGCGCGACCTAGTGAAGCCAGCCATTCGATCAAAGTACGCGTATGGCGTCATCAACAGCTCTCTGTTTGTATCGGCGAAGAATGCCGGACTGCCTTACGGTCTTACGCTGGATATGGCTAACGTATTTGGCTATGACATCGACTTTGCGCAGGACATTGTCAAAGGCGATCAGTTCGAAGTTATCTACGAGGAAAAAGTTGTCGAAGGCAAGGTGGTTGGCACAGGAAACATTCTGGCTGCGCGCTTTACCAACCGAGGCAAAGCTTACACAGCCGTTCGCTTCACCAACAAACAAGGTTCCAGCAGTTACTACAACGCGCAAGGAATGAGTCTGCGCAAAGCCTTTTTGCGTACCCCGGTAGATTTCGCCCGTATTAGCTCGCGGTTTTCCAGCGGCCGCAGGCATCCAATACTGAACAAGATTCGCGCCCACCAGGGGGTTGATTATGCCGCCCCGCGCGGCACGCCGATTAGAGCCGCCGGCGACGGTAAAGTTATTCTCGCCGGCCGTAAAGGCGGCTATGGCAACACCGTGATTCTCCGACACGGCAACAGCTATCAAACGCTCTACGCGCACATGAATGGCTTCGCCAAGGGAATCCGCAACGGCACCCCGGTAAAGCAAGGTCAGGTCATCGGCTATATCGGCACTACTGGCTTGTCCACAGGGCCGCACTTACATTACGAATTCCAGATCAATGGACGCCATGTAGACCCTCTGGCGCAGAAAAAGCTGATGGCAGACCCGATCGCCAGCGCCGACAAAGCCAAATTCATTAAAATGAGTCAGCCTCTTATGGCGCGAATGGATCAGGAAAAGTCCACAGCCCTGGCCGTCAACAGGCCATAAACATGCCGCATTATCTAGGTGTAATGTCCGGAACCAGCCTGGATGGCGTAGACATCGCGCTGATAGAGCAAACAACGCACCCTGTACTGACGGCATCGCTATACCTACCCATGCCCGACACATTGCGGGCGGATATCCTCAGCCTTTGCCAACCGGGTGACGATGAACTGGCACGCAGCTCCATGGTGGAGAACCAGTGGGTGACGCTGGTGGCCAATGGCGTAAGAACATTACTGGCCCGTGAAAGGATTTCGCCGAAGGATATTCGCGCCATAGGCAGCCATGGACAGACCGTCCGGCACGAACCCGCTCGCGGCTTCTCCATTCAGATCGGCAATCCCGCTTTACTGGCTGAACTGACGGAGATATGCGTAGTCAGCGACTTTCGTAGACGCGATATCGCTGCAGGCGGACAAGGCGCACCGCTGGTTCCCGCCTTCCACCGCGAGCTGTTTCTCCACAACCACTCTTGTGCGGTACTAAACATCGGTGGTTTTTCCAACATCAGCATGCTTGACACTGAGATGACTGTACGCGGATTCGATTGTGGTCCGGGCAATGTGCTGATGGATGCGTGGATAACTTGCCATAAGGGCCAACACTACGACTGTAATGGTAGCTGGGCAGCCCGAGGCTCAGTAAACAGCGCCCTTTACGCGAGGATGATGTCCGAGCCGTTTTTTCACACCCGCGGCCCCAAAAGTACCGGGCGAGAACTGTTCAATCTGGCTTGGCTGAACAGCCAGTTGGCCGCCCTCCCCCCCATCAGACCAGAAGATGTTCAGCGCACATTGCTCGAACTAACCGCACAAAGCATTTGCCAGTCGGTGCTTGCCACGCAACCGGATACGCGCGAACTGTTGGTGTGTGGCGGTGGCGCGCACAATACAACGCTGATGAACCGACTTGGGCAGCTATTACCGGATTGCACCGTAGCAAGCACGGCACACCGAGGAGTTCCGCCGGATTGGGTTGAAGCAATGGCTTTTGCCTGGCTGGCTCATTGTTGCCTGGAACACATTCCGGGGAATGTACCCAGCGTGACAGGGGCTGCCGGGCTGCGCGTACTCGGGGCTATCTATCCCGCATGAATTGATTGTCTGGCGTGGAATCCGGGAATGGGCTGGTCAAATGGAGAACGACGAGCCGCAACCGCAGGTGCTTGAGGCGTTAGGGTTATTAATGACGAAACGAGACCCTTCCAACCCTTCCTGATAGTCCACCTCAGCGCCAGCCAGATACTGGAAGCTCATGGAGTCAACCACCAAGTTAACCCCTTCGCGTTCAACCAGCGTGTCGTCATCAGCCAGCTCATCATCGAAGGTGAAGCCATACTGAAAGCCCGAGCAACCTCCACCCGTGACAAAAACCCTCAAACGCAGCCGAGGGTTCCCCTCTTCTTCCACGAGAGTCTTCACCTTGCTTGCCGCAGCAGCAGTGAACACCAGCGGCGTAGGGATGAAGGTTTCAACGGTCATGCTTGGCATCTCCAGCGAAAACGCAAACGATTCAAATCAACAGCATTATCTTATTTTCCGACAAAACTGGTCAACTATTATTAGGGCTTTACGGCATCAGGGCTGCGTGCGCCAACCCCAGCCGCTCATCAAGGCCAAACATGATGTTCATGTTTTGAATTGCCTGACCGGAAGCGCCCTTAACCAGATTGTCGATAACTGAAAGAACGACCACCAGATCACCGCCCTGCGGCCGATGCACGGCAATCCGGCAGACATTTGCACCACGCACACTGCGGGTTTCCGGGTGACTGCCAGCAGGCATAACATCGACAAAAGGCTCGTCGGCATATCGACGCTCGTACAGCGCCTGCAAGTCCACTGAATGATCGCCAACGCTGGCATACAAGGTTGCATGGATACCGCGAATCATCGGTGCCAGATGCGGAACAAAGGTCAAGCCAACAGTTGCACCCGCCGCACGCCGCAAGCCCTGACTGATTTCCGGCAAATGCCGGTGGCCCTTGACCGCATAGGCCATCAAACTCTCGCTGGTTTCGCACAGTAACGAACCCACTTTTGCACCACGCCCCGCACCACTGACCCCGGAAGCACAATTAGCAATCAACTGCCGCGGATCAGCCAGACCCGCCTCAAGCAAGGGAATCAGACCCAACTGAGTAGCCGTTGGATAGCATCCGGGAACTGCAATCAGCCGCGCCGAACGAATAGCTTCACGGTTGACTTCGGGAAGACCATAAACCGCCTCGCTCAGCAACTCCGGCGCGCCGTGGGGTTGCCCATACCATTTGGCCCACTCCTGGGCATCCTCAAGACGAAAGTCCGCAGACAGGTCGATGACCCGCGTTCCAGCCGTCAGCAACTCTCCGGCCAGCGCATGGGCAACGCCATGCGGCGTGGCGAAAAACACCACATCACAGGCGCCAAGGGTTGCGCTATCAGGAACAGTGAATCTGAGATGATCGTAATGACCGCGCAAGCTCGGATACATATCCGCAACACAAATGCCCGCTTCGGAGCGCGAGGTGATGACCGCTACATCAGCCTGTGTGTGTTGAGCAAGCAGGCGGAGCAACTCCACGCCGGTGTAACCCGTGCCACCGACAATACCGACCTTGATCATAAGCCGCACCTCTAGCAGAAGCAGAAAAGGCGCAGATGATAAAGCCCACAGAGGATATGGCCAACCATACAGGTAAAATCAGACGTGCCGATTGGCCGAAACAGGGCAGGAGACCCTGAGAACGCTAGCTGGCGAGAGCCGCATCCTGCTCATAGTCAGGGCGATACTGCTCAACCAGATGCATATTGTCATGCTGCCAGGGGTGAAAGCCGTCGCGATAGAAATCCATATACACACCCACCAGCGGACGGAAAACTCCCTGCTTGCCCCATAGCCAGCTGATGCCATCACGCCAGACACGCCAGTTCCACAGCAGACCATCGCGCTTGAGCATATGAATCAGCCCTCTGGTGGTGTCGAGCATGAAAAAGAACGTACTGCGCCGCATCGCTTTACCCAGCATTTTGCGGTCACCACAGACCTGCATGAACATGTCGAATGCCACGGACTTGTGCTCAGTCTCCTCCAGCGCATGCCAGCGCCATAAACGCGCCATTTGCGGATCAGCGCCCTCAAGCATGCGCGGATTGGTCAGCAACACGTCACCGAGAATCGCCGTGAAGTGCTCAACTGCGCAGGTTCCAGCCAGCATGGCCTCCGGCGAGAAACGCTTTTTGATAAAAGCAATACGTCTCTTCACTCCGCGCTCAAGGTAATCGACGTCATATCCCATTTCACGAAGACGCTGGTTGTAGAGCTCGTGCTCTCGACTGTGATGGCCTTCCTGGCCAATAAAACCGCGAATCTGCTCAAGCAGTAACGGATCCTTGATCTGTTCACGGAAATGCCTGACCGAATGAATGAAAAAGCGCTCACCTTCGGGAAACAACACAGACATGGCATTGAACAGATGGCTTTTGAACGCGTCACCACCATGCCAGTGACGCTGCATCTGCGCAGGCAGCGCCGCCTGTAATCGGCGCGGATGAATCTCAAGTCCTTGGGGTGTGGAACTGTTCATGAGGTGCTCTCTTGTTCTGAGTGGCCAAATACATCGCTGCAAGGCAAAGTAGTCAGACTATGCGCCAGCCACTCGCGAGCGGACAAGGTTACGACCTGACAGCTGAGGCGTCTTTTTCTGCCAAATCCGCACCAGATTGGCGTTTCAATAACCGCAAAGCACACCCCACCTGGAGTCCATGAATGATTTACCTGTGGATAAAAGCCCTGCATATCATTGCCGTAATCTGTTGGTTTGCCGCCCTTTTCTACTTGCCCAGACTGTTTGTCTACCACGCCATGAGTGAGGACGAACCAAGTAAAGCCCGCTTTATCATCATGGAGCGAAAGCTCTACCGGGGAATCATGACACCCTCGATGATACTGACCGTAGTGCTGGGTTTATGGCTGCTGCAGCTGAATCCGGGGTGGCTGCAGATGGGCTGGATGCACGCCAAGCTGGCGCTGGTCACCCTGCTGATTGCCTACCACTTCATCTGCGGCAAACAACTCAAGCGCTTTGCACGCGGCGAAAATCGCCGTAGTCACGTGTTCTATCGGTGGTTCAATGAAGTGCCGGTCCTGTTCCTGATCGTTATCGTCATACTGGTGGTGGTCAAACCGTTCTAGCATCCTGCCGTTGTATTCCAGACAACAGTCGCATTAGTCTTCGCGACAACTCCAATCATTCCCTGCAGATAAGGAAGTCCCGATGGCTGATCCCATGTTCAAGGTTGTCTTCTCCGGTGAACTGATGCCGGGCTTCGCCCCCGATACCGTCAGGAGCAATCTGGCGACACTCTTCAAGAGCGATCTGAGCAAGATTGACAGCCTGTTCACCGGCAGACCGGTTGCCTTAAAGCGCGAACTCAAAGAAATTGATGCCGACAAGTACGTAGCCGCCTTGCGCAATGCAGGTGCTCTGGTACACAAGGAAACCGACCTGGCAGCCAGCCTGAGTCTGGTTGCCACCGAAGAGCATGACGACACACCAGCAGAGGTTTCCGCGACTGCCCCCGGTCAGATGACTTGCCCGAAATGCGGCCATGCGCAGGTGAAAGCCATCGAGTGCGAGGCGTGCGGAATCATCATTGACAAGTACATCGCCCGTCAGGCGCAGCAGCCGGAAATAACAACAACCCCGGAGGTCAACAGACCGTC